>CAMJWJ010000070.1 GCA_946409435.1 uncultured Prevotella sp. | reverse complement strand
TTACTCCGTCTCGGAAAAGCTCAAATATATTTGGCTTTTCGCTCGACTTTTCGTAACTTTGTCACTCTGTGACGAACTTACTGAGCACTCGGAAGAAAAAACAAACGAGTTTTTGAAGATTTTGATTAGATTAACAATCAAAATCGTGTTCTTCTCTCGTTTTTTTGTAACTTTGCCATCAATATTTGAGAAAGAGTTTATGAGACCACTGATATTGATTTCTAACGACGACGGCTATGAGGCTAAGGGTATCAACAGCCTCGTCGATATGGTGAGACACCTGGGTGACGTGCTGGTATGTGCTCCCGAGGGACCGCGCAGCGGAATGGCATGCGCCTTTTCGGCCACCGAGCCGCTGACGCTAACGCTCCGGAGAGAGGAGGATGGCGTGCAGGTATGGTCGTGCAACGGCACGCCAGTAGACTGCGTAAAGATGGCGCTGGCAGAGCTGTGCCCGCGTAAGCCCGACCTCGTCATCGGCGGCATCAACCACGGTGACAACGGCTCGGTGAACACACACTACAGCGGTACGATGGGTGTGACGGTCGAGGGCTGCCTGAAGTATATTACGTCGGTGGCCTACTCGCTGTGCGACCATCGTGCCGACGCCGATTTCGAGCCGTTGCGCCCCTACATCGTGAAGATGACCGCGCAGCTGCTGAAGACGGGGCTTCCCAAGGGTGTCTGTCTGAACGTCAACTTCCCGCTGATGCCGACGTTCAAAGGTGTCCGCGTGTGCCGCATGGCCAAGGGAACCTGGTACAACGAGACCATGAAGTATCACCACCCACGGGGCTACGACTACTGGTGGATGGTGGGCCACTTCCGTAACGACGAGCCAGAGGCCGAGGATACCGACAACTGGGCGCTCACCCACGGCTATGTAGCCATCACGCCGACGTGTGTCGACGTGACGGCATACGAGTTCATGGACGAGCTGAAAGGGATGATGGACATAATGGACAAACAGAAATAGAACGTGGAGGAGAAAAACATGCGATACTACTTAATAGCCGGTGAGGCCAGTGGTGACCTGCATGCGTCGCACCTGATGCAGCGGCTGCGCCAGCATGACAGCGAGGCGGAGTTCCGCTTCTTCGGTGGTGACCTGATGGCTGCCGTGGGCGGTACGCTGGTCAAGCACTACCGTGAGCTGGCATATATGGGCTTCGTACCTGTACTACTGCACTTGCGCACCATTCTGCGTAATATGAAGATGTGTAAGGAGGACATCAGGCAGTGGCAGCCAGACGTGGTGATACTTGTCGACTATCCCGGCTTCAACCTCGACGTCGCCAAATATGTGCATCGTCTGCAGATGGAAACGAAAGGTACCAAGTTCAAGGTCTACTACTATATCTCGCCGAAGATATGGGCGTGGAAGGAGTATCGCATCAAGCGTATCAAGCGCGATGTCGACGAGATGTTCTCCATACTGCCTTTCGAGGTAGACTTCTTCGAGCGGAAGCACCATTACCCTATCCACTATGTGGGCAACCCCACGGCGCAGGAGGTGAGGGAATGGTTGGATACTAACCAGTCTGCCCTTGCCTCGGGAGGGGTGGGGAGTAGGGCCGTCATCGCTCTGCTGGCCGGCTCGCGCAAGCAGGAGATCAAGGACAATCTGCCTGCCATGATTGCTGCCACGAGTCATCTGGCCGACCGCTATCAGCTGCTGCTGGCCGGTGCCCCCAGCATTGAGCCGGAATACTACGAGCAGTTCATCATCGGCACACCGGTGCGCCTTGTCGTCAACGACACGTACCGCGTGCTGTCGGAAGCCACTGCTGCCCTCGTCACGAGCGGTACGGCCACGCTGGAGACCTGTATGTTCCGCGTGCCGCAGGTGGTATGCTACAAGACCCCGCAGGCTTGGTTCATTGGTGTGATGAAGCGTATTGTGCTGAGCGTGAAGTATGTCTCGCTGGTCAATCTGATAGCCGACCGCGAAGTGGTGCGCGAACTGGTGGCCGACACCTTCAGTGTCGACAACATACGTAGTGAATTAGAGCGGATACTGCCCGGCGGCAACGACCGCCAGCGCATGCTCGACGACTATGAGGAGGTGCACCGCCGGCTGGGCGAGAGCCATGCCCCCGACCGTGCGGCAGCCATCATGGTAGAGCTGCTTGGCCGTGAGCGTAGCAGACGGTAACGCTTGCACGACATAAGATAATCAGAAGATAATGTAGCGGCCCTGCTCCTGCATGAAGCAGGCTTCATGGGCCTCCTCCTGGCAGATCTGTGCTTCCTCGTCGCTGATGGTGTCGGGGTGGTAAGGGTTGCCGTCGACAATATGGTCGGTCAGGAACTCACACCATGTGCAGGCTGCCGTGTAGCGCCCTAAGGTGTAGGACAGGTGGTAGCCGTCGCGGTTGAGAATGTCGCCCAGACGGTAGCGTACCAGCTGTATAGACGTGCCGGAGGGGATGATGCGATGCAGGCCGACGGAGGGCAGCACTTGCTGAACGGTATTGGTGATGGCATTGTACATCTTGCGCTGGTCGTAGTCGTAGGCGGCAAAGTTCTTTGATTCGTAGTCCTCGGCGTATGCCCACGTCATGTGCCATACAAACTCGACGTGCAGGTTGGTGGTGTAGCTCTGTACCAGCCGCTTCAGCTGAGCCAGGTTGCCGTAGGTGGCGGGAAGACCGGAGAAGTGGCTGGCCTGCTGTAGCGAGATGATGTCCCACTGCTCGTCGCGGATGATGCTGCGCAGGTCGGTGTGCTTGCGGTTCGACAGCACGCCGCCCACCACCTTGCGGTACTCGTAGTCAGGCTTCTCGTTCAGCAGGTTGTCGTAGTGGCGGTCGATGCTACAGCCGCCGATGTAGGCATTGCCGATGACCAGCGAGTCGCCCTGGGCGGCGGCCAATTCGTAGAGGTACTGCTCTACGGCATCCTGTGAAAAGCTGTTGCCGATAGCCAGCACCTTAAGTACCTTAGCCTGCAGGGGCTGCGGGGATAATGAGAGGAGCAACAGGAAGAAAAGGATTATTCCCTTCATGTCTTTCTTTCCTATTAATGTTCTTGTCTGAAACTAATGGTTGTATTTCTGCAGCAGGCCTTTCACCAGCTTGCCGTAGGGCTTGATGACGTCGTCGGCCCACGGACCGGTAGCCGTGGCACGTGGCAGCAGCATGGAACACGACTCGTTCTTGTCGCTGATGCTCCAGCACACCCAGCTGATGCCTAACCGCTCGCACAGCTGGATCCACTGCTCCTCGCTCTCAGGGTCGATCTTACCTTCGCCGCTGGCCTCGGTGGCACCGCTCTCGGAGATGAACACGGGAATGCCGCGCTTGACGGCATCCTCCATGCGGTCGCGCAAGTAGTCGCCGTGGGTGGCAGCATAGAAATGGACGGTGTACATCACGTTGGAGTAACCCGTCAGCGGACTCTCGGCTACCAGGTGGATGTCCTGGTCCCAGTGGGGACAGCCCACGAGTACGATGTTGTCAGGGTCGTAGCGGCGTATCTCGCCAATCACCTCGGCAGCATACTTCTTCAGGTCGGTCCATGTGTCCTCCACAGGTTCGTTGTATATCTCGTAGATGACGTGCGGGTACTTGCCGTACTTCTGGGCCATGCGACCGAAGAACTCCTTGGCCTCCTGCGTCTTCAGGTGGTGGGAGTGCCAGTCGATGATGACGTAGACGTTCTGCTTGATGCAGGCTTCGATGACGGGTGTCATACACTGCATGGCAAACGTGGGGTTCTCCAGGTAGTTGTCCTCGATGAGGATACCCATGGCAGCACGTATCACAGAAGCGTGCCAGTCTTGCTTCAGCGTCTGAACGGCCTTCTTGTTATAGAACCGTGGCCACAGGTTATGCCAGCCGAGGCTGACGCCACGCAGGATGACCGGCTGTCCCTGCTGGCTGCACAGCTGGGTGCCCCTCACTTGCAGCTGCCCGTATTGTTTGACGGGATCTTGGGCGTTTAAAGGTAAAAAAGAAAAAAGGTAAAAAGGTAAAATAAATCGTACAATTAGCTGTCTCATTTTTTCCCTATTTTGTTAATGATGTTAATCAGAGTTTCTGTTTACTTTCTTACCTTTAAAAAAGGGATAGCGTGTACAGGTAAACCACGGCAGCAGGAATGGCCATCAGCGCAGAGTCGAAACGGTCGAGCATGCCGCCGTGGCCAGGCAGAATGCTGCCTGAGTCCTTGATGCCAAGGGTGCGCTTGAAGAGACTCTCTACCAGGTCGCCCCACGTGCCGAACACGACGACGGTGAGTCCCAGCCCCAGCCACTGTGGCATGGTGAGCATGCTGCCGTCGAGGAAGTGGCTGATAGCCCATGCACCAGCCAGCACGACGACGGCTCCGCCGATGCTGCCTTCCCACGACTTGCCCGGCGATATGCGCGGAAAGAGCTTGTGGCGGCCGATGAGCGAGCCGACGCAGTAGGCTCCTGTGTCGTTGAGCCAGAGGAACACGAAGACCGACAGCGGCAATAGCGTGTTGAAACTGACCAGCCCGCTGCCGTTGGCGGTGAATGCCAGCACGTTAAGCAGCGAGAAAGGCAGGGCGATGTACATCTGCGACAGCATCGTGTAGGCCCAGTCCTGTATGGGGTCTTCCTGCTTCAGGTACAGCTCGGCCACAAGCAGATAAATGATGGTCACGAGGTATGGAATGAATACCACGCTCTTGGCCACCCCGGCATAGAGGTCGCTGCAGTAGTACGTCATGGCGTAGAAGAGGTAGACGGCCGCCACGGTAGTGATGAAGCGGTTGACGGTGACGCCGGGGCGGTTGTTGACCAGTCCGGTGTACTCCCAGACGGTCATGCCGGTAATGATGCTGAACAGCAGCACCATGGCCTCCGGTCTGAGGAAGCTGGCCACGATGGCGGCTACAAAGATGATGCCGGTAATGGTTCGGATGATGAAGTTTTTCATAACCACGTGTTTTTTTTATTGCAGTAGCAGATTTGCTTATTCTTCGCCCGTCACTTCTTTCGTCTCGTCAGCCTTCTCGCCTTCTTTTGCCTCAGCAGTCTCCTTGGCTTCCAGCTCTTTGGCCCTACGCTCGGCCATGGCCTCGGCCTCGGCACGCTGCTGGGCTTCAAGCAGCTCCTCGGCACGGCTGGTCCACGGCCGCTTACCGAAGATGCGCTCTACGTCGTCGGCGAAGATGACCTCACGCTCTACCAGCAGGTCGGCCAGTTGCTTGTGGCCATCCTTATGATCGGTGAGTATCTGCTTGGCACGGGCATACTGCTCGCTGATCATGCGCTGCACCTCCTCGTCAACGATGCGGGCCGTGGTCTCGGAGTAGGGGCGCTGGAAGGTGTACTCTTGGTTGTTGTAGTAGTTGACGTTGGGCAGTTTCTCGCTCATGCCAGCATAGGCTACCATGGCATAGGCCTGCTGAGTGGTACGCTCCAGGTCGTTCATGGCTCCAGTGGAGATATGCCCGATAAACAGTTCCTCGGCGGCGCGTCCGCCAAGCAGCGAGCACATCTCGTCGAGCATGGCCTCCTTGGTCTGCAGCACACGCTCCTCGGGCAGGTACCATGCGGCACCCAGCGCACGGCCTCGCGGCACGATGCTTACCTTGACCAACGGGTTGGCAAACTCAGTGAACCAACTGATGGTGGCATGGCCGGCCTCGTGGATGGCGATGGAGCGCTTCTCCTGCTCGGTCATGACCTTCGTCTTCTTCTCCAGTCCGCCGATGATGCGGTCTACAGCGTCGAGGAAGTCCTGCTTGCCGACCTTCTCGCGGTTGAAACGGGCAGCTATCAGGGCGGCCTCGTTACACACGTTGGCAATATCGGCTCCCGAGAAACCTGGCGTCTGGCGGGCCAGGAAGTCAACGTCCACGCTGTCGTCAAGCTTCAGCGGCTTGAGGTGTACCATGAAGACCTCTTTGCGCTCGTTCAGGTCGGGCAGGTCAACGTGTATCTGACGGTCGAAACGGCCTGCGCGCAGCAGGGCTGAGTCGAGCATGTCGGCACGGTTGGTGGCAGCCAGCGTGATGATGCCGCTGTTGGTGCCAAAGCCGTCCATCTCGGTCAGCAGGGCGTTCAGCGTGTTCTCACGTTCATCGTTGCCACCCATGGATGGGTTTTTCGAGCGGGCACGTCCCACGGCATCTATCTCGTCGATGAAGATGATGCACGGTGCCTTTGTCTTGGCTTTCTCGAAGAGGTCACGTACGCGGCTGGCACCCACACCGACGAACATCTCGACGAAGTCGGAGCCAGACATCGAGAAGAACGGCACGCCAGCCTCGCCGGCAACGGCCTTGGCCAGCAGCGTCTTACCTGTGCCCGGAGGCCCTACGAGCAAGGCACCCTTGGGTATCTTGCCGCCCAGCTCAGTATATTTCTGTGGGTTCTTGAGGAAGTCCACGATTTCTTGCATCTCCTGCTTGGCACCAGCCTGTCCGGCGACGTCCTTGAAGGTGATGCCCAGTTCGCCTCCCTTCTCGTACATCTGTGCCTTCGACTTGCCGACGCTGAAGATGTTGCCAGGCCCCATCATGCCGCCTCCGCCTCCCATGCGCCGCATGATGAATATCCAAATCATAATGATGCCGCCGAAGAAGAGGATGTTCATCACCAGCGACGACAGGAAGTCGCTGTCCTTTGAGTTGTCATACGATAGTTTGCCGTTGAACTTATTCTCCTCTCGGGCTTTGTTGAGAAACTGCTCCACCTGATCGACGCTGCCGATGTTCACGTTGACCGACGGGTTCTTGCCAGTCTGCTGGACACCCTGATGGAACACGTCGCGGATGTGCTCCGGCTTGACGTACATAAGCAGCGTGTTAGAGTACTTGTTGACGACAATCTTGTCGGCATAGCCTTTCATGACCATCACCTTGAAGTCCGAGTATGATGTCTCGGTGCTGACACTCGAATTCTCTTTGCCCTGCGTGACGTACATCACAATCAGTCCGATGATGACAAGCCCGTAGATCCAGCTCATGTTGAACCGGGGCATATTCATCTGCGGGCCTTTATTCTGTTGCTTGTTTTCCATTGTTGGCTCTTCTTATTACTGGTGCGCTCCTTTCAATTATTTTTTTCAATTCTTAATTCTCAATTGTCAATGATGTGTAGCTCAGTCCAAGTCGGGAATGTGTAGCTCAGTCCAAGTCGGGGATGTGCGTCAGTGAGGCATCGTCCCACAGATGCTCCAGGTCGTAGTAGTCACGTACGTCGGGCAGAAAGATGTGTACCAGTACGTCGCCATAGTCCATGGCTACCCATTGGGCATTCTCCAGCCCTGCTACCTTGGCAGGCTTCTCGCCCAGCTCTTTGCGGGCGAAGTCTCCTATCGACTCAGTGATAGCTTCCACTTGCGAGGGCGAATTGCCCTGGCAGATAACGAAATAGTTGCAGATGGCACCATCAATGCCCTGCAGGTCAGCTACCACGATGTTCGCTCCTTTCTTCTCTTGTATTCCTTTTGTGATGCTCTTTACTAATTGTGATGCTTGTTCCATTAATATATAATAATGTGTTATTGACATGCAAAGTTACACCATAATATTGACAAATAAGCGACAGAAGCACTTTTTTTGCGATTTTTTATAAAAAAAGTGCATTTTTTTTTGCAGGTTCCGAAAAATGTTGTACCTTTGCACCCGCAAAAACAAAAAAGCAAGTGTGCTTTGACTTATTGGGGTATGGTGTAATGGTAACACTGCAGATTCTGGTCCTGCCTTTCCTGGTTCGAATCCGGGTACCCCAACCACAGAAGTCGCTAAGTTGCTGAAATCAGTGCTTAGCGGTTTTTCTTTTTTTAAAGTTCGGAGAATTAGGATTGTTTTGTTAATCTGCTAAGGCGCTGGAATCCAATACTTAGCGGAAATATTATTATGACTTGTGTCCAGTCGAGTGGTGCAAGGCTTTTATGGATTGCAACAGGACGCTGAGCAGGATGAGGGTGACGCCAAGGTAGAAGGAGAAGTTGATCTCACGGCCCTCGCCGAAGATGAGGAAAGCAAGGACGATGGTGTAGCAGGGTTCGAGATTGTAGGTCAGATTGACCGTGAAGGCAGAGAGGCGTTTCAGTGCCTGTATCTGCAAAAGATACATGCCGACAGTGCAGAACAGTGCGTGACAGAGCATGAACCAGAGGTTGCTGCCTTCGGGTACTACTGCGACGGGCTGTTGGCTGGGGAATACCATCAGGTAGAGAGGGATGACTGCAGACACGGCGATGAGGCCTCCCGACATCTGGTACATCAGTACGGTACGGCTGCGTACGCCAGCACTGGCTTTCTTGTTGCAGATGGCATAAAGTGCGCAGACAGCCGACGACACCACACCGATGGTGATGCCGTATCGGTAGCGGGCATCGAGCGAGAAGATGCACATCACGCCGGCAACGGTAATCAGTGACAACAGCAATTCTGTTGCTGAAAAGCGCTTGCGGAAGATGACGGGTTCGAAGAGTGCTGTGAAGAATCCGATGAGCGAGAAGCAGATGACACCTATAGATACGTTGGAGGCTTTGATGCTGCCGTAGAACAGTATCCAGTGGAATCCCAGCAGCGTGCCGCATCCGGTGAGCTGCATGAACTTCCGCCAGCCTACACGTGGCAGTCCTGTAAACACCACCAGGATGCATGTGGTAAAGAGCATGCGGTACCATACAATGTCTACCTCGTTCAGCGTAATGAGTCGCCCGAACAGTCCTGTGAACCCTGCAAGCAGCACGCTGAGGTGTAGCTGGATAAAGCCTTTCTGTGTTTCGGTCATCTTGAGCATTCTGTTTCTGACATGCAAAGGTACTCATTCTTTCTGAGATTCGGCCTATCATGGTAACTTTTGTTTCACGGAATGTACTCTCGTTCGGAAATACCCAAATAAATTTGGTATTTCTCTCACTTATTCGTACCTTTGCACCCCAGATGGACAGACGTCGCAGAAGAATAGGCTTGGCATGGGCGCTGCTGTCGGTATTCGTATCGATGCTGCTGCTGTCGGGACTGCACCGCCACGAAGCAGTGGCTGATGCGGGAACCGACTGCGTGGAGTGTGCCCACCACATCCACCACTCAGGCCACCTCACGATAGGCTTCGACCATGTAGACGCCTGCGTGCTTTGTCAGTTTCTTCATTTTGTTTACACGGCAGCAGTCGTTATGGTGCTGTTGCCGCTGGCCAGCCTGCTACGGGCCAGCCGCTACTTCCTGAGTGCCAGGAGGGTAGGGGGTGTCCTGTCGGTCCGTAGCACTCGTGGACCTCCGTGCTTGCTGTGACATCTTTTTACGAGACAGCAAACATTCCACATTATTTATTATTAAACAGACAACAGAATGAAACAACTATATTTCATCCTGTCGCTGCTATGGATATGCATGGCTGCGACAGCACAGCATCAGCATGCCCGTCATTTTAATCACGAACATCCGACGGACTCGACAGACGTATTCTACCGCCACCTGAGACTGAACGAACTGGTGGTGACAGGCGTTACAGGCGACACTAAACTCAAAAACTCGACAGCACCCGTCTCAGTCGTGACGGGAAAGGAACTGCGACAGACCGTTGCTACGAACATCATCGACGCCATAGCCCGACAGCCGGGCGTGTCGCAGATAACTACCGGCAGTGGCATCTCGAAACCCATCATCCGCGGACTGGGTTACAACCGTATCATCGTCATGAACGAGGGCGTACGGCAGGAAGGACAGCAGTGGGGCGACGAACACGGCATCGAGATTGATGCACAGGGTGTCAACTCAGTGGAGATACTGAAAGGTCCCGCCTCGTTGATGTACGGCAGTGACGCCATGGCTGGTGTGCTGATACTGCACGGCAGTCCCGTGCTGCCCGAGGGGGAGATGAAGGCTAACGTGACCACGGAGTACCAGACCAACAACGGCCTGTTTGGCTACTCACTGAATTTCGCCGGTAACCAGCATGGCTTCGTCTGGGATGCCCGCTACAGCGGTAAGATGGCCCACGCCTATCGGAACAAGTACGATGGCTACGTGCCTGGTTCGCAGTTCCGCGAGACGGCAGCCCGTCTCATGGCAGGCTTCAACGGACGGTGGGGCCACTCTCACCTGACGTGGTCGCTCTTCCATCAGACACCGAGCATCGTTGAGGGTGAACGTGACGAGGCTACGGGTCTGCTGGAGTGTGCCACGGCCGACGTGAAGACCTACGGCAAGTCGCTGCCTTTCCAGCAGATATACCACCATAAGCTTGTCTGGGACAACTCGCTGAACCTGTCGAGGGGCTGGCTGAAGGCCATCGTGGGCTATCAGCAGAACCGCCGTCAGGAGTTCGAGGACGACAGTGACAGCTATGAGCTGTATTTCCGACAGCACACGCTAACCTACGACCTGCGCTACCTGGCACAGGAGACCGGCGGATGGCGCTTGGCTGGCGGTATTAACGGCATGTGGCAGCAGTCGCAGAACCTGGGTGAGGAATCGCTGATACCCGAATACAAGCTGTTCGACATCGGTGCGTATGCTACGGTCAGCAAGTCGATTGAGTGCTTCACGTTTAATGGCGGACTGCGCTACGACCACCGTCACCTGAATTTCCATTCGCGCAACTTCAATGGCGTGACGGGCAGCGTCGGCGTCGTATGGAACGCCAGCGAACACTTGAATATCCGGCTGAACATGGCCCGTGGCTTCCGTGCTCCGAACATGAGTGAGCTGGGCAGTGACGGCATACACGAAGGTACCGTGCGCTATGAATTGGGTAATGCAGGCCTACGACCAGAGTACAGCTGGCAGGCCGACCTTGGTGTCGACTTCACGTCGCGTTATGTCTCGGCGCAGCTGTCGCTCTTTGCCAACCGCATCGAGAACTACATCTTCGCCAAGCGCCTCGACAAGGTGATAGAGGAAGGCTTCCGTACTTATGAGTACACCCAAGGCGACGCCCGTCTGTTAGGCTTTGAGGCCGGTGTGGACATCCACCCCATCCATAGCCTGCACTTCCAGAACACCTTCTCGCTGGTCAATGCCCGCCAGTTGCACGCCAATGCCGACGCCCGCTACCTGCCGATGACTCCGGCACCCCGCTGGACTTCTGAGTTGAAGTACGAGATTACGCACCACGGTCACAAGGTGCTCAACAATGCCTATGTTGCTGTCGGTCTGGAGCATAATCTGGCGCAGAACCATTATTACAAGGTAGACGACACCGAGACGCGTACACCGAGCTATACGCTGCTGAGCCTCTCGGCCGGTACCGACCTGAACATCTGTAAGAAGAAGGTTGCCGAACTGTACGTCACCGCCAGCAACCTGCTGAATACGGCCTACCAGAGCCATCTGAGCCGTCTGAAGTACTGCGACGAGAACCCCGTCACCCACCGTCAGGGTGTCTACAACATGGGGCGCAACGTCGTGTTCAAGGTTGTCGTCCCCGTCGCGTTATAACGGCAGAAGACGTACCACCCCCCCAAAAAAAACGGATTGCACGGATTATACGGATGATAGTCATTACTGAATATCAGCAAGTGATAAATCCGTGCAATCCGTGCAATACGTTGTGGTTATTATAGAATCCCGTTGATTACGATATATCCATGTAAAACGTTTTTTAGTTACTCAGCTTCAAGCAGCAGTACACGGCTTGACCAGTCGGACTTCTTGTTCCACTCAGTCTCGTTGCGGTACGGCATGTCGAGGCCGTGGGACATCAGATAGGCACCGCTGAACGACTGACCCTCACAGTCGAGGGGCTTCAGGTCGATGCGGTTCAGCTCGTGGACCTTATACATGCGGTTGGCGTCGAGACCGGCCATGCGGACACGAGGCAGGTGCTCGTTCTGGAACGATTCCGTCTTCCACCAGTACCAGACGGCCTTGTCCTTCTGGTCGGTGACATACATCATCGACGCCAGACCCTTGCGGTCGTAGGGCGATACGAGGCGGTAGATGTTGCCGAACTGCACGATAGGACGTATCTGCTTGTACTCCTTGATGGCCTGGCGGCAGAGGGCCTTCTCGTCGTCGGTCATGTTCTTGGGCTGAATCTCCATGCCGAGGCGTCCGCTCATGGCGACGTCGATGCGGTACTTCATGGCCGTGGTGCGGAAGACGGTGTGGTTAGGCGTTGCCGAGATGTGGCTGGCCATGGCGATGGCGGGGAAGAAGTAGGAGGTTCCCCACTGCATGTAGATACGCTGCAGGGCATCCGTGTTGTCGCTGACCCAGAACTCGTCAAACCAGGGCAGCACGCCCCAGTTGGCACGTCCGCCACCCGAAGCACAGGCTTGAATGGTCAGTTCGGGATATTTCTCGCGTATGCGCTTGCAGGTCTTCTCGAAGCCACGGTGGTATTCGATGTATAGGTGGCTCTGGTCGGCCATGTTCAGGTACTGTGAGCCATGGTTCATGATGGGCATGTTGGCGTCCCACTTGATGTAGTCAATCTCGGGATACTTCGTCATGAGGTTGTCGACGACGGAGAACACGAAGTCCTGCACCTTGGGGTTGGCCATGTCAAGCACCACCTGCGTACCGCCACGACCTAATACGGCGTCGCGCTTGGGAGCCTTGACGATCCAGTCGGGGTGAGCCTCGTACAGCTCGCTGACGGTGTTGGCCATTTCAGGCTCTATCCAGATGCCGAACTTCACTCCGTTTTTGCGGGCATCGCGCAGCAGTCCTTCGATGCCGTCGGGCAGCTTCCGCTTATCGACCACCCAGTCGCCGAGACTTGAGTTGTCGACCTTGCGTGGATACTTGTCGCCAAACCATCCGTCGTCCATGACGAACAGTTCACCGCCCATCGATGCGATGTCGTGCATCATCTGGTCCATGCCCTGCTGGTTGATGTCGAAGTAGACGCCCTCCCATGAGTTGAGCAGTATCTTACGCTCGCGGTCGCCGTGGGCCAGCATGTACTTACGTCCCCACTTATGGAAGTTGCGTGAGGCTCCGCTCAGTCCCTCGCTGCTGTAGGTGAGGGCCAGCCGTGGCGTGACGAACGTCTCGCCCTTCTTCAGGTGGTACTCCGAGTTGTCCTCGTTGATGCCAGCGAAGAAGTAGTGCAGGTCGGTGTCGTCGGTCACCACGCGCAGCCTATAATTGCCCGAATAGCAGAGAGCGGCACCGATGACCTGTCCGTGGTTCTCTTGTCCCTTGCCGTCGAGCGAGAACATCACCTCGGCGTGGTCGGTGTGCGAGTTGCGCGTGCCGTCCTTGTTGACGATGACTTTCTGGCCGGCTGTCAGCGGCTCCTCCACCAGGCGTGCCTCGTTGGCCCACGAGCCGTAAAGGTGGCTCATCCACACGTCGCCGCGACGGATGGGCAGCATGGCCGACGCAAAGCGCGTCAGCGTGACGGTCTGTTTCTCACCATTGGTTATCTCGGTCCATGCCATGATCATGTCCACCTCAGGGTAGGCCATGTAGCACAGGTTGACGGTGGTGGGGTAGACAGGGTCCTTCATGGCTATCACTGTCACCGTGCCGTCAGCCTCGGCACGCCGTTCGACTCCCGTGACGACGAGCGCCGTCGACAGGTTGCCGTCGGCATGTCGCATGGCGAGGGCAGCCTCGGCGGGCGTGTTCAGTCCGTAGACCGGATAGACCTCCGTGCGTCCTGACACGGCCGGCTGCTGCAGGTGCTGCAGTTCCTGTGCGCTGAGCCGCTGGCCGTAGTACACGTAGCGGGGCTGCCTGCCCTGCTCGGCATTGATGACCATCGTGTTACTCTTTGTCTGAATGACAACTTGCTCGGCACTGACACTCATGGCGGACATGAGACATACAGCAAAATAGAGTATTCTGCGTATCATTGCTATTACCTTATTATTTATAAAAGTCTCTTACATGATTGTAGCATGCCACCGTTCTGCTACAGGATTTTCCTACTTGTCCGTGGCATGCCCGTCGGCTTACTTTTTCAGCAGCGAGGCGACATAAAGGATGATGACGGCACCGATGATGGCCGTACCCAGCTGTCCGAGCAGTCCGCCCCACGCAATGCCGAGTGCTCCGAAGAGCCATCCGCCCAACACACCGCCGAAGAGTCCCAGCAGCAGGTTCATCAGGAAGCCGAAGCCTCCGCCTTTCATCAACTTGCCAGCGCAGAAGCCAGCGAGACATCCGATAATAATCGATCCGATAATTCCAATCATAATGTTATTGTTTTTTGTTTAGTTAAATGATTGATGTGCAAAAATAGTATTTTTTTGCCAAACAGCCAAATATTTTGACAGGAATCTTTTGTGTCGTTCTGAAATCCGCTATCACTCGTAGGTGGCAGCCTTGCTGGAGTATCTAAAGGCAAAAATGGGTAAAATTAGTGCTGTGTGCGAACACAATAGCTTGATTTGTGTCAAGAAGATGACGTTTTTTGGTATTATTCTGGTCAGAAATGGTGGTGGTAAGCTGAAAAATGCCTACCTTTGCATCGTCAATCAGAGATAACACACTTCGATAGGAATAAAAAGATTGAGGATAACAAAGGATAACACGACAGTCCATCGGGACGTCAGAGAAAAAAAGACAGACAATAGGTAACGATAGGTAGAAGATTGAGGATAACAGACATAGCAAGTCATTATTGGTTAGTTAGTAGTTAGCTTTTCGTTATTAGAGATTAGTTAGTAGTGACGTTTATTAAGGTGTTAGTAAACTGAAAGGTAATTAGAGAAAGCAGAAAAGTTTTTAGTTATTAATAGGAAAAGGATGAAAGTGCAGCCTGCGATTGGTTCGTAGTCTGCATTATTTTTTTGCAATAATATAGCAGTTGACCTATTGGTGCGTACTACCCCTTTTTCTGGCTCAGCGGATTTTCCTGGTTGGCAGGTGTAGGCTAATCAAGAATAAAGTTGTA
>CAMJWJ010000069.1 GCA_946409435.1 uncultured Prevotella sp. | reverse complement strand
GTGATTCTACCTGAGCCACATCAGCAGCACTCTTGCGTCCCACCTCTTCCAACAGGCGTATCTGTTTCAGTAGTAGTTCTGTTTCCTGCACTTTCTCGTCAGCCATCTTGACCAAACCTTCGTAATAGGCTACATTGGTGTAAGCTTGCAGGACATTCAATGCGGTCTGATCCTGCTTCTGACGCAGGCTGGCTCGCCCCATCAATGTACTGGCCCCGGCGGCCTTCAAAGCATGAATGCGGCTGAAACCATCGAAGACAGGCAGTGAGGCGCTTAACGAGTAACCATTGTAGAAGGTGTTGACATTGGTATAAGTGTTTGTCTCAGGGTCGATGGCACGTCCGAAGTTATATTGGGCTCCGACATTGGCTTCCACCGTTGGCAGGAACCGTCCGATGGCTCCAGTCTTGGTGGCCTTCTTGTTGTCAAGTTCCAGTTCGGACTGGCGCACCTCGTGGTTATGCTTCATGGCATACTGCATACACTGCTGGAGCGTCCATACGTCCTGGGCGAATGTCTGCTGCGCCAAAAGCATGAGAAGTATCGCTGTTTTTTTCATCCTCGCAATTGTTTTTACGGTGCAAAGTTATATGCTTTTTGGAAAGCTTACAAGGCTTTCAATGTCGTGAAATGCAGATTGTCTAATTTTTATACACTCTACTGTCTAATTGTTAGACAGAAAAGTCGTACCTTTGCAGTGTGAAACTCTACGAGACCATATTAGTAGTTGATGATAACGTCGCGATACTTACTGCGATGAAGTATCTTTTGGTGGACACGTTTAATCAAGTTCTGACAACCACCACCCCCGATGACATCCTGAAATTGATGGCGCAACAACCGATAGACATGGTGCTGCTTGACATGAACTTCGCTCCAGGCCTGAACAATGGTAGTGAAGGACTGTTCTGGCTGCGCACCATCCGGAAGCATCATCCGGATGTGCCCGTCGTACTGTTGACGGCCTACGCCGACATCAGCCTTGCGGTAAAGGGGCTGAAGCAGGGCGCATCAGACTTCATAACCAAACCTTGGGACAACGATGAACTCATCAAGAAACTAAAGGAGGTGCTCGACATGCAAAACGAGATAGTGAGTCTTGATGAGGTGGAGAAGGAGCACATCCGCCGCACGATTGACCGCTGCCACGGCAATCTCAGTCAGGCCGCAGAACTGCTTGGCATCACTCGGCAGACGCTTTACAATAAGATGCGAAGACTATGACATGGCTATATATTATAATAGGTGTAGTATTTGTCGTGCTGCTGATACTATTTATTCGTCATCAGCGCAGTCTTAGCTTGCGGGCTCATCTGATGCAGGAGGCAATGCGAAATCATGACTTCTCCTTTCGCCTTTCCACAAAAGGCCTGTTGCCTGGGGAACGAGCCATGCAAGAGGCTCTCAACATATTGGGAGAAACCATCAGACAACAAGTAAACCAAAGCGAAGTGGATTCATGGGAACGGCTTACCCGAGTGCTGACCCACGAAATGATGAATGCCACCGCACCAATTACCAGCATCAGCCAGTCGCTACTCAATCATGCCGACGTAAAAGGGACATCCATAGAGGATGGCATCCGTGCCATCCACGACACGTCGCAGCACATGAGCCAATTCGTAGCCAACTATCGCAAGATGACAGAACTGGAAAAGCCTATAATGGCCGAGGTAAACCTGCGCACCATTCTCGATGACATCAGCAAGGCATACCCCCAATTGACATGGCATTTCAGTATTTCCTCTGACACAGAGGTCTATGCTGACGAGGGAATGCTCCGACAGGTGTTGATGAATCTGACAAAGAATGCCATTGAGGCAGGAGCACACAACATGACTATTGAGATTTCTGCCGACGAAACTTCCAATAGCAGAGGCAATCAGATAGACCTCTATATAGGCAACGACGGACTGCCAATTCCCGCAGAAGCTCGACAGTCCATCTTCATACCATTCTTCACCACCAAACGAAGTGGAAGCGGCATTGGCCTTGCGCTAAGCCGTCGTATGATGGTTCAGCAGGGAGGAATGCTTGATTTGGCAACAAGAAATCATCCCATGTGCCATGTAGCCTTCATTCTTACTCTTCAGCGCACACCAAGTCCGAGTCTCTCATAACTATGCTTTTTGTTGCCTGTTTTCCATCTTGTATTTATTCAAAACACTTCCCACATGCAGTTGCTTATCGTGACGTGTGGCATGGACAATCGAAAAAAATGCTCGCTTTCCGCATGTTTCTGCGTAAAGCGAGCGTTTTTGTGTTTGAAATGTTTCTTTTCCCTCCTTGGAGGTCTCTCCTCTTCTCCCTTACTTAGCAGGAGCAGCGGGAGCCTTCTCGGCAGGAGCGGCGGGAGCCTTCTCTGTAGCTGCTGCAGGAGCGGCAGCATCCTTCTGGGTGCTGGCACCGAAGCCCGGCAGGTTGTTGGGGTTAGTGACAGGGTTCTCGATGCCCTCCATGACCGATGTGTCGGCCGTGGCGGTGGGAGCTACCCATGCGCAGATGATGCTGATGACCACCATGGCGGCAGCGAGGCCCCATGTGGCCTTCTCAATGAAATCGGTGGTCTTGCGGACACCGGCAACCTGGTTGTAGCCGGCGAACGAAGACGACAGGCCACCACCCTTAGACTCTTGGATCAGCACGATACCGATCATCAGTACGGCTGCAATCACGATTAGAATTACGAATAATGTGTACATGTTACTTTTTGTTTTTATTATTGTTGTTTATTATTAGTTTCTCTAAGAATCTCATCTGGTCGGCAAAGTAGGCATTCTTCTTAGGGTAACGCTCTGACAGACGCCCCAGGATGTCGAGGGCTTTCTGATAACGCCCCTGCTTGATGTAGATGCGCGCCAGCGTCTCGGTGAAGTACTCCTCTTCGCTGTCATCGGCATTGCCCGTGTCAGCATTCGTTGTGTCGGTGCTGTCGTCGCCGTCTTGCTCAGCAGTCGACTCATCGGGCAACTCGTTGAGCAGGATGCGCCCTTTCTCCTGTTTCAGGAAGGTGTCGATAAGGTCCTGACCCTTCATCTGCGGTGCATCGTCGGCAGGGCTGTCATCCTCGGAAGCCATCAGGTAGGCCACGTAGTCGACGGCGGCATCGGCAGGGGTGGGGCGGCGTTTCTTGCGGTGGTCGTCGTCCTCGTCCTGCGGTATGGAGTCGAGGAAAGTGTCGATGAGTGCGATGGTACGGCTGGGCTTTCCTGTAGACTCCCCGTCAGTATCGCTTTTCGCCGAACTGCCTGTAACGGGATGTTGGCGCAACTGGTAGTGTGCGGCCTCTACCATCTGGAAGATGGCCTTGCGGTCGGTGATGTAGACGGAGGCGCGGCGCAGCTCCTGGTCGAAGGATGCATCGTGCAGCAGATAGAGATTCTGCAGCATGAGCAGTCGTGCCGTCTGGAAATACGGATGCAATGCCAGCGTAGACCGCAGCTCGTAGAGCGTGTCGCGGTCCATCCGTTCCGGGTGATTGATAAGTTCCGTTATTTCCATGTCCTTGTCAAATATCTCTTGTTCCTTCTACCAGTTAGCCACCGTTGCGTTGAATATCTGGTCGCAGAGGTCTTTCACCATCTCCGTCACCAGTTCTTCTTGTACGGAGTTGAGCGACTGTGTCGTCTCGTAGGATGAGCTGGCCGTAAACTGGCGTTCAAAGTCCTCTTCGTGTTTCGCGTTGTTCGTAAACCGCACGTTAACGGTAATCGAGAGTTCCGTCTGCGCCGAGTAGCCCTCGGCACTGACCGACTTGTTGCGCTGTTGATATTGAGTGATCTCGCCTTCTATCTTCAGGTCGCCGTTACGCTTTACCTGTATCAGCTGCGTATGGTTGGCAAACTGGTCCTTCAGCTGGTTGTTGAACATCGGCCCCATAGGTCCCCACACATAGCTTGAGCGGATGGGGAAGTCCTTGATCTGGATGGTCTTCGTCTTTGAGTAGTCGATGCTGGCTCCGTTGAACTTGTAGCTGATGGAGCAGGCAGAGCAAAGTAAAATGGATAAGAGGCAAAGGGGCAATAGCCTGCGCAAGCATCTTGCGTAGCTATCACTAACTTTGGATATTCCTGAGAGTCTCATGTCCTTTGCCTTTTATTTTTACTTTTTTACCTTTTCACTTGTCCAGCCCGTATTGTTTCAGTCTCCTGTAAAGTGTGCGGTCGCTGATGCCCATTTCCTGAGCGGCTTTCTTGCGGTTGCCACCATAGCGGTTGAGGGCTTTCTCCAATGCCTGCCGGCTCCAGTCGTTGACGTTGAGGTTTTCGGGCTCTGGCTCTACATACTCTTCGGCCACGGCATCCTCCATGGCAGGAGTCACGGGCTGGATGGACTGTAGGGAAGTCAGCTGGGTGGCAGGCAGTGTGCTGGCTCCCTGCTGCATGCTGTTGCCCCGCACATCCTCTATCTGCTTCTTCAGCGTGCTCATCTCGTGGCGCATGTCGTTCACGTTGCTGCGCAGTTCAAAGAGTATCTTGTATAGTATCTCACGCTCATTCTCAAACGTGCGGTCGCTCTCCTTGTGGATGGCGACCAACTGGGTGCTCTCCTGGTCTTGCGGGATAAACTGCGAGAGAATCTCCGGCGTAATGGTACGTTCGGTACTCAGTATTGACAGCTGCTCGGTGATGCTCTTCAGCTGGCGGATGTTTCCCGGCCACTTGTAACGCATCAGCATGTGCTTGGCCTCGTCTGTCAGCACCACCTTGTCCATCCTGTATTTCTCGGCCATTTGCATGGCAAACAGCCGGAACAGCAGGACTATGTCTTCGCCGCGGTCGCGAAGGGCCGGCATCTGTATCTGTACCTGATTCAGTCGATAGTACAGGTCTTCACGGAAGTGTCCTTCGCTGATAGCCTTCTGGATGTTGACATTGGTAGCCGCCACAATGCGCACGTCAGTCTTACGTATCTCCGTACCGCCGACAGGAATGTACTCACCATTCTCCAGCACGCGCAACAGTCGGGCTTGAGTGGCCATGGGCAGCTCGCCGACTTCGTCGAGAAACAGCGTTCCTTTGTCTGCCACACCGAAGTAGCCCTGTGAATCGTTGATGGCTCCGGTGAACGAACCTTTCACGTGGCCGAACAGCTCAGAGTCGATAGTGCCTTCCGGAATGGCTCCGCAGTTGATGGCGAAGTACTTCTCACGGCGCCGTGGTGAGTTGTCGTGGATGATGCGTGGCAAGATGTCCTTGCCGACACCACTCTCTCCGATAATCAGCACACTCAAATCTATCGGCGCCACTTTGAGAGCGACGTCGAGTGCGTTATTCAGAGCCTCGCAGTTGCCTACGATATTGTAACGCTGTTTGATATTCTGAAGTTCAGAAGTCTTCATTTAACAGGCCGTACTGCTTTACTGTCATCGTTCAAAGTATGCATGCCTCTTCCCCTGATGTCAGCACGTTAGCAGCCTTTGGGCTGCAAAGGTACAAAGAAAATCTGACATAATGGCACACTTTGGCAGAAATTTAACGCTCCTTCTACGATTCAGTGTCATTTTCGTCCTTTTGGTCGTCTTTGTCAGCAGGCTTCCCCTTGCGGAACTGGTCCTTGGGGCGTATGGCGAAACGTGCCTTGTCGCCGTCTTCACGCTTCTCGTGGAAGAGCTTGGGCAGCGGGTTCTTCAGCGGCTCGTCATAGTTCTGGCGGTTGCGCCACACGTCGATAGCTGTATAGATAGCTTGTCGCATGGAGTTCTCGTCGGCCTTGCCCTGTCCGGCAATGTCGTAGGCCGTGCCATGATCCGGAGAAGTACGTACAATGGGCAGTCCGGCGGTATAGTTGACACCGCTTTCGAGCGCAATGGTCTTGAAAGGAGCCAGTCCCTGGTCGTGATACATAGCCAGCACGCCGTCGAAGTAGTCGTATGTCCCTGAACCGAAGAAACCGTCGGCAGGGTAGGGGCCGAAGGCCTGTATGCCTTTTGAGGCCAGTTCCTCAATAGCTGGAGCAATGATCTCTTTCTCTTCACTGCCCAGCAGCCCGTTGTCGCCGGCATGTGGGTTCAGCGACAGCACGGCGATGCGTGGTGCCGAGATGCGGAAGTCGCGTTTCAGGGCCTGGTGGAAGATAGTGGCCTTCTCGACGATGGCCTCCTTGGTGATGGCATGCGCCACATCCTTGATGGGCAGGTGGGTGGTGACCAGTGCCACGCGCAGGTTCTCGTTCATCAGGATCATCAGGGCCTTCTTGCCTTCCCCCACGCTGGTCTCAATATACTCGGTATGGCCGGGGAACTGGAATCCGGGGCTGTGAATCGTTGACTTGTTGATGGGTGCTGTCACCAGCACGTCGTAAAGTCCTGAGCGGTAGTCGGTCATGGCACGGTCGAGGGCCTTGAGGGCTGCCTCGCCAGCCTCGGCAGACGGCTGTCCGAGTTCCACCTTCACCTCGTCGTCGAAGCACGTCAGCAGGTTCAGGCGTCCGTCGCGAATCTCTTCGGCACGACTGACGATGCTGAAGTTGGTCTCCAGCGACAGGGCCTTACGATGGTAGGCGGCAATCTTCGGCGAGCCGTAGATGACGGGTGTGCAAAGTTCGAGCATGGCAGGGTCAGCGAAGACCTTGAGAATAACCTCGTAACCGACACCGTTGGTATCTCCTTGCGTGATAGCCACGCGAATTTTTCTTTCTTCCATTGTTGATGTAGTTTTTTTCGTTATCTTGTTATAACGTTATATCATTATCTTGTTTTCGTTTTTGGCTGTCGACAGCATGCCACAGGCGGCCAGAATGTCCTGACCGCGGCTGGCACGGATGGTCGTCGTGATGCCGTGATGGGTCAGGTAGTCACGTAGCGACTCCATGCGCTTCTCGTCAGACGACGGCAGACTGACGCCGGGAATCTCGTGGAAACGTATCAGGTTGACACGGCACTCCAGTCCCTCCAACAGTTTGACGATCTCTCGCCCATACATCGCTGTGTCGTTCATGCCGCCAAAGCAGATATATTCAAACGAGCACCGCCGCTGGTGGGTGAAGTCGTACTGCCTGAGCAGTCCGATGGTCTCGGCTATCGGCATGGCTTTCTCTGCCGGCATCAGTTGCTGGCGCTGTTCGTGCAATGGTGAGTGCAAGGAGATGGCTACGTGGCATTCGCTCTCGTCGAGGAATCGTTTCAGCTTGTTGCGCACTCCTACACTGCTCACTGTGATGCGCTTCGGACTCCATGCAAATCCCCATTGCGCGGTCAGTATGTCGCAAGCCTTCAGCACGGCATCAAGGTTGTCCATCGGTTCGCCTTGTCCCATGAATACGATGTTTGTCAGTTTGTCCACTTCCGGCAGTGCACATATCTGGTTGAGGATGTCGGCTGCTGTCAGGTTGCCGTGCCATCCCTGCTTGCCCGTCTGGCAGAACAGGCAGTTCATCTTGCAGCCCACCTGACAGGAGACGCACAGCGTGGCGCGGTCGTGGTCAGGAATAAATACCGTTTCCACGTATCGCTCCGTGTTGTCCTGCGCTGTTCTGTTTGTGGCGCCCTGCCCTGTCTGGTTTGTTGCGACTAAGTCGCAACATACGGGGAACAGGTACTTGACGGTCCCGTCCTTCGAGCGCTGGCAGCCGACGGGCGGTAGTGCCCCCACTTCATACTCAGCGCTGAGCCGCTCGCGGTTCTGCTTTGAGATATTCGTCATCTCGTCAATGCCCTTGATGTGCTTCACGTAGAGCCATTGAGCTATCTGGCCAGCAGTGAATGCCGGCATGCCCAGACTGTTGACGACGACTTTCAACTCCGCCAAAGTCAGCCCCAAAAGCCGTTTCTTTTGTGGAATCATGGTGCAAAGGTACGAATAAGTGAGTGAATATGCAAATTTATTTGCAATTTTCCGAGCGTGAGTACTTTCGAGCATAGCTCAGAGGAATGAATTAGAAAGCAAAAAGCCAAATTAATTTAAGTATTTGTGAATAATATTGTTTTTGTTTTGTTTTGTGCTCGCTTATTCGTACCTTTGAGTTTCACTCGAAGGTACTTTCGCTCGACAAGTAAAGACAAAAATATTGTTTTTGTTTTGTTTTGTGCTCGCTTATTCGTACCTTTGCACCAATTATTTCAAACTTGTATCAAAAGATGACACAGAAAATAGATTGTTTCCTGGCTTGCAGTGCCTTGTCAGACGTGCTGAGTACCATCGAGCAACTGCGCAGCAACGAGGCCGTCAGGCACATCTTTCTTTTAGTTGATAAAGACAGCTCGTGTCGTATGGAACTTCCTGCAGACTGTTCAGCCTTGGTGGTCGACAGCCTGCAAAGCAGTAACCTGGTGATGCAGCTCGCAGAGAATGCTGCAGCCGACTACGTGCTGCTTAGCACGAAGGCTGTCACGCTGAATCTGGGGGCAACGGCTGTCGACCGTCTCCTGTTGGTTGCTGGCGACACGGATGCCGCTATGGTCTATAGCGACCGCTATACCGTTGTTGACGGTCAGTGCAGCAAGCATCAGGTGATAGACTACCAGGAGGGCTCGTTGCGTGACGACTTCGACTTCGGTTCGGTGCTTTTCATACGCACCGACCTGCTTCACAAGTATGCCGCTATCGACCGTGAAACCGACTACCGCTATGCAGGACTGTACGACTTTCGCCTCTTCCTGAGTCGCGAGGGGCGCTTGTTCCACTTGAACGAGCTACTGTATACTGAGGCAGAACCCGACAAGCGGGCTTCCGGCGAAAAGCAGTTCGACTACGTCAATCCTGCTAACCGCGACGTACAGAAAGAGATGGAGCAGGCCTGTACGGCCCACCTCCGTGAGGTCGGTGCCTTGGTAGACACTACGCAATATCTTGACGTGGAGTTCGACGAACAGCCGTTCGATGTGGAGGCATCGGTCATTATTCCCGTGCTAAACCGCAAGGCGACAATCTGTGAGGCCGTCATGAGTGCGCTGTCTCAAAAGACATCCTTCCGCTATAACGTCATCGTTGTCGACAACCACTCCACCGACGGAACCTCTGACATCTTGTCCGAGCTGTCGCAGAAGCATAGCGACAAGCTCCATGTCATCACTCCGGCGCGCACTGACCTTGGTATTGGCGGCTGCTGGAACGAAGCCGTCTACAGCGACTACTGCGGACGCTTCGCCGTACAGCTTGACAGCGACGACCTCTACTCGTCACCCAAGACGCTGCAGACCATTGTCGATGCCTTCTATAAGCAGCAGGCTGCCATGGTGGTCGGGTCGTATCGCATCTGCGACTTCGACAAGAACACGCTGCCCCCAGGATTGATCGACCACAAGGAGTGGACTGACGAGAATGGTCCAAACAACGCCCTGCGCATCAACGGACTGGGTGCTCCGCGTGCCTTTTTCACCCCGCTACTCCGCAGTGTGGGCTTCCCCAATACGAGCTATGGCGAGGACTATGCCTTAGGCCTCCTGTTCTCGCGCCACTATCGCATAGGCCGCATCTTTACGGAGCTATACCTGTGTCGTCGATGGGGCGGCAATAGCGACGCCGCGCTGTCGATAGAACGTGTCAACGCCAACAATCTCTATAAGGATAGCCTGCGCACCATGGAGGTGAGGGCCCGCCGGCAGATGCAACAGGGCAGGTCCGACGTGCTGATGGACTCTCCTGTCGTGCGCTTTTTCCATCGCCAGTTGCAGACGTGGGACGACGTGCGCAGCCGCTACCGCGACCTACAGCATGTGTCGACCCGCGACCTCGTGAGCGACAGTATCACGCTGCGTGTACAGTGGAACCCGGCGCGTATCGCTTCCACCGGTGCTAAGATTGATGCACGCTCCATTGCCGAGCGCCCCTGTTTCCTTTGTGCCAAGAACCGCCCGCAGGAACAGATGCACCGCGTGATAGAAGACAAGTACGAACTGCTGGTCAATCCGTTTCCCATTCTTCCCCTGCACTTCACGCTGCCCACTCTGAAGCACCAGCCTCAACGCATCCTGCCGATGTATGGCACGATGCTGAGGATGGCCGAGCGCGATGCCTCGCTAACCTTATTATATAATGGTCCCCACTGCGGCGCATCGGCGCCCGACCACGCCCATCTGCAGGCCGTCAGCAGTGGCTGTCTGCCCTTGCAGCAGAGTTGGCAACGGCTGTGTCGCAATCTTGTGGAGGTGTACAAGGAGGACGAGGAGAACGGCATCTGGCATGTTGCCGACTATCCTGCAGCCGCCTTCGTCATCAGAAGCCGCAGTCAGGAACTGGGCGAGCGACTCTTCCGCAGGCTGTATAACAGTCTGCCGCCAGCAGCCGACGATACCGAACCTATGATGAACATCATCCTCTGGCACAGTGGCGACGAGACGCTCAGCGTCGTGCTGCCCCGCCGCAAGCATCGCCCCGACTGTTACACGGCTACCGGTGACGCACAGTATATCATCAGTCCTGGTGCCGTCGATATGGGCGGTCTCATGATTACTCCCCGTGAGACGGACTTCCGCAGGCTGACCGTCGAGCAGGTGCTGGCCATCTACCGTGAGGTGTCGCTGACTGCCGACGAGATGCAGCAGGTCGTCGAGCGCCTGCAGCACAAGTCCGTGCTTTCCCGCCTGTCGCTGTTTACCTCGAAGCAGGAACCGTACGTCACCGTGGGCATTGTCAGCGGTCAGGAGATTCATTTCGCGCTGAACGCACCATATACCGCCAAGGGCGAGACTATCCGGGGCGAGCAGACCGTGACTTTCTCTGAAGGTGGCATCCTCTGGAATGGCAACCAGTACCGCGAGCTGACTTTCACGCCGTCATCGCCCGATGCCTCCTTCTCGCTGTCTGACGTGACCATTGGTGTCAATTTCCACTGGGAGCGTAAGGAGACGCAGGTGTTTCTCGGTGTGCTCCGCCTGGTGGTGGAGTCTGACCGGATTACGGCCATCAACGAGCTGCCCGTCGAGCAATACCTCGCTTCGGTCATCAGCAGCGAGATGAAGGCCACGGCAGGTCTCGAACTGCTGAAGGCCCACGCCGTCATCAGCCGTTCGTGGCTGCTGGCACAGATGAAGCGCCGAGAGGAGAGCGGCGAGAAACGCGACGGCTTCTTCTCGTTTATCAAGAAAGACGACGAGCTGATACGCTGGTACGACCGTGAGGATCACACCATCTTCGACGTCTGCGCCGACGACCACTGCCAGCGCTATCAAGGCATCACCAAGCAGACCAGCAAGAGTGTCGAGCAGGCACTGAAGGCTACCCGCGGTCAGATACTCTGCTACGACGACGAAATCTGCGACGCCCGTTTCTCGAAGTGCTGCGGCGGCGTCACTGAGGAGTTCCAGTACTGCTGGGAGGACACACCCAAGCCCTACCTTATCAGCGTCGAGGACCCGTTCTGCAATACCGACGACAAGGCGGTGCTGGGCCAGGTGCTCAACGACTACGACCTGGAGACCAACGACTTCTATCGCTGGACGGTGGAATATACTACCGATGAACTGTCGCGGCTGGTCAGCGAGAAGCTGAAGGAAGACTTCGGCACCATCACCGACCTCATCCCCCTGGAGCGTGGCAAGAGCGGCCGCATCTGGAAACTGAAGATTGTCGGTAGCAAGAAGACCCTGACGATAGGCAAGGAACTGGAGATACGCCGTGCACTCTGTGAGACCCACCTCTACAGCTCGGCTTTCGATGTCGAGAAGACGGCTACCGGCTTCTGTCTGCACGGCCGTGGCTGGGGCCATGGCGTGGGACTCTGCCAGATAGGTGCTGCCGTGATGGGTCAGCAGGGCTACAAGTACGAGCAGATACTGCTGCACTACTACCGCAACGCCGAAATCAAACGTATTTATTAATTATGAACTGTGAACTATGAACTATGAACTGAAAAAGTCGCCTTGGGCCTGGGTGCCCACGCTCTACTTTGCTGAAGGCGTGCCCTACGTGGCCGTCATGACCATCTCGCTAATCCTGTATAAGCGACTCGGACTGTCAAACACCGACATCACCCTCTATACCTCATGGCTCTATCTGCCGTGGGTCATCAAGCCGCTGTGGAGTCCCTTTGTCGACATGCTGCGCACCAAGCGCTGGTGGATTGTCACCATGCAGTTGCTCATCGGTGCCGCCCTGGGTGGCGTGGCATTCACCATTCCCGGCCCGTGGTGGCTGCAGGGGTCGCTGTGTTTCTTCTGGCTGATGGCCTTCTCCAGCGCTACCCACGACATCGCAGCCGACGGCTTCTATATGCTCGGCCTCGACCAGCACGAGCAGGCCTACTTCGTGGGCATCCGTAGCACGTTCTACCGCATAGCCACCATCTTCTCGTCCGGACTGCTGGTCGGACTGGCCGGTGCGCTGCAGGTGCTGACACGTAACATGCGCTACTCGTGGAGCCTCGTGTTCTACCTGATGGCTGGACTCTTCATCGGGCTGTGGCTCTACCATAGCTGGGTGCTGCCTCGTCCCGGCGAGGACGGCGAGAAGTCCCGGAAGACGGTGGCCGAGATAGCCGATGAGTTCCGCCAGACCGTTGTCACCTTCTTCCAGAAGCCACAGGTGTGGGCAGGCATCTGCTTCATGCTGTTCTACCGCATGCCCGAAGGCTTGCTGGCCAAGGTCAGCGCCCTCTTCCTCGTCGATGCCGGCCACAACGGCGGTTTGGGACTCTCCGATGGTGAGTACGGACTGGTGCAAGGCACCGTGGGCGTCATTGGATTGACGCTTGGCGGCATCCTTGGCGGCATCGTGGCCAGCCGCGACGGACTGAAACGGTGGATGTGGCCCATGGTGCTGGCCATCACGCTGCCCGACCTCGTCTACGTCTACCTCAGCTACGTGCTGCCACAGAGTCTGCTGGTCATCAACGTCTGCGTGTTCGTCGAGCAGTTCGGCTACGGTTTCGGCTTCTCGGCCTACATGCTGTACCTTATATATTATAGTCAGGGTGAGCACAAGACGTCACACTACGCCCTGTGTACGGCCTTCATGGCGTTGTCGATGATGATTCCCGGACTCTTTGCCGGTGCCTTGCAGGAGGCTGTGGGCTATCAGAACTTCTTCCTCATCGTCGTGGCCTGCTGTGTGATGACCTACATCGTGACGTGGTTCCTCAACATCGACCCCGAGTTTGGCAAGAAGAGAACACAAGATTAAATGAGGAATGTCGCTATCAATTAGTAATGAGTAATGAGTAATTAGTAATTATGATTAGACTCTGCGGACTCCTAAAGTGTTGTCCAAGTTATCCATGTTGTCTGACGCTCATCATTCGTGTAATTCGTTTTAATACGTTGTTTTTTTAAAATCCGTGCAATCCGTTGTTAAATAAATTCGTGAAATTAGTGTAATTCGTGGTTAAAAAAATCCGCGTCATCCGTGCAATCTGTGGTCAAAGAATAATTCGCAGTCTGTGGTTCTTTTCAGTCTATGTGTCAAGCGTCTCTTTCCACTGTCGAATGATGTGGGTAATCTCGAAGCGTTGGGCAATGCCCAGCGCTTCGTTTGACTTCTGCCGCCAGTCCATGCGGGTGGCGTCCTCCAGTCGCTGGGCCAGCTGCTGCACGTCACCGACGGGGAAGTATAGGCCGAAGTCGCCCATAATCTCACGGCTCGTAGGCAGGTCGGACGACACAACGGGCAGCCCGTGGGCCATCGCCTCGACGAGCACCAGCCCGAAGCCCTCCCAGCGCGAGCTGAGCACGTAGACCTGTGCCTCGCTGTAGTATTGCTGGACATCGGGCGTGAAGGGATGGATGGTGACACGGTCTTCCAACTGGTATTTGCGGACAAGCTCCCTATACAGCGGTTCCTCCACGCCTTCACCCACCAAGTCGAGCGTCCACTCGCTGTCGTGCTGGGCGAAGAGGTGGAAGGCCTTGATCAGCAGGTCGAAACCCTTGTGCTTCCATGAGAAGCGCCCGACGGCCAGAAACTTCTTCGACGTGCCTGCCGACGGCTTGCCGGGCCGTACGGTCAGTGGGTTGTAGATGACCTGCACAGGCAGGCTGTACTTCCGTGCGTCGTCGTGGCTGAGCACCACGGTGGTGTCAAGCCGTGACAGCTGGTACTCATAGTGCTTGCGCAGCTCAGGACCGATGTACAGCGAGTCCTCGCCGAACAGCGCCTCGTACGAATTGTGTATCCAGCCTACGAGTCTTGTCTGGCCAAGCTGTCGCCTGCAGGCTGCTAACCTTACGGCCAGCGGGGCGTGTACGCCGACAATGACGTCGTAGCGGCCATGTTGCAGCTCAGCGGCCAGTGCGTCACGCTTCTCCGACGGGAACGAGCTGTGGCTGTAGAGGGCCGATGTCGCCCGTGTCTGGGGCAGCCGGCGGCGGTAGAGGTAGCTGTATGCCTTGCAGCAGAACAGTTTCCAGGCTGGTGTGTCGGGGTATTCAAAGAAACGATAGCTGATAGTGGCCTCGTTCAGGTCGTACAGGGTGGTGTCCTGCAGCTTCGGGTTGTCACGGGTGACGATGGTGACGTCGCAGTCCTTAGCAAGTTCCTTGGCAATGACCGCCGTGACGCGCTGCACGCCACCTATCGAAAATATGGAGTCTACCAGAAAACAGATACGTTTCTTCATAATCAAAATAATTACTCAAAAAATGAACACATAACCATCCACTGTACCGTCAACCGTATCGGTCGGGCATCGGTGCTGATTTCGGTTACAAAGGTAATAAGTTTTTTTGAAACATCCAAGAAAACAGTGGTGATAGCGTTAATCTAAATTACAACCCATTGTTTGTCAGTACGTTGCAAGCATAACGGTATTTCCAGTAGCCACAGCCGCATGTAGCACTTCACGGATGACCAAAACCACACCATGCTTTCCCGGTAAATTTTCGAGAGACAGATTCTTCAGCGCTGCGTCATCCTTCTCGCGCGTGCGTGTATAATAGGGAAAAGAAAAAAAGAACCCACACTTCCCACACTTCCCACACCTGAGTTTGCGTGGTGTAACATTTCGCTGATGTTACACCACGCAAACCAGGGGTCAGATTGCAACGCCACACTCATACCTTTAGGTGTGAGAAGTGTGGGAAGTGTGGGT
>CAMJWJ010000068.1 GCA_946409435.1 uncultured Prevotella sp. | reverse complement strand
CCGAAGATGGTGATGTCTTCGCTGGGATGCCCGAGGGTCACCTCGTCCCACCCCATGGCCTTTCGTCCCTTGCTCTTCAGATGGCGAATAATGCGATCCATGAAATAGCCCTGCAGGTGTTCTTCGTCGGCGATGCCTTCCCTCTTCATCAGCTCTTGGCAGCGACTGCACGCCCGCCAGTGCGACTTCTCGGCCTCGTCGCCTCCGATGTGGATGTATTCCGACGGAAAGATGCCGATGACCTCGTCGAGGATGTCTTGCAGGAAACGATAGACCCTCTCGTTGCCGGCGCAATAGATGATGCTGGCATCCTTGCCGCCGATGCCGGGCAGCACGCCGATGAAGCGATTGCCAACCACGGGGCAAGTCATCTCGGGATAGGAGGCGATGGCAGCCACGCTGTGGGCGGGCATCTCTATCTCCGGCACCACGTTCACATGTCGCTTCTTGGCATAAGCAACGATTTCGCGCAGCTCCTTCTGCGTGTAGTAGCCGCCAACGGGCGTGGGCTCTCCTTCGCGCGGGTTCTCGCGGTTGGGGAAGGAGGCGTCGCGGGCCACGCGCCAGGCGCCTGTCTGGGTGAGCTTGGGATATTTCTTGATTTCCACCCTCCAGCCGTTGTCGTCGGTCAGGTGCAGATGCAGGTTGTTGATTTTCAGTTGCGAGGCTACGTCGATGACTTTCAGTATTTCGTCTTTGGGGATGAAGCATCTCACCACGTCGAGCATGAGTCCCCGATAGGCAAACCGCGGCTCGTCGCTGAGGGTGAGGCAGCGCAGCGACTTGCCGTCCGACTGGCTCACAATCTGGGCCAGCGTCTGTTCGCCATAGAAGAATCCCTGCCGGGTGGAAGCGCTGATGGTCACTCCCTTCTCGCTGATGCTCAGCGCATAGGCCTCCTTGCCGAGCGACGGGTCTTTCTGATGCCTGGCCTGACGGGCTGACCACCCTTGCGGCAACTCGTAGGAGCCTTGGCCGTAGTCGATGAGCTTCGGCTGCGGAATGATGTGATAGTCGCGCTGTGCCAGACTGAATGCGGGCAGCAGGGCCAGGAATAGCAGGAGTCGTCGCATGATGGGAGGGGCTTTCTATGATTAAAGTTTCTGTTGAATTCTGATTCGACCTTTTCTCGCCAAGGCAGAATCGGAGCGAGCTTCATGCCGCTCATTTGGCTATGGGGTCGTCGTATTGCTTCTGCAGCTTGTGCAGCTCCTTCATCATCTTCTTCGTCACCTTTTCGGTGCCGGGCTTTCCGTAGAGGTTGTGCAGTTCCTGCGGATCGTTCCAAAGGTCGTAGAGCTCCCACTCGTCGATGTCGTTGTAGAAATGAATGAGCTTGTAGCGCTCGTTGCGCACACCGTAATGGCGCTTCACGGCGTGCTCGGCCGGATATTCGTAGTAGTGGTAGTAGAGGCTTTTGCGCCAGCGCTTGGGATGCTTGCCCTCGAGGAGAGGCACGAGCGACACGCCCTGTATGTCGGCAGGCACCTCCACCCCCGCCAGCTCGAGGAATGTAGGCGCATAGTCGATGTTCTGCACCAGCTCGTCGACGTCGCCTTTCCTCGTGTAGCCCTCAGGCAGACGCATGATGAGCGGCGTGCGGAAGCTCTCTTCATACATGAATCGCTTGTCGAACCATCCGTGCTCGCCCATGTAGAACCCTTGGTCGGAGGTGTAGACCACCAGGGTGTTCTTGTCGAGCCCCTTCGCAGCCAGGTAGTCGAGGACGCGCCCCACGTTGTCGTCGAGGCTCTTCACCACCTTCGCGTAGTCGCGCATGTAGCGCTGATACTTCCATTCCGCCAGCTCCTTGCCTGAGAGGTTCCTGGCATAGAAATCGCTGATGATGGGCCCGTAGAAGGCATCCCACGCTGCTTTCTCCTGGGCATCCATCCGGTTGTAATAGGATTCGTACAGCCTCTTCAGGCGGCTCCTCTTGTCGGCGCGGTTCATCTTCAGGTCGTAGATCACGTCCATGTCCTTGATGATGCTCATCTCCTGCTGCTGCGCTGCCACGCGGCCCTCGTAGTCGTCGTAGAACGTCTCCGGCACGGGGAACACCTTGTCTTCGTAGAGTTCCAGCTCGGGCGTGTTGGCCATCCAGTTGCGGTGGATGGCCTTGTGGTGAATCATGATGCAGAAGGGTTTCGTCTTGTCGCGCTCGTGCTCCATCCAGTGAATACTCTTGTCGGTGATGAGATTCGTCAGATAGCCTTTCACCCGCACCGTGTCGCCCGTCATCCTGATGAAGTCGGGGTTGTAGTAGTTGCCCTGTCCGGGAACGATTTCCCATTTGTCGAAGCCCTGCGGCAGACTCTCCAGGTGCCATTTGCCAAAGATGGCCGTCTGATAGCCCGCCTGTCGCAGCAGGGCGGGAAACGTCTGCTGCGAGGCGTCGAACACGCAGGAGGTGTTGTCCGTGAATCCGTTCTTGTGGCTGTGCTTACCCGTCAGCAGGCAGGCCCGCGACGGACCGCTCAGGGAGTTGGCAACGAAGCTGTTGGTGAAGCGGAGACCGTCGTTGGCGATGCGGTCGAGATGGGGTGTTTCGATATACCGGCGGTCGTAGCAGCTCATCATCTGAGCCGTATGATCGTCGGTCATGATGAACACTATGTTGGGTCGCTCAGCCCGCTGCGCAAAGGTGCTCATGGCGGTCAAAAGGAGCGAACCGCCCAATGGTAATCTGTTGTTCATTTTTTTATTGTTTGGAGTTAGTATGGCAGTGGGCAGACTAACGCCCTTATCGTAGGGGCAGACCCCTGTGTCTGCCCCTACATTGGCACCCAGCGGGCAGACACGTTGCATCGCCTACCCGCAACTGACAGTGAAATCCAAGCGTTTCTTATTTCGCAATGAATTTCTTTCCGTTCTTGATGTAGATGCCCTTCGTGACCTTATTCACCTGTTGGCCGGCGAGGTTGTAAATCTTGTTGTCTTCCACGACGACCTTTCCTGCATCAGCAGTCTCAATGCCCACGGTGGCACCCACCATATAAGCAGCAACCTGGAAGCCCACCTTTGTCTTCACGGCTTCCTCCATCACGGTAGGCGAAGTGACGACAACGCGCTTGTCGGCTGTCAGCGTGCCGGTAATGACAATCAGGTTCAGGCCCTGGTTCACCTGAGTGAACACAGGCTCATCGGAGAAGCCTTCGCCATCGCCGGGAGCATATTTCACCACGCAGTTGTCAAGACCGGTCACGGTCACCTCGTCGAGCGGACAGTTCCAGCCGAACAAGGTCGTGTAGAGCGTAACATTATCGCCCTCTGCCTGCGCATCGAGGAGCAGCTCCAGGTTGGCATTCACGGCAGCGTTAGAGTTGGCAGCGACGTTGAGGGTCGTACCTGCAGACATGTCGGCTGCGGTGAAGGTGATGCCCGAGAACTCGTTCAGCTCGGCCAGTGCAGCCTCGTTGGTCCACGTGCCCATGACGGGCTGCGCATTCCAGAACTTACCCACGCCGGCAGGAGTCTGGGTGATAGCCACCTTGTTGCCGTCGGGCAGTACGTCCGACTCCCATCCGTTCACACTGGCAAGAATGGTCTTTGCCACGAAGGCACGCTCGTCGGAGTCGTTTCCGAAAGCAATGGTGTAGACAGGCTTTACAGGAGCGCTGACCTTATAAGCAGCAACCTGGAAGCCCACCTTTGTCTTCACGGCTTCCTCCATCACGGTAGGCGAAGTGACGACAACGCGCTTGTCGGCTGTCAGCGTGCCGGTAATGACAATCAGGTTCAGGCCCTGGTTCACCTGAGTGAACACAGGCTCATCGGAGAAGCCTTCGCCATCGCCGGGAGCATATTTCACCACGCAGTTGTCAAGACCGGTCACGGTCACCTCGTCGAGCGGACAGTTCCAGCCGAACAAGGTCGTGTAGAGCGTAACATTATCGCCCTCTGCCTGCGCATCGAGGAGCAGCTCCAGGTTGGCATTCACGGCAGCGTTAGAGTTGGCAGCGACGTTGAGGGTCGTACCTGCAGACATGTCGGCTGCGGTGAAGGTGATGCCCGAGAACTCGTTCAGCTCGGCCAGTGCAGCCTCGTTGGTCCACGTGCCCATGACGGGCTGCGCATTCCAGAACTTACCCACGCCGGCAGGAGTCTGGGTGATAGCCACCCTGTTGCCGTCGGGCAGTACGTCCGATTCCCATCCGTTCACGCTGGCAAGAATTGTTTGAGCCGTGAAGGCACGCTCGTCGGTGTTGGTGCCGAATGCCACTACGGCATCGGCCATTGCAGTTGCCGTGCATGCAGCAAAAGCAATCATCAATAACATTTTCTTCATAATTTCAGGTTTTTAAAAGATTGTCAGTCGTTAGTCGCAATTGTATGTATAGTCAGCAGGACCGTCGGCATCGACAGGCCAGCCGGGATTCTGATAAAGCACGCTCATGCCAGCCGAGGTAGGCGTCACACCGTCGGCGCTGATGTTCAGCAGGAACTCCGAGATGGGCAGCGGGTCAAGATAGTGCTGCTTGGGGAACGTATAGCCCTGATAGGCAGCCGACGTCGAACTGATTTGCAGAGGCCGGATGTATTCCGACACATTGCTCTGCGACACCACGGTGGCATCAATCTGCTTGCTGTCGTACATTTTCTCCAACGGCGTGTTCCAGAGATGCATGCCTTCAGGCTGATAGTTCTTCATCATGTCGAGCGCTCGCCAGCGGCGCAGGTCGTCATAGCGCAAGCCTTCGGCAATCAGCTCGCAGCGACGTTCGCGACGGATGTTGTAAAGGGTGGCATCCACCTGCTTGCCATGCGAATAGACGGCAAGGTCGTTTTCCTTCGCGAGGTCCGTATTGCTGATGGTCTTCCTGTAATCGGTATCCACACCGGCACGCTGGCGCAACGCCTTCCAGTACTTGTCGCAGTTGCCTCCAAGATTGCCATAACGCTCGTAGTAAGCTTCAATGTAGTCGAGATAGCACTCGGCGGCGCGGAACAGCGGCACGGCCGTCGTCGTGTAGTACTGCTTCTGCTGAGTGCCGTCGCTGCTGAGCCACTTCTTCAGGTCGTAGCCCGTCGTCGACTTTTCGTTGCCTGCTATCCAGAGCTGCGGGCGATAGAAGTAAATCGTGTCGTTCACATACTTGCCTGTCGTCGGGTCCTTCTCGGTGTTAATGAAGCTGCCTGCAGCACGCACGGTGGCCGTCAGGCGCTCGTCGCGCCCCAGCAGTTCCTCGTAGGTGGTCTGGTCGCCCTGATAGCCACTGCCTTCCACGTAGATGGGCAGACCGTTCTTCATCAGGAACGTGTTCACGGCAGCACGCGTGACGCCGCAACCGCCGCCATTCTTCAGGAAAGCCGAGCAGCTGTGGGCAGCGACGCCGTTCTTGTAATAACGTGCCAGAATGACCTCATCGTCGTCGGCAAACTGCGTCTCCCAATTCGTGAACATGCCTACGTAGTCGTTGTCGAGGCTGCGTTCGTCGGCCACCTTCGCTGCGTATTCTATCACCTTGTCAAGGAAGAAGTTAACCTCGTTTTCAGCACTGCCGGAGGCAAACTTGAAATCGGGCCAGGACTTTGCACCCACCCACTTGCTGTTGCCCGGCACGAAGCAGGTGCCGGCATGATACTTCTCCCAGGTGGCCTCAAACAATGCCACGCGCGATATCAGTGCGTAAGCCGCGGTCTTGCAGAGGCGGCCTGAAGCAGGAGCTTTCGGCAACATCAGTTCGGCTGCCTTCTCAAGATCCTCGATGATGAAACGGGCCACCTCGTTGCGCGGATAGCGCTTGCTGGCAGCCGCGAGCACAGCCTGGTCGTCGGAGAGCAGTCCCGTCAGGATGGGAGCATCGCCGAACGTGCGGAGCAGGCGGAAGTGGTCGTAGGCCCTGAACCAGTAGCCCTCGCCTACGTAGTGATTGGCCAGAGCCTTGTCGTCGCTGATGCCGCCAATCGTCTCCTCGGCCTTTTTCAGGAAGAAGTTGATGGCGCGCAGATTCGAGAAGTACCATCCCGACGCACCTTGAGCCACGGTCTTGTAGTTGCCGTCGCTCAGGAAGATGGACTGGTAGCCGTTGCCGGCCTGGTTGTCGCTCTTGATGTCCTGCGTGTACAGACCGCCCCACAAGGTGTTGTTCTTGGGCAGCATTTCGTAGAAGGCATTCACCGACAACTGGTAGTCATAGGCTGTCTTGAAGTAAGAAGCCTCACTGCCGTACGACAATGGTTCGCGCTGCAGGAAGTCGTCACAAGATGCCAACATTCCCGTGAGCAGCAGCAAAACGATTCCTATATTCTTTTTCATATTCTTATGCTTTTATGTATTTTAACAAGATTAGAACCTGACATCAGCACCAACAGAGAACGTACGATAGTTCGGATAAGCCTTACCGGCACCCCAGTCGCTACCGTTGAGAGCCTCCGGGTCGAATATCCTCAGACTGGTGAACGTGAGAAGATTCTCGCCCGACACGTAGAGCCGGCAGTGCTTGATGATCTTCTTGGCAGCGCCCTTGAAGGGAATGGTGAAGCCCAGCTGCACGTTCTTCAGGCGGCAGTAGGCAGCATTCTCCACGTAGCGGTCGCTCACCTTGATGTTGTTTCCGTCAATGCGCAGGCGACCATAGAAGGGTTCCGTATTCGCACCCAGCTCGCTGCCGGCAAAGCGGAAGTAGTCGAGATGTTCTTTGTAGAGCGTGCGCTGCCATTCGGCGGCAATACCCCAGTAGGGAGCAGAATTCGTGAACACGAAGTCGCGCTTGCCGATGCCTTGAATGTAGACGCGGAAGTCAAACCACTTGTACTGGCCGTCGAGCGTCACAGAATAAGCATAGTGAGGCGTGCTGTTGCCGATGCGCTTCAGGTCGCCGTGGTCATCCAGCGTGTAGCTGCCGCCATCCACCTTTCCGTCGCCATTGAGGTCGGCATACATGATGTCGCCGCCGCCCCATTTGCTGCCAAGTGCCGACTGGTCGGCCACTTCCAGATGGGCGTTCATCTCGTCATCACTCTTCGAGATGCCCTTCACCTCGTAACCCCAAATCTCGCCCACGGTCTTTCCTTCATACCAGTAGGTGCCGTTGCTGGCATTGGTGCACTGGCCGGTGGAGTTGTAGTACTTCGTGATGACCGAATTGTAGTCAGAGAGGCTGAATCCGATGCCATAGTTGAATTTGTTGATGTTGCCGTGCCACTTCATTTCCAACTCCCAACCACGCGTGCGCAGCGTGGCATTGTTCGTCTTGGGAGCCGCAGCTCCATAGAGAGCCGACAGGGCGGCCGCAGGTCCCACCATGTCCTTCGTCGTGCGCTGGAACAGGTCGAACGAACCCGACAGTCGGCTGCCAAACAGTGCGAAGTCTACGCCGAAGCCCGCATTCTCGATGGTCTCCCATGTGAGCGATGTGGAATAGGGCGAATAAACGGGCAGCATGTTCACCTGGTCGCCTCCGATGACGACCGATGAGCCCACGTCCTTCATCTGCTGATAGTAGGGATAGCACGAAGTGGTGTTCTGGTTGCCCAGCGTTCCGTACGACCCACGCAGCTTCAGCATGTCGAGGAACGATTCCTTGACCGTCTTCATGAACGGCTCCTCAGCCACATTCCAACCTGCCGACACCGACGGGAAGTAGCCCCAGCGTTGGTCGGTGGGGAAACGGGAGGCGCCGTCAGCGCGGAAGTTCAGCTCCAGCAGGTAGCGGTACTTATAGTCGTAGTTCAAGCGGGCAAAGAAGCCCATCGATGCCCAATCCTCCTGGTAGTTGGTGGGTGTCATCTCGTGCTTGATGCCCTCGTCCACGTATTCCCTCGTTGCCTTGTCCACATACTTTGAGTAGTAGTAGCCCGTGCGGTCGGTCTCGCGCTTCCAGTACTCCGTCTGCTCACCCAGCAGGAACGTGAAGTTATGAGCATCGTTCAGCGTGAGCTTATAGTCGGTATAGACATTGTTGCCGAAGAAGTTGACCTTCGTCTCAGCATCTTCCTGATAGGTCTCACCATAGTCGGGAATGACGGAATAGGTACCGTTGGCATTCACGGTGTGCTTCGGGTCCACACCCTCGTTCACCAGCATATAGCTAAGCCTGCCGGAAGGCATGTGGAAGGGCAGCGGGTTGAAATTACGGGAATATGGATTCCATTCCAGGCGACTGTTGACCTCTACATGAATCTTCCAGTTCTTGATGGGCTCAATAATCAGGCTACCCTGGTTGTAGAGCTTCTGTGTGCGCTTGTTGAGTCTTCCGCCATCTTTGACGGCAGGAATCATTGAATCCTCAGAATACTCACCACTCATCGAGTTGATGACAGGCACCACCGAGGCGCGGCGACCCAGATTGTGATAGAACAGTCCCTGGTCGTCGATGGCCGACGGCTTGTCGTAGCCGTCAGTGGCATAACGCACGCTGTAGCCTATCGTCACTATCTTGTGTGGCTTGTACTGGAACTTACCGGCGATGTTGAAACGCTGATACAACTCATCTGCATAATTGTAGAGACCTGTCTGGCTCAGATAGTTTCCGGAGATACGATAAGTCAGCTTGCCCACGCCGCCACTGACCGCGAGGTTGTGTTCGGTCGACACCGTCTTGTCCTTCACATACACGTCATACCAGTTCGTGTTGCCGAAGAGAGCCTGATTCTTAAACCACGTGTCCAGTTCGCGGTAGTAGTCGGTGTTCTCCGTCGACGTACCGTCCATATAGGCCTTGATTCTCTCTATCTGCCTGGAACTGAAAGGAGCGTTGCCACCCGAGTTGATGTAGGCATCGTTCATCATGTAGGCAAACGTCAGACCGTCTACGGGGTTCGGAATGTTCACCGGCTGATTGATTCTCACGTTACCCGAATACTGCACCTCGGGCACTGCGCTCTTGCCGGCAGAGCCACTCTTTGTTGTCACCAGAATGACGCCGAACGGAGCACGCGAACCATAGACGGCTGCGGCTGCGGCATCCTTCAGTACCGACACATTCTCGATGTCGGCAGGGTTCAGTGTGCTCAGGTCGCCTTCCATACCGTCGATCAGGACGAGCGGCGAAGAATTGGAACCATCGCCCAGGTTACCCACACCACGAATGTTGATATTCATGGCCGTACCAGGAGCACCACCGGCATCGTTGGTGATGTTCAGACCGGCAATGGCACCCTGCAGCGACTGCACGGCATTCACCGTAGGACGGTCTTTCATCATCTCGTCGCCAATGGTCTTGACGGCTCCTGTGGCATTGATTTTCTTCTGTGTGGCAAAACCCACGATCACGACATCGTCGAGCCCCACTGCCGAGGAATGCAGGGTGACGGTCACTTTGTTTCTGCCTCCCACCTGAACCTCCTGCGGCTCAAAGCCTACGTACGATACGACCAGCGTGGCCGATGACTTGGAAACCGTCAGGGCAAAGTTACCTTCAATGTCGGCAATGACACCATTCCGCGCATTTCCTTTCTCAACGATGGAAGCACCGACGGCTGGCTCACCTTCATTGTCGAGCACAACACCCGTTACCTTGTGCTGAGCCATCATTGCTACTGATACGAGCAAGCAGCTCAGAATCGTAAATAATCTTTGTCTCATAGCGTGTTCTCTTTACGTTTACTAGTCTTTTTCGCCTTTCTGACCAAATACGAAATGGTACATCACCGTTGAATCGGAAGTGAAGATGTACTGTTCGGCCTTTTCAGAACGCGACTTGTTCTTGTTGCGCGTAGTGCGGAAGTAGAAGTAGCCGTCGCCACCACCGTAGAGCGAAGTGCCGTCGGTCTTCAGGTTGTAGTTGAAGAACCACTGCGTCTTCTTGGGCTTGAACTGCGGAGCCTTCCACAGAGCGTTGCTCGTGATGTGCACGGTGAATGTGTCGGCATGAGATGGGAACGTAATCGTGTCCATCTCGTAGTAGCGAGCCACCTTACCTGTCTTGAAGTAGATGGTGTCGTAGTTGATGACAATCTTACCATCGGGGCCAATCACGGGTTCGCCATTGGCATCGAAGGTTGTGTCATTCCTGGTGTAACTGCTTACAAAAGCAGTATCCTTCTCACTTAGCACTTTGAAATCGTAGGTGATACCATCTACTTTAGAAAGTGCACTCGCAGGACTGAAGCCTAATGTGGCTTTGACACTGAAATCGCCAGGATTCTCGAATTCCTCCTCACAAGCGACAATGCCACATAAGCATAATCCAATGATAGCGAAATAAAGAATTTTTTTCATGATTACGGATGATATTTGTTGTTAATATAGTTTATTCATTTTCTCGGAAACCCTTTTCCCCTGTGAGTTTCTGCCTTTTATGATGTAGAAACCACGAGGCAATTGGGCTATAGCCTCCTCCTTGGTTGCGGCCTTGCTGACCAGCACGCCAATCAGGTTGTAGATGCTGACCTCACCTGCCATCACCGTCTCGTCGCCGGTCAGACGCATGTCCCTGACACCTAAAGATGCATCATACGGCTTGACATCGACATGTGTGACGAGTGTGTCGACATTGGCATTCAGCGCATAGCTGCACCATTTTGCCAAATTATACTGATGCCTCACTGGCACATCGTTTCCCATATCCCAGTAGAAGATGCCGTGATACTGGTTGTCAACAACATGCTTGGCACGCTTGTAGGTTTGCAGAGGGCCTGTGAAATAATAGGTCAGACCCGTGGCGTCAGTCCATGAGTCCATTTCTTCGTTGGGCGTGAAGTCGCCCTCCATCATGCCGTTGCGTACGCCTTTGATGATGGAGCTTGCCATCGTCCCACCCGTATAAGGCCCGGAGGTGGTTGTGCTGTACGAGGCATAGATTTTTTCTTTTGCGTAGCCGTAGTTTTCCATCGCCGCGAGCGTAGACCTGAAGTTGCTCATAGAGAACCAGGTCTTTTGCGGGCCGTATTGTTGCACGGTGAAGGCATCCACAGCACCCATCTTTGCTGTGGGATATTTATAGTTGTAGGCATGAACCGAGACTTCAAAGCTCTTTCCTTCGGGCAACGCTGCACGAATGGCTTCAGCAAGCAATCCGTAATTTTGCCAACTGCTCGCCCACTCAAGGTCGAGTTCCACGCCGTCGTAATGCTCGCTCAGCCGGGCAAGGTCAGCAGCAAAAATCTCACGTCGGCTTTTGTTGCTGATGGTGTTTTCCCATCCGTTATGGCTCTTCACGGAAATGCGGAACCTGGCACCACGATAGCCTTTATATGCTGATTTCATAATAGCAAGCCACTCGTCTTGGGAATAAAGGTCATAGCCTGGGTCATCCTCTTTGTCAAATCGCCACAAACTGTTGTAGCAGCGCATCTGTTCTGCAGTAACCTCCCCACCAACAGCCGGCATCCGGAATCGGCCTTCCATGTTCGCCTTGATCTCGCTGCTGTCGAAGGGGCGGTTGTTCCAGATCATGATGTCGTCCATCTTACCCTTTAGTCCTTCGCCTATGTAAGCTTCGAACTGGCTGGTATTGGTAGGTCTGTTGTCGGCAACAGGGTCGCTCAGGCTGTTCTTTCCTAAACTCATGGTGCCGTTATATACAAAACCGAACTGTTGCGAGGAAGAAATTGACGTACGGCTGACTATTGCAAAATGCATCCACTCTCCGACGGCCAATTTGCCTGCGTGTCCATAGTCGCGGCCATCGACACGCACAAAGACCTGTTGCCCCTCGGCGTCACCCAGGCGGATGCTTAAGCCCTGTGTGCCATCCTCATTTTCTTTGCGGAAAAGATAAGCTCCTTCCGTCCATTCGTCGAGGTATAGCCAGCATTCAAAAGCATAGGCATTGGTGGCTTTTCCATTGCTGTCTTCTGATATGAGCATAGCATTCTTGCCAACACTCATCTTGCCATTTCCATTCAACGACAGCACACCGTTGCGACCTTCAAACTCAGCCAGCCGTTCGCAGTTTTCTAACGTTCCATGATTACAGGGAGTGCTGAATCGCAGATGCCCGTCTTTGAAAGATTCAATTCCTAATATAATAAGATCGTTGCTAAGCAGATACTGCTCGCGAGGAATGCTGCGGTCATAGAAACGCTCGTTGTTCGTATATGCCCCGTGGACGAGATAGGGAAGTCCTGTGTTGTCAGTAACCTTTATTTTTTTTGCATCGCCGTTGAGTATGCCATGATGGTTATATCCTATATCATGGGTATACACCCCCTTGTAATCAACAAGGTTTTCACAGAGATCCTGATCCATCTTAAAATAAGCCACCAGGTTGTCCCAATCGGGATTGAACTGATTGATGGTGGTGTGACGGAAATAGTCGAATTCGTCGGAAAGCGCAATCTTCCAGAAACGCATTTCATCAATGCGTCCATTGAAGCCCTCGCCTATGACGAGCCCCGTGGCAGTCTTGGGGATAGCCGCCAAAGTTCCTGAACCACATTTCACAGCGTTGGCATAGACCTTGGCTGCGCCCTCATTGCAGAGCAGGGTCACCTGAGCCCAATTACCTACCGAAAGTTGTTTCTTGGCAGTTGCTTTCAAGATAGTCGTTCCAACAGTGAAAACGATACTGCCTTCTGTGCCTAAACAGGCTGAGAAGTTGTCGCCGCTTTTAAAGATGACAGCTCCCTCATTCCATTCTTGAGGACAAATCCAGAACTGAAAAGTGTAGGATTTTTGCTGCTCAATCTCCACCAGTTCACCGCAATGCACACTTCCTTTGCCTGAGAAACTTAAGGCAAAGTTATCTACCTGTGCATGCGCACATAGGGTTGCGAACAACCCAATGACACATAGAACCAGCGACCTCTTCATATTCTGAAATAGCAAATAAGGTAGTAGGGACTCCCCCCTACTACCTTATCATCATGTAATCCTATTACTTAACAACGAACTTAACACTCACACCGTTAATCTTGGCGATGTAAGCACCAGCTGCAAGCTGTCCCTGAGTACCATCGAGGACTCTCTTGCCATCAAGTGTGAACACTTCAGCTCTCTCAAGTGAGACAAACTTACCATTCTTCACATCGAACTTAGCGGCGGTCTGAACAGTCTTAATGGCATCAGTAACCTTGTTGGGATCCGGATTCCACACCTCATAAGTACGCTTATGGTTGGTCTGGCCCGTGAACTCCTCTGAATCTTTGGTGTAATCGGTTGTCTTGAACGTGAGTTCCTTAATGAAGAGCACCACATTGCCGAAGGAACCGCCAGTCCATAACTTTGCCTTCACAGCGTTTGAGTAGGGCCAATCCTCGGTATCCTTCGCCAATGTCTTGACAAGCGTTGTAAGACGCAGCCAGCGAGTGGGATCGTAAATGGCATTCTCATCGTCATCGACTACGAGGTCGCCCTCTTCGTCATACTGGCAGAAGTCCGTAATCGTAAGCGTGTTGCCATCCCAGCCATTAGCGTTCTGAGGAGTTACGTCATTGGCCGCTGTCATGTGGTAATAGTTGGCCCAGATGACCTGGTCAGGAGCGGTGTTGTTGGCCCATGCATTCACGACAATGTCTGCCTGGACAATAGCTGCTTCCGGGGTTGTCGACGGGTCGGTGTACATGTTGATCTGCATTTGGCCGAGGCCTTGCTCAGGCTGGTTTTTCACAGCACCGAGGCCAGCGGCAGCGTATGCCTCATTAAGACCTTCCATGCTTGCACCTGTGAGAGCGAGTACGTGACCTACATTACCGCCGAGGTCGACGATACAAGTAGCGTTCATTCCTGCATTCACATCCGAGTTGGCATTAATCGTCACAAAGCCTCCGTTAGGTGCTTCAGCTTCAATAGCTGCGGAGCTCATGGGAGGAGTGTTCCACGTAGCATCTGCATGCTGCATGATAAGCTTCTCGCCAACTTGGCGCTGCGAGAACTTATAAGCATCAGGTGTGAAGTCCATCTGTGCATTCATTGTCACAGAGAAAGCTGCCAAAGCAGTGAAAAGTAAAAATTTCTTCATAATGTTAATGTTTAAATTAGTAAAATAGTTAATAAGAAACTCTCCTTTTGATTAATGGTCATCAGTTATTTGAGTCTACTGCCTGTCACAGTGTATTCTCTGCCATTGTGCAGAATGACGAGGCGGTTGTCTCTTACCACTTTCCTGACAGCTGACTCTCGACGCTGGTCATCCTTCGTCCAAAGCCCGCCATCTTCCTTGATAGAAGCTGCTTGAGCATCTTCGACGCTTATCAGCTTCCACCACGCCGAGGCCTTGCTGGTGCCTGAGGTAGAGACGATGTAGTCTTTCTTTTCATTGAGGATGAGGGCTCGGCTGCCATCAACAAAGGTGGCGGGATAGGTGTCCTTGGCATAGTCGAATGCCACACCCTTTTCTTCATCGCGAAGAATATAATAAGGTACACCTCCTTCACCCAACGGAATGGCCTTGTTGTTGACGGATTGGCTCATCACCCACTTCTGCGACTGCGTACGGATGTATTTCTTCGTTCCTGCATCCATCGAGGGGAAGCAGAACAGGGCATCCGGGTCGGGATTCTGGAAGTCGATGTCGGTCGTGCCGACCAACCCTTCTTCGGAAGCCGTCATGTAGTATGCAGGTTCTTCCACATTCTGAATGAAATAGTACTCGAGCTTTTCTTCCTCAGCAGGAGCTTGGAAGATGCGGACGTAATCAACCGTCATCTCGTAGGTGAAAGAAGGGTCAGGGTCTTCGTTGCCCCATCCTGAGTTGCTGCCGAGTGCCTGGTCGAGGATGATATAGTATGCCTCGTTATAGGGGAATTGGGCATGCTCGTATTCTGGATGCTTCTGAAGATCCAGACTGCCGTCTTTTTGGTATTTGAATACCTGTTTCCCATCGCAATAAAACGTGAGACTGCTCTTCGTCCAGAGAAGCGAATAGATGTGGTAGCCGGTATCGACCCATTTGCTGCCCGACCAAGAATAGTTCTTGCCCACCTTCTGATCGTAACGCGCTCCGAGATGCACTGTGCTATAAATCGTGCTGCTCGTACCCACCTGCTCCATGATGTCTATCTCTCCACAGTTTGGCCAGCCGCCATAAGGGTTGGAAGGCATCATCCAGACGGCAGGGAAGTTCGACTTGTGGGGATTGCATTTGGCCTTTATCTCAAAGATTCCGTATTTGTAGCCCTGCTTCATCTTGATGCCTGAGGTAATGCAGTTGGTCTTGGTGCCATCAAGAGAGAGGGCGAGCAAACGGAGTTTTCCGTCTTCGCAGAGGTGAACCTTCGCACGGTCTTCATCGTTCTCTGCCATACGCATGTTCCACTTCGAAGTCTGGCGGGGACAGTAGAGCCAGTTGCGTTCGAAGTTCTCTGTGCTGAGGAAATCGCCAGTACAGCACTCCAGCTCTTCATCGGTGAGGTCCATTGCTGCGGAAGCGGCTTCCGGCGACTCCGATGAATAGACAAGATGATAACCGAACTTGTCAATCTGCGCCAATGCAG
>CAMJWJ010000067.1 GCA_946409435.1 uncultured Prevotella sp. | reverse complement strand
ACAGTTCATAGTTCACAGTTCATAGTTCACAGTTCATAGTTCACAGTTCATAGTTATGAGCTTTTGGGGGCAAAATTATGAAAAATATTGCAAAAAGAGCAATTTCTTTTAAGAAAATTTGGCAGAATGGGAAAAAAGCAGTACCTTTGCACCCGATTTTGCGAAAAAAGGTAAATAAAAGCGCAAAGGGTCCCTTCGTCTATCGGTTAGGACGAGAGATTTTCATTCTCTAAAGAGGAGTTCGACTCTCCTAGGGACTACAATACTAAATCCGTCATCTGCACGGCCATGTGCTACCGACGTGTCGGGATAAGGTGGCGGAGGGCTTTGAAAACCGGACGTTCGGCATTACGGTGCCAACGAAAGGATGACAAGTCCGCCCAGGGCTGTCGCAAGACGCAAGACCCACAAGCTTTAAGTTAAACATTAAAAACAAAAACATTAAATTAAAATGGCAAATCACAAATCATCTCTGAAGAGAATTCGTCAGACCAAGACGAAGGCACTTCACAACCACTACTATGCAAAGACCATGCGCAACGCCGTGCGTAAGCTCCGTGCCATGACCAACAAGGATGAGGCTACTGCTCTCTATCCGAAGGTGCAGAAGATGCTTGACAAACTGGCTAAGACCAATGTCATCCACAAGAACAAGGCAGCCAACCTGAAGTCGAGCCTGTCGAAGCACATCAACAAGCTGGGATAAAGAATCTTCATTCTTATACAACCCTATCGGAGCCGCTTTTGCGGCTCTTTTTGTTTTTGCAGTCTTTTTTTATGTTAAATCGTTCGTTTAAGTCGCAGATTATTTGTACCTTTGCACTCTAAATTGACTACATAACAAACAATGGCAGAAGAACAGAACAACGCAAGTAACTATTCCGCGAGTAATATTCAGGTGCTCGAGGGACTGGAGGCCGTACGCAAACGTCCGGCCATGTATATCGGAGATATCAGTGAGAAGGGTCTCCACCATCTGGTCAACGAGACCGTCGACAACTCCATCGACGAGGCCATGGCAGGCTACTGCACACACATCGAGGTGACCATCAACGAAGACAACAGCATCACCGTGCAGGACAACGGCCGCGGCATTCCCGTCGACGAGCACGAGAAGATGCACAAGTCGGCCCTTGAGGTCGTCATGACCGTCCTGCATGCCGGTGGTAAGTTCGACAAGGGCAGCTACAAGGTCTCCGGCGGTCTGCACGGCGTGGGTGTCTCGTGCGTCAACGCCCTGTCGACACACATGCTGTCGCAGGTGTTCCGCAACGGCCACATCTACCAGCAGGAGTACGAGAAGGGTAAGCCCCTTTACGACGTGAAGATAGTCGGCGACACCGACCAGACGGGTACGCGTCAGCAGTTCTGGCCCGACGGCACCATCTTCACCACCACCGAGTATAAGTACGACATCATAGCCCGCCGTATGCGTGAGCTGGCCTACCTGAATGCCGGCATCACCATCACGCTGACCGACCTGCGTCCCGACGAGGATGGCAAGCTGCGTGAGCCGGAGGTGTTCCATGCCAAGGAAGGCCTGAAGGAGTTTGTGCGCTATGTGGACCGTCACCGCACCCATCTGTTCGACGACGTCATCTACCTGAAGACCGAAAAGCAGGGCGTGCCCATCGAGGTGGCCGTCATGTACAATACGGACTATACGGAGAATATCCATTCCTACGTCAACAACATCAACACCATCGAGGGTGGTACCCATCTGGTAGGTTTCCGCATGGCGCTGACCCGTACGCTGAAGAAGTATGCCGATGCCGATCCGAACATCTCGAAGCAGATTGAGAAAGCGAAGATCGAGATAGCCGGCGAGGACTTCCGCGAGGGACTGTCGGCCGTCATCAGCATCAAGGTCGCCGAGCCGCAGTTCGAGGGACAGACCAAGACGAAGCTCGGCAACAGCGAGGTGGCCGGAGCCGTACAGCAGGCCGTCGGCGAGGCGCTGACCAACTACTTGGAGGAGCATCCCAAGGAGGCCAAGCTGATCTGCGAGAAGGTGGTGCTGGCCGCCACGGCACGTATCGCCGCCCGTAAGGCCCGCGAGAGTGTGCAGCGCAAGAACCCCATGACCGGTGGCGGACTGCCTGGCAAGCTGGCCGACTGTTCCAACAAGGACCCGAAGGAGTGTGAGATATTCCTCGTCGAGGGTGACTCGGCAGGCGGGTCGGCCAAGCAGGGCCGCGACCGTCACTTCCAGGCCATCCTGCCGCTGCGCGGAAAAATCCTGAACGTCGAGAAGGTACAGTGGCACCGCGTCTTCGAGGCCGAGTCGGTGATGAACATCATCCAGTCTATCGGCGTACGCTTCGGCGTTGACGGCGAGGGCGACCGCGAGGCCAACATCGACAAGCTGCGCTACGACAAGATTATCATCATGACCGATGCCGACGTCGATGGCTCGCACATCGACACGCTCATCATGACGCTCTTCTATCGCTTCATGCCACAGGTCATTCAGGGCGGCCACCTGTACATCGCTACTCCGCCGCTCTATAAGTGTACGTACAAGAAGGTCTCCGAGTACTGCTACACCGAGCAGCAGCGCCAAGCATTCATCGACAGGTACGTTGCCGGCGACGAGAACGCCACCGCCCTGCACACCCAGCGCTACAAAGGTCTTGGTGAGATGAACCCCGAGCAGCTGTGGGAGACGACAATGAATCCCGAGAACCGTCTGCTGAAGCAGGTGACCATCGAGAACGCTGCCGAGGCCGACGAGATATTCTCGATGCTCATGGGCGACGACGTAGAGCCGCGCCGCCAGTTCATCGAGAAGAACGCCACCTATGCCAACATCGACGCGTAGGGCAGTTCGACGTCGTTGAGCATTGTGCGGTAGGGAGCCTTACCCCTTACCCCTCCCCTAATGGGGAGGGAGTGACTACCGCCGACGGTAAGCGCCAGCAGTTCCCCGCCCCTCAAGGGGAGGGGTTAGGGGTGGGGTCTGTAACTTTTTCTTCAGGGTACAACAAATTATACCCCCTATAACTCAAAATTTCCTGTACGTGCGCGACATAAAGTGTAGAAATGGCCATTATATTTTAAAAAGATGTTAAATAATTCTGCTGCCGTGCAAGTATTTCCTACCTTTGCGGTTTTAAAGGTAGTAATACTGTTAAAACCTCAATGAAAGCATGGCGAAAAGACACAAAAACGGTAATAGATTTTTGTTGGCCTTTGTCTGTTTGATGGCTGTCGCTTATCATGTAGGAGCACAAGAGTATTTCTCTTCTGCTGCCGACTTTGCCCGTCTGTATGTCGGGCCGATGGAGCCACAATACCTGAAAACGGAATGGCGTGACGTACCATATTATAATGGCGACACTGGCACGTATCCGGGTCGCATCAGCTACTATGGCGTAGTCTACGACAACGTGCAGCTACGCTACGACCAGCTCAGACAGCGTGTTGCAGTCCTTTCTCCCGTGGGGCAGTACTATTGTCTGCCAGACCAGTCCCACATCGACTGGTTTGAGATGGACGGCCACCGCTATGTGCGTGACCCCGAGGTCAGCTCCCGATATGCCTCCCTGTTGTGTGACGGCAGCACCAATGGCCTGCGACTCTACCACACCGTGTGGAAGGCAGACAATGGTGAGAAGGTGGTTGAAAAGAAGAGTTTTCTGAAGCGGCTCAATACCAACGAGCACTACACCCTCGTGACGGCTGACGGAGCGATGCACCGCGTAAGGCGTGCGTCGGATGTCGCTAAGCTCTTTCCCGAACAGAAGAAGCAGATCAGGCAGTTTGCCAGGAAAAACCGTCTCTCCTTCGCAAAGAGTGTGCGTGAGGGGAGTCTCGTGAAAGTGGTAGAGCATGTTGCGGGTACTCCAGAAAAATATGCTCTCCCGTCCACGAACGTCAGTCGTAAACCCCAAGTAGCGGTTAGTAGTGTCCTCCAGCCGAACTCTCCAGTCATCATTGTTGACGACAAAGAACTGATAGCCGGCATCCCTGTTCTTGACAGCAGTACTGTGGCCATGCCCGTAGCGCCGACGAAGAGAAAAGTCTACGTCGTGCCAGGCGTGAAGAAAGCCAAGGTAAGCATTGCCGACGACCAGGAACTCGCCGAGATTGTCGTAGTGGGTGGTCGCCAGTCGGCCGTGAAAAACATGATGATGGGTTCCGAGAAGTTCAAGCCCCAGCTGCTGAAGAACATCCCGTCGTCCTTCGGCGAGTCGGACATCGTGAAGATCGTGCTCACCCTGCCGGGAGTGACCACCGTGGGCGAGGCCTCAAGCGGATACAATGTGCGTGGAGGTGCTACGGACCAGAACCTGATACTCTTCAATGGCGGTACCGTCTACAATCCCTCCCACCTGTTCGGGCTGTTCACGTCGTTCAATTCCGATGCCGTCGAGGATGTGGAACTATTCAAGTCGAGCGTTCCCGCCGAATATGGCAGCAGGATCAGCAGCGTCATGAAGGTGACCTCGAAGGAGGGCAACATGCAGAAGTTGGTCGGTTCGGCCAGCATTGGCGTGCTGACCAGCAAGGCCCACATCGAGGTGCCGATCGTCCGCGACCACTTATCGCTGATGCTGAACGGCCGTACGACGTATAGCGACTGGATACTCAAGGAACTGCCGGAGAAAAGCGGCTATAGAAACGGCTCCGCCAACTTCTACGACTTGTGTGGCGTGCTGACGTGGAAACCCAGCAGCATGCACCGCCTGAAGGTCTATGGCTATTGGAGCAAGGACAAGTTCTCGTTCAGCTCTGAGGATAACTACGGCTACCAGAACCGCAACTTCTCTGCCGAGTGGCGTTCCATCCTGAACGAGAAGACCACAGTGACGCTCTCAGCAGGAATTGACCACTACGACTACTTCAACGAAGACAGGAACGTGCCCTCCATGGCGGCCCGTCTGAGTTGCGGCATCGACCAGCTGTGGGGCAAGCTGCATGTGCGTCAGCGGTTGTCCGAGAAGCAGAGCCTGTCGTATGGTCTCTCCGTGCAGCACTACAACGTGCAGGGCGGCCGCTACGAGCCGGTAGGCCAGGAGTCGGGCGTCGCCGCCGACCAGCTGCAGCGCGAAAAGGCGCTGGAGAGTGCAGCATACGTGGAGTACGAGCGGTCGCTCACCGACAAGCTGTCGGTATCTGCCGGTTTGCGCTATACCATGTTCAACGCCCTTGGGCCTCGTGACGTAAACCATTATGCAGGCGGAGAACTCCCGTCAGAAGAAACCTTGGTGGAGACACGTCATGAGACAGGCATCATCAAGACCTACCATGCTCCGGAGATCCGCTTGTCGGCTCGCTATGCCCTCCGGGAAAACCTTGCACTGAAGGCTGGGTTCAACACGATGCACCAGTACATCCACAAGGTGTCGAACACAGCCATCATGTCGCCCACCGACATCTGGAAACTCTCCGACCTGAACATCAAGCCGCAGAGCGGATGGCAGTTGGCTGCCGGCATCTATCACGAGACGTCAGACAAGCGGTACGAGCTGTCGGCCGAGGTGTACTACAAGCACATCAGCGACTACCTGAACTACCGGAGCGCTGCCGTGCTGCTGATGAACCCACACCTGGAGACCGACGTCATTGCCACCAAGGGGCGGGCATACGGTGTAGAGCTGCAGGTGAAGAAGCCCTTGGGCAAGCTGAACGGATGGGTCAGCTACACCTTCTCGCGTTCGCAGGTCCGTCAGGACGACAAGCGGGTGGCCGTGCCTTTGAACAATGGCGACTGGTATCCCACGGAGTACGACAGGCCACACGAGGTGAAGGCCGTGCTGAACCTGAAGTTCACCGAGCGGTACAGTTTCTCCAGCTACTTCAACTATGCCACAGGTCGTCCGACGACGGTGCCCGCCGGCAAATATTACGACACGCACAACCAGCAGTTCATGCCTTACTATTCGGACCGTAACACCTACCGCATACCCGACTACATGAGGCTCGACCTGGCGTTCAACATCGAACCGACCCACAGGCTGACGAGCTTCCTGCATACGTCGTTCTCCATCGGTGTGTACAATGCGCTGGCACGCCGCAACGCCTATAACATCTATTATGTCAGCGAGGGACAGCAGGTCCAGGGCTATAAGCTCTCCGTCTTTGGAACAGCCATTCCGTATGTCTCGCTCAACATTCGATTCAACTGAAACAGGGTAAATAAGTAAAGATATGAAAGAGAAACAATCAGTCAGGTCAAGGATGCCTTTTCACCTTTTCACCTTTTTATTTTTTACAGTAACTACCCTGACGGGCTGTATAGAAAAGTATGAAGCCGACATCGACGCCAAAGACACCAACCTGCTTGTGGTGGAAGGCACCATCTACTCCGGACAAGAGAGCAGGTTCGTCCTCTCGCGTACACAGCCAATAGGCTCCTATGGCGCACCTCAGTTAGAAATGTTTGCCAAAGTCTCCGTTCTCGGTAGCGATGGCACTGAATATGTGGCTTTTCCGATGGGCAGCTATTACTCATGCCGTACGGGCCATCTTTCTCCCGATGTAGAATACCGTCTGCACATCGAGACCGACGGCGAGGTCTACGAGTCGGAGCCGCAGAAGCCACTGTCCACCGAGAAGATAGCTGACGTGACGGGTGTGCAATACTCGCCGCGGGATAACATCGAGGTACTCGTCACCCCTGAGAAACCCTCACAGACTGACAAGGCAAACTACTATTCGTGGACGTACGATGAGACGTGGGAGGTGCATCCTGAATACACCACCGACATCTACTTCGACGTCGACTCCATGAGGCCTATCAAGAAGCCCGACCTTTTCGCCAAGCGCGGGTGGATCGACAAGGAAAGCTCGACCATCATGGTTGGTGCCAGCACGAGTTACGAAGGACAGCACATCCAGCGCCTCAAGCTCTACGACATCGACCGGGCCGACGAGCGCTTGTACCACAGGTATAGCGGGCTGGTGCATCAGCGGGCCATCACCAAGGCCGAGTACGAGTATGAGGTGGCTCGCCGTCAGGCCGGTTCCGAGATGGGGGGCCTGTTCACGCCGCTGCCGTCAGCATTGCCCACCAACATCCATTGTCTCACGTCCGACAAGCGCGCCATCGGTTTTGTGGGTTGCTCGCTGTACACGACTCAGTTCCGATTCTTTTTCAACCGCACCGATTTCTCTGTCTACATACCCCGACAGGAAGACAAACTCTTCTGGCTCCGGCAGTGCAACGAGTGGGATTGTGTCAGGATGGTGGAGAATGGGCTGTTCTTGGTTGAATGGTATGACTCAAGAATAATCCCCGGCGGCAGCGGACTATCCACGTCGTGGACCTTCGAGTATCTGCTCAACGTCAAACTGCGGGGAGCCTATACGGAGGAGCCTTACTTCTGGGACCAAAAGGGAGATGGCCATAAGGACCAGTCGGAGGATGACGAGGAAGCGACGTCAGATGGTGAGACAGGTACGTCAGATGGTGAAGAATAATTGTAAGAAAGCGATGATGATGAAAAACAGAATACGATTACTGACAACTGCTGTGGTGCTGGCCTTGGGCTGCCCTGCAGCAACTGTTGAGACCGACCGCACGTGGTATCTTGCCGGCGAGGCGATGACCGTCAGCGTGACCGATGACGATGCGTTGATAGCCTACGCCGAGCTGTGCGACGCGCACGGTTTGGTGGCAGGCACAGCAATAAGTCTTGACCGAGGAGTCGGAAAGGGGGTTATCGAACTGCCTGCCGATATGCATAGCGGGTACTACGTGTTGTCGGCCTATTCGCGCCACGACACAAGCGTGTCCAACCGCCTTGTCGCTGTCGTGAATACGCTTCGTAAGAGTGAAGACGACGACGTCACGTGGGAGGCGGCCGACAGCTGTTGGGCGACGGCTGATGGTGCCGCCGAGCTGACCAGCAGCAAGGATGTTGACATCCGTGAGACAGAGGGACACATCGTCAGGGCACGGGTCAAGAACGTTTACAACGGCAATACCTTCAGCAGCAGTCAGATTCGGCCATCGGTCAGCATCGTAGGCAAGCAGATACACTATTTTGACGGACAGATGGTCAACGACACCACGGCGGTCTTCTACACCTACGACATCCATGGCCGTCAGCCGCTTGTGCTCACCGCCGTGTCGTACACCGGCGAGAGTCTGCCCGTCGAGATGATCAGTCCGTTTTCCACCCTGCTCCCAAAGAGCCTCCCCCACCTGGTGTTCCACTACAAGCGCAGCGAGGTGGAGGCACGTTCCATCGGCATGCAGCGCCATCAGAAAGCTATTGCGCGTGCCGAGCGTGACGACACAGACCAGCGAGACCTGCCGCAGGGCTACGAGGCCACTGCGTTTGGCACGCAGCCCGACCTGAGCTACAATCTCGACGAGTACCGTCAGTTCCTCAAGGTCAGCGAGGTGTTGCTGGAATACGTGCGGTGTGTCAAGAAAACGCGCATCAACGGTGTGCAGCAGCTGGTGGTCCGCAGGACGGAGGACCCCTTCAACACCCTGCTGCCGTCACTGGTACTCATCGACGGCATGCCTGTTGTCGACACGGAGCGGCTGTTGGACTATGACGCCCGACGTATTCACTATATCAATATCTACGACCGTCTATACACACTGGGTCATGGTGTGTATAATGGCATACTGTCGTTTATTACCCGCTCTGGGCGACTGACCAACTATCCTACTGAGCGCAATGTGCAGTATCTGGTGTATGAATTTCCCTAAGGCAACGGTGACGGCTGGCTACACACGATGAAGCCGCCGTTGGGCTGCAGCGTCACCTTGACTTCGCCCTGCCTACCGACCTTCAGCGGCTGTAGCGTGGGAGTGGAGGGGGAGGGTAGTGCGCCCTGTTTGCCCTTTACCTTCTGTGGCTTGTCGACATACAGGCTGACCGTCTGGCCGGCGAACATCGGCAGCGACAGCGTCAGCGTCTGCTGTTCAAGGGTGCCGTTCAGACCGGCAACATACCACTTGCCGTCAGTAGACTGGCGAGCCAGCACGACGTTGCGGCCGGGATAGCCGGCGATGTAGCGCGTCTGCTGCCAGGTGGTGGGCAACTGGCGCAGGAAGTCAAGCTCAAACTGTGGCAACTCCTGCAGGTTGTTAGGTTGGATGGCCACACACTGCACGGGAGTCTGCAGGATGATGCCCGAGGCCAGCTCGAAGATGTCTGTCGTCATGCGGCGGTGGCGGCTCTTGTTGTCGGGCGACATGTACTTGTTCATGATGATGCCGCCCCAGTCTATCGACGCCGTAGCGTTGCGGCAGTAGGGATGCAGCGTCAGCTCAAAGGGTTCGCGGCTGGCAGCATGGTCGTTGAAAAAGACGTTCTCGGAGGCCAGCACAGCCTCGCTGGCAACAAAGTTGGGGTACATGCGCTCCCAGCCCCTTGGCAGCGTACAGCCGTGGAACACCACCTGCAGGCCGTAGCGGTTGGCATCGCTCAGGATGTCCTCGTAGAGCCGCATGGTCTCCTGCTTGTCACCACCGAAGAAGTCGACCTTGATGCCCTTCACGCCAATGCTTTGCAACCACTGCATCTCCCGCTCGCGGGCTATGCTGGTGTTCATGCAGTTGCGTGGTCCCTGCGGGGCATCGTTCCAACTGCCGTTGCTGTTATACCATAATAATAGGTGGACACCCTTTGACTGGGCGTAGCGTGACAGCTCGGCTACGCGCTCACGGCCTATCTGCGTGTCCCACCAGTTGTCGACGAGGCAGTACTCAAAACCCATCGTGGAAGCCAGGTCGATGAACTTCACCTGGTCGTCGTAGTTGATGCTCTTGTCCTGCCAGATAAGCCACGACCATGTATAGCGGCCGGGGCGATAGTCGGTGGCGGGCTGGTAGAGCGGCTCCACCACGTCGTAGCTGACGGTGGTCTCGACGATAGGATGCAGCGTAGCACCGACGGTGACGGTGCGCCACGGCGTTGTGCCAGGCAGTGGAATGCCGGCGAAAGGCGTGCCAAGCCCATTGTTCTCGCCAGCGTTCGGATAGGCAATGGTATAGCCCGTTGTCTCACGGTAGTCCGACAGGTGGCTGCCGCAGTAACTTGATGTGACACCCGTCTCGCTGATAAGCACCCAGCCCTCCGGCTGTCCTTGACCTGCCTGCTGTCCTTTCCCTGCTTGCTTTGTCTGCCCCGCTTTTCCTGTCTGCTTTGTCTGTTCGGTATACTGCGACATTGTCGCAGTCCCCCCTACATGGAAAAGCGCCGGGAAGACGTACCCCTGTCCGTACTGCGAAGGAGTAGCCATCGGACGGTCGGCGCCATATTCCTCCTCGTAGCTCGGCTTCGTCTGTTCCCAGCCAGTGCCTGGCCCTATCTGTGGCGAGAGAAACGTGGTGGTGCCGTCGGGCAGCCGGAAACTGGTGGCCTCGGCCAGCACGACGGTGCGCTTCATGTCCTTGCCCTCAACTTTCTGGCGAGGCAGCTCGTAGCGGAAAGCCACGTCGCGGTTGCTTACCTGGAAAAGGACGCTCATCAGCCCTCCGCTACCGTTGGTATATTCCACCACAAGGCTGTTGGCCTCGTAGTCGGCCTCACTGGCCTTGGTGCCTTGCATGCTGTAATGCCGGCTGACCTGTCCGTGCCGTACGTTCTTCACCGTCAGCCCCGTAGTAAAGTCTCCGATGCCTGTTTTCAGTCCTAAACACGAAGGCAAGAGCATCTGCTGACCGCTGTAGCTGACGCTGTAGGTTGCCAGCCCCTTTTCGCAGGCCAGCGTTACCACTATTTTTCCGTCAGGCGACGCGACGGTTGTCTCTTCTGCCGACAATGGCATGGCTACCCACAGCACCAAGGTGGTGAGAAGCAGAGTTCTTAGTTTATAGTTCATAGTTCATAGTTCACAGTTCACAGTTCATAGTTCATAGTTCATAGTTCACAGTTCATAGTTGGCTGTCGCATTCTATTGTATTTTCTGGTATTTGTTAAGAGCCTGCAGCGTTTTCTGACGACCTATGGCAATGATCTTTTCCGACTTTTCGTAGTCGAAACCGCCATAACGGGTCATCTGGATATCTACCAGCACGTCGGGTTTCATCAGCTTGGCCATGAGGATGGAGTTCTGACGGATCATCAGCGAACTGGCACGCGACAGCATCGTGTAGTAGTTGAAGTCAAGGCTGTCGGGGAGCAGCCTGTTGAGTATCTGTTGCGACAGCGACCTGCTGTGCTTGCGCTTCTCGGCCAGTTCGTGCTGTATCTCCGTCTGCGTCTTGTAGTCGTGGCCGCTGACGTCGACACCTATCAGCAGGTCGCCCTTGTGACGTGCCACACGGTTCAGCGGGAGCGGGTTTGTCACACCACCGTCGATGAGCGTCATATTACCTATCTGCACAGGTTCGTAGAACGAGGGCAGCGAGATGGATGCACGGATGGCCTTGAAGAGGCTGCCCCTGCGGAACATCACCTCGTGGCCGCTGTTCAGGTCGGTGGCCACCGCACAGTAGGGGATGGGCATGTTCTCGATGGGCATGTCGGGTACAAACTCCATGATGGCCTCAATGATGCGCGTACCTTTTACGATATGGTTGAGGCTCAGCGAGAAGTCTGTCAGCTCCAGCATCTTCTTCCGGTCTATTGTTTTCATCCACTCGCGGAAGTCTTTCAGCTTACCAGCTGCATAGACACCGCCTACCAGTGCCCCCATCGAACATCCTGCGATGGAAGTGATGCGATAGCCCTGAGCCTCCAACTCTTCAATGGCTCCGATGTGGGCCAGTCCTCGTGCCCCTCCACTCGATAATACTAACGCTACATCCTTTGTCATAAAACGGAAACTATTCTCCTGTCTGCAATTATTTGATAATATGCTTGCGACCGTTGACGATGTACACACCTTTCGGCAGACGGTTCAGCACTTCGTTTCGCTGCCCCATAGCAACGGGTACACCCGACAGGTTGTAGACTGTTACCGTGCCGTCGGCAATGACCATCGGCAGGTCGTGGACAGATGTATCCGTCTGGTCGAAGATGGGTATTGCCTCGCGGGCGGCAGCACCATCACCCACTATCAGGTAGGCCTCGAAAGGAGACATGGCTCGATGGTTGCGCACAAAGATACTGCCTGGTACCCATCTGAGGTATTCGTCGCGGTTGATGGCATAAAAATCCTCGGAAGCCTCCATATGGCGGTAACAAGGCACCAGCCGTGCCTCTCCGTTGCCTATAGCCGAGGCCGTTTCCTCTGGAGTCTGGGGAATCTCCACGTTGTCGGCACTGAATGTCACCATTCCGCTCTGGTTGTAGGTGCTCGAATAATCTTCGTGGTTAGGCATGCAGATGATGTACGGTGTGTTGGCCACAATCTCCACTGCGGGGTTGAAACTGCTCTCCTTCCTGTCGTACAGCCAGAAGGGCTTGGCACCAGTAACACCACTGTTAAACGGTGCCAGCAGGCCATTCTCTGCATGCTCGATGCGCGACACGTTGAATGGCAGAGCTATTGTCTCCCAACCGGCAGGGTTGTGGTCCTTGCCGCTCTTCAGCTTGTAGTTGTGGCTGTATTCGGCATGCACTGCTGTGAAGGGCCGCGGACAGTAGAAGGTGCCGTTGCCCTCGGTGACATCCTTCAGCACAATGTTGAGGGCACGTTTGTTGTTCATGTTGACGACGTTGTGCTGCAGACCTTCAGGAGCATAGCTGATTGAGTTGACGTAGACCAGCAGGTTGGGGTTGCTGACACCCTCAAGGGCCGACTGTGGCAGGTTGATGTTGGCACTCCACACGATGGCGGCCAGCTGGCTGCAACCACTGAACAGACCGCTGCCTACTTTCGTCAGCTTGGCGGGCAGCTCGATAGAAACAATGTTCATGCGGGCAAAGGCCTGGTCGGGCAATTCTTCCTCAGCCACCGTGGCATTGGTCATGTTCAGATGCTCGACAGCCGTCAGTGTTCCGATGAAGGCAAGGTCAGTGGCATTGATGCTGCCGTTAATGTCCATTCGCAGATTTTCGGCACTGCCGTTGTTCCACTCAAAGGCCCGGCTCAGCGTGCCTGCCTCCTTGATGCTGACATTCTTGCCGTCGTAGAGGTAGGTCACCTCCTTGCTGGTCACCTTCGAGTTATTGAGCGTCGACTTCACAGCCATCGCGTTGATGGTACACAACTGCTTGACCTCAACGGGCTGGCCTTTGTAGTGTTGAGAGGTGACTGTCGGGTTCGATCCGTCGAGGGTATAGTAGATCAGTGCATCATCAGTCTCGGTGGTCAGCCGAATGTAACGGCCGTCATAGCTGATGGCTACGTCGGCACACGACTGAGCGTTGTGGTTATACTCTACAACGGCCGAGTTGTTGTAGCCGTCGAGTACGCCAATAGCACGCACGGTGTTGCTGTTGGGCAGCGTCACCGGTCCGGTATAGCTGTGCTGATCGTCGATGGTCAGTTCGCCGTCACCAACAATATAGTAGATACTGGCATTCGGAGTAGCACACGTAATGGTCAGCACGTTGCCGTCAACCGAGATGACAGGCATCTCAACTTGGAACGACTTCTCCGCAGCGATACTTTCTTCAGACTGGCGGTAGCCTTCTTTCGTTGCGATGGCCCGTATGATGCAGTTACGCGTCAGCGTGACAGGTTCTGTGTAGGGCATACTCTGTATGGTTGGTGCAGAGCCGTCGAGTGTGTAGTAGACGGAGGCATCCTCAGTCTGGTCAGTGATGGTCAGCACATGGTTGACAATGCTGAGTACAGGGGCAGCACAGGTGACATTCTCCAGGTCGATATACTCCGACGTGATGTCCGACGGGTTGTAGTTGTCCTTCAGGGCAATGGCCTTCACCGTGCAGCTGGTTGACACGGAGAACGGTGACTCGTAAAGCATACTCTGGCTCGTGGGCGTAGTACCGTCTGTTGTGTAGTAGATGCGGGCGTTGGGCGTTGCCGTCGACAGTGTGACCTGCAGATTGGAGAATACAATGCTGACAGGCTCTACCTGGAACCAATCCACTTTGTAAGTAGCCTCTTCAGACATCTGCAGCGAACCTTCAACAGCCACAGCTCTTACTACGCCGTTCTGTGTCAGCGTGACAGGCATGACATAGGTGTTGCTTTGCATGGTCGGTGTAGATCCGTCGAGCGTATAGTAAATGGTAGCCCATTCAGACGCAAAGATTTTCAGCGTGTTGTCGGTGCGCTGGAACGTAGGCGTGTTGGTGCGCACCTTGTCTGTCTTCTTGTAAGTGAAGCCGTACAAGAGGATGGTCGTACCACGGGCAAAGACGGTATAGGTCTCGCCGGCAGCCAGACGGTAAACTTCCTTGACGTAGGCAAAGCCTGCTTCGTAGTCGTCCATGGGCTGACCGTCAACTTCCAGCACTCCGTTAATTAGGGTTGTAACATCTTTCTGGTTGACAATCTTCATGTCTTTGTTGTCATTGTTCTGCATACCGTTTGCTGTTGTCTGACGACGGATGTAGAACGACACCATGACATCTTGTTTGGGCGTGATGACGATGGGAGTAGCGGCAAAATCCGTAAACTTTGTACCAGTGGGTATTTCGTCGTTAGGAGCTTCGCCAACACGCAGTTTCATGAAACAGGAGTCTACCGGCTGTCCGCAAATCTCCGTGTGTTTGATCTGAAGCTTCTCCCAGTAGTCTGTGACTTCTGTCGGATACGCCGTTTTGGCGGTCATCAGTTCGTCGTCTACCAGAGTCTGTACTTCGCCAGTGTTGTCGTGGTGGGCAAACCATCCCTTTTCTTCTGGCTGTTGTGCTGTGTTGTCGTTCACCGTGATACTAAACGTAGCCTCTGTCTCGGTGTTCATCTTTTCGGAATAGAGGCTGCCTATGACAATGTTTTTCATAGTTGCCGTACCCGACATGGCCTGTTCGCTGGCCGCCAGTGTAATTGTCAAGTAGTCGCCGGAAGCAGCCTTGAACTCCTTGCCCGAAGCGTTAGAAACCAGCACATAGAAGTTGCCGCTCTCCTGCTTGGTGATGGTTGCGGTATGGCTCTTCAGCGTCATGTTCTCGTTCAGCGAGTAGACATAGTCCTCCTCTTCGGCATCGTATTTGATGCTCACGCCCTGTGGCAGGCTGAGTCTGAACTCAGCGATGGCAGCCACCGACTCGGAGTTGAGCGTAAACGTCACGTCGGCCGTCTTGCCCTTCTCAATGGTCACGTCGTTGGCCGTGATGGTCGCCGTATGGCTGACAGGCTCTATGCTTCCGCTCTCTACGGTGACGTTGAACGCAGCCTCTGTCTCGGTGTTCAACTTTTCGGAATAGAGGCTGCCTATGACAATGCCCCTCATGGTTGCCGTGCCTGGCTCTGCCGTCTCGTCAGCCTCTAATGTGAGGGTCAGGTAGTCGCCGGAAGCAGCCTTGAACTCCTTGCCCGAAGCGTTTGAAACCAGCACGTAGTAGCTGCCGCTCTCCTGCTTGGTGATGGTTGCGGTATGGCTCTTCAGCGTCATGTTCTC
>CAMJWJ010000066.1 GCA_946409435.1 uncultured Prevotella sp. | reverse complement strand
GGTTTCGGCTCGGCCTTCGTCGGCTGTCAGTTGCCGTTCACCACGCCGTGGCGCACCATCACCGTCGGCCCGCTGAAGACACTCGTGGAATCGACTACGGCCTACGACCTCGTGGAGCCGCGCTTCGAGGCGAGCACCAACTACAAGCCCGGCCGCTACACGTGGAGTTGGCTGGTCTGGCAGGACGAGTCGGTCAACTGGGACGACCAGATTCAGTTCATCGACCTCGCCGCCACACTGGGCTTTGAATACTGCCTCGTGGACAACTGGTGGGACACGCAGATAGGCCGTGACCGCATGCCCGAACTCGTGCGCTACGCCAACCAGAAGGGCGTCGACCTACTACTGTGGTATAGCAGCAATGGCTTCTGGAACGATGCGCCACAGACACCGCGCAACTGCATGAACACGGCCATCGCCCGTGAGCGGGAGATGAAGTGGCTGAAGAGCATCGGCGTGAAGGGCATCAAGGTGGACTTCTTCGGCGGTGATAAGCAGGAGACGATTGGGCTCTACGAGGACATCCTCAGCGATGCCAACCGCTATGGTCTGCAGGTCATCTTCCACGGCTGTACCCTTCCGCGTGGCTGGGAACGCATGTACCCCAACTATGTGTCGAGCGAGGCTGTGATGGCCAGCGAGAATGTCTATTTCACCGAGCCTGATGCCGAGCGCGAGGCCTTCGACCTCTGCATGCATCCCTTCTGCCGAAATGCCGTGGCCACGATGGACTGGGGCGGTGTCATCCTGAACCGTCACCTGAGCCGCGACAACAAGAGCCGTCATACGCGCAAGACCACCGACATCTTCGAACTGGCCTCGGGTATCACCAACCAGAGTTATATACAATGTGCCGCCCTCTGTCCGAACAACCTCACGGAGGTGCCGCAGTTTGAACTCGACTTCCTGCGCTCCCTGCCCTCCACGTGGGACGAAACCCGATTCATCGACGGCTTCCCCGGAAAGTATGTGGTGCTAGCCCGTCGCCACGGTGACCAGTGGTACATCGGCGGTCTGAATGCCCTAAAGGAGCCGTTGAAGTTGACGCTCAACCTACCCATGATGGCAGGCAAGACACTGGACTACCTTGTGGATGACAAGCAGGGACAGCCCACCAAGACCACGCTGAAAGTCGATAAGCAGGGGCGCGCCAAGGTCACCATCCAACCTAACGGCGGCATTGTTCTGACGGAGCAGGGCAAACGGATGAAGACGGTATCCATTCTTGGTGACTCGTACTCCACGTATGAAGGCTGGCTGACGCCCGACACCAATGCCATCTGGTACTACAAACAGCACGATGCCAGTCAGACCGACGTGAGCAACGTCCGTCAGACGTGGTGGCATCAGGTCATCGAGCACAAGGGTTGGAAACTGCTGAAGAACAACTCCTTTAGCGGCACCACCATCTGTCATACTGGATATAACGGCGACGACTACTCCAGCCGTTCGTTCGTGACCCGGATGGACAATCTGGGCAATCCCGATGTCATCTTCATCTTCGGTGCAACCAACGACAATTGGGCAGGTTCTCCGATAGGCGAATACAAGTATGGCGACGACATCCAGCCTGCCGACCTCTGGCAGTTCCGTCCCGCCCTGGCGCGTATGCTGCAGTGGATGAAGGAGCACTATGCCAGTTCCGACATCTACTTCATCCTCAACGACATCCTCAAGGATGACATCAATACTTCCGTCAGAACCCTCTGCAACCGCTATGGCATCAAACTCATCGAACTGAAAGACATCGACAAAATTTCTGGTCATCCGTCCGTTAAAGGCATGCAGCAGATAGCCGATCAGGTTGTTAGCAACATGGAACAGCCGTGAAGGTAATACCATAATCGGGTGCCACCATTTGACTGGATAAGTTCAAATGGTGGCACTTTATTAAGAGTAGTGACTACCAATAGTTTATTGCATCGAAATAATGACAACAACTATTCTCTTAAAATGATAATCAAAGGAATTGAAAAATAATCACGCATCCAAACAAAGGTTAAATTCGTTAAATTCTCTCTTGTTTTGTTCTTTCCAAAACTATCAATCCACTTTTCTACCGTTTAAAACATAATTAGTGTTCGCTGATTAATTGACGACCACTTGACAGACAGGGCTCAGCCCTAACCTCCAACAGGTCACCAAAGTTAAAATTTTTGGCGTATGCCCACATCTGCTTTCACTCGCCACCGTGGCTCTTCGGAATGCTCTATTCCTGAAGCTCGGTTGGCACGCATTTCTGCGTTCTTGATGTAAAAAGGGAGAAAAACGGGAGAAGAGAGAGAGTAGAACGGGAGAAGAAAGAGAGAAAAACGAGAGAAAAACGGGGAAAAAAAAGAAGAAAAACGGCAATGCAGAAGAAATAATTGCAAAATCCTTTGGCGAGATGGATTTTTTTGACTATCTTTGCAGAAGAAAAAAACAAGGGTCGTGCAGGTTCGATCGGGATACTCATCAAATTAATCGAAAACTGAGCAGACTTCTCTTGCCAATGGCGGGCCATAGTAGTTGCCGACAGGCAATGAGCCGTAAAAAGCCGATGGATTACAACGGCGGAGAGCGCTCACATCTTGTAACAAAGGAGTTTTCATCACATCACCGCACGACCCGCTTTTTTTAGTTCATAGTTCATAGTTCAGAGTTCAGAGTTGACTTCGTCGAAGTTGCAAGCAACATTCATAGTTCATAGTTCAGAGTTCATAGTTCATAGTTAACAATCAAATCACAGCGAAATATGTTTTCCGGAATCATCGAAGAATTTGCCACCGTCAAGGCCATCCATAAAGACAGAGAGAATATCGACTTCACGCTGACATGCTCGTTTGTCAGCGAGCTAAGCATCGACCAGAGTGTGGCCCACAACGGCGTGTGCCTCACCGTGGTAAGCATCGACGACAACACCTACACCGTGACAGCCATGAAGGAAACCCTGGAACGCTCGAACCTCGGACTGCTGAAGGTGGGCGACAAGGTGAACGTAGAACGCTCGATGCTCATGAATGGCAGGCTCGACGGGCACATCGTGCAGGGACATGTCGACATGACGGCACGATGCACGGCCATGGAGGACGCTGACGGCTCCACATACTTCACCTTCCAGTACGACTACAACCGCGAGATGGCCCGCCACGGCTACTTCACCGTCGACAAGGGGTCCGTCACCGTCAACGGCGTCTCGCTGACGGTCTGCCGCCCCACCCTTGACACGTTCCAGGTAGCCATCATACCCTACACCATGGAGCATACCAACTTCCAGGACATCCGCGTTGGCACCATCGTCAACCTTGAGTTCGACATCCTCGGCAAGTACATCGCCAGACTGCAGGAGTTGAGGTGAACTATGAACTATGAATGTTGCTTGCAACTTCGACGAAGTCAACTCTGAACTCTGAACTATGAACTATGAACTATGAACTATGAACTCTGAACTATGAACTCTGAACTATGAACTCTGAACTACGAACTATGAACTATGAACTCCCCCATCAGTCTCGCAGTTCAAAGTGCTGATAGTCCTTGCACGACCGCCAGTCGCCCCCCCACTCGAAACCTTCCGACTTGAACAGACGACAGCAGAGGTCGCCTGCGGTAATCTTGTAGCGGAAGGCACGCTTACGGTTCAGATAGCGCTCAGCGGTAGCAGGCTGTACGATGCGCCTGCCGTCCTTGCGTACCTTAAAATAAGGATTGTAGAGCGAATTGATGTCAATAGCCAGTCCGCGGGCATGCTTCGACAACCGCTCCGTACCGGCAATGGGACGGTAGTTGAAGCACGACGTGTTGTTGGCACGCATCTGACGCTCGTCGTCGCCATCGTAGACGTCGGGCAGCACCATACGCTCAATGGCATAGCGGCTGGCATACAGCTTACGCAGGATGCGCACCAGCCGGTCGGCTATCAGCTTGTTGCACACCAGCTCGCCAATCAGTATCCTGCCCTCGGCATCACGATGCAGCGCGCGCACGTGACGCAGGTCGTCACGCCGGATATGGGCGTTCGGACGGAACGTCTTACCCTGCATGGCAAGCCATACACGCTCGGGTATCGGCTCGCTCAGAAAACAGCTGTCCAGTCCGCCGAAAGCCTCTACTGCCCTACCGCTCACCACGGCTCCAGCACGCCACTCCTTCAGCGACGCTATCTGCAAGGCCAGCGAGTCGGCAGCAATTGCCGACGTGCTACATGCCGCCAGCAGGAAGGCTGTCAGAATCAGTAGCTGGCGTCTCATCTTGCTCAGACTTCAGGAACTCAAGAAACATCTGCATGGCCTTGTTCGTGGCAATTGCGAGGTTGATGTCGCGCCCGTGATCCTCCTCGACCTTCATCGTCACCTGACGGTCAGGCGTACCGCATGCAAGCCATATCGTACCCACGGGAATCTCCTTCGTGCCACCAGTAGGACCGGCAACACCCGTAGCAGCAATGGCGTAGTTGGTGTTCAGCGCACGACAGGCACCCTGCACCATCTGGCACGCCACCTCTTCGCAGACGGCCGTCTGCTCTTCAAGCACCTGACGGCTGACACCGAGCAGGTTCTCCTTGATTTCATCGACATACGAGATGATGCCACCCTTGAAATACTTCGAGGCGCCTGGCACGGCAATGATGGCCTCGGCTATACGTCCGCCGGTACAGCTCTCAGCCGTACCGACCGTCTTCTCTGTCTCCCACAGCAGCTGACTGACTTCCCTGCTGATAATCTTACTTTCAAAGTCCATATTCTAAATCCCCCAAATAATTATTCATTATTCATTATTAATTATTCATTATTAATTATTCATTGTTAACGTCACTCTGCTGAACGCAGGAGCATCGATGCTGCAATACTCGCCGTCCAGGAACTTATAATAGCCCACAATGCCTATCATGGCGGCATTGTCGGTAGTGTAGCTGAACTTAGGGATGTAAACCGTCCAGCCATACCGCCGTGCATAGTCGTGGAAAGCATTGCGCAGACCGTTGTTGGCACTTACGCCACCTGCTACGGCAACATGCTTGATGCCCGTCTGCTTGACCGCCAGCTTGAGCTTCTTCATCAGTATGTCGACGATGGTCCACTCCAGCGAGGCGGCAATGTCTGACTTGTGGTGCTCGATGAAGTCAGGGTCGTCGGCTACCCACTTACGCATGTTGTAGAGGAACGATGTCTTCAGACCCGAGAAGCTGTAGTCAAGCCCCGGAATGTGAGGCTCGGCAAACTGGTAGGCCTTCGGATTGCCTTGACGGGCCAGCCTGTCGATAATGGGGCCGCCGGGATAGCCGAGTCCCATCACCTTCGAGCACTTGTCAATAGCCTCGCCGGCAGCATCGTCTATCGTCTGGCCAAGCACCTCCATGTCGTTATAGGCACGCACCAACACAATCTGCGAGTTGCCCCCACTGACCAGCAAGCAGATGAAGGGAAGCGGAGGAATAGCCGTAGAAGCACCCTCAGAAGGCTCCTTGATGAAGTGAGCCATCACGTGACCCTGCAAGTGGTTGACGTCGATGAGCGGGATGCCCAACGAGCGGGCGAAGCCTTTTGCAAAGTTCACACCAACAAGCAGCGAACCCATCAAGCCGGGACCACGCGTGAAGGCTACTGCCGACAGCTGAGCCTTGCTGATGCCTGCACGCTTGATAGCCTCATGCACCACGGGCACCACGTTCTGCTGGTGAGCACGGCTTGCAAGTTCGGGCACCACACCGCCGTAGGCTTCATGCACAGCCTGCGATGCCGTCACGTTCGACAGCAGCTCGCCGTTTCTCAGTACGGCAGCCGACGTGTCGTCGCACGAGCTCTCTATACCTAATATATAAATGTCTTGCTCCATTGTCTATCGAGGCTTACAGTTGTGCAAACTCACGGCCGTAAGCTACACAGTCGTCAAGCATCTGCTGATCGGGCACCCACATCTTGGCAATACCATCGTTGACTACCTCAAAGCCGGCTTCCTGCAATTTGGCGCTGATCTGCTTCACAGAGCCGCCTCCCCAGCCGTAAGAACCGAAGGCGGCAGCTTTCTTCTGCTTGAACTTCAGACCGGCAGCCATTTCCAGCAGACCGGCAATGGCAAACGAGTGACCGTTGTTTATCGTTGGAGAACCCACCAGCACGGCTTTCGAGTGGAACATCTCGGTCAGCACGTCATTCTTGTCGTCACGGTTGATGTTGAACAACTTCACGGTAGTCTGTGGCGTGGCCTCGTGGATTCCGAAAGCAATGGCCTCGGCCATCTTGCGCGTTGACTGCCACATGGTGTCGTAGACAATGCTGATCTGGTCCTCCTGGTAGGCGTTGCACCATTGCTGGTACTTCTCAATAATCTGAGCAGGGTTGTCCTTCCAGATGACGCCGTGGCTGGGGCAAATCAGCGAGATGGGCAGGTTCATAGCCAGAATCTGAGGAATCTTCTTGCTAACCATGGCGCTGAACGGATTCAGGATGTTGGCATAGTACTTCTCAGCCTCATACATCAGCTCGGCTTCGCACACCTTGTCGTTATACAGGGACTCCGTAGCGAAGTGCTGTCCAAAAGCGTCATTGGAGAACATGATGCCGCCGTCACCATCGTAGTAGGTCAGCATGGAGTCGGGCCAGTGCATCATCGTCATCTCAACGAAGGTCAGCGTGTGCTCACCCACCGACAATGTGTCGCCCGTCTTGACGTTCACGAAGTTCCAGTCCTGATGATAGTGACCGCGGATGATAGCCTCGCCCTTCTTCGTGCAATAAATGGGCGTGCCGGGTATCTCGCGCATCAGCTCAGGCAGCGCACCGCTGTGGTCTATCTCGTTGTGGTTCATGACGATATAGTCTATCTGACTCAGGTCAATCTCCTGCTTCAGTCTGCTGACGAACTCGCGGTCATAGGGCTGCCATACGGTATCGATGAGCACCGTCTTCTTGTCACGAATGAGGTAGGAGTTATAACTGGAACCACGATGAGTGGAGAGTTCGTCGCCATGGAATGATTTCAGCTCCCAGTCGACCTTGCCGACCCAGCTGACATTGGGTGAAATTTGTTTTGCCATATCGTTATAATGTTTGTCGTTTGTTTACGATTATTTCATAGTCGGCGGGGCATTTGTAGCCTAACCACCATTTTCTTACTTACTTGATGCCACGGGCGTTCAGCGCCTTGGTATAGCGGGCGGCGTTCTGCAAGTGCTCTTTATAGGTGCGGGCAAAGTTGTGAGTGCCCGAGAAGTCCTCCTTGGCACACATATACAGGTAGTCGTGCTCAACACGGTTCAGAACGGCATCAATGCCCTTGATGCTCGCTATCTTAATAGGACCAGGAGGAAGCCCCTCGTTGCGGTAGGTGTTGTAAGGCGAGTCGACGTCAAGCAGCTTCTGCCAGATACGCTTCAGCTCAAACTGTTTCAAGGCGAACTTGATGGTTGGGTCAGCCTGAAGGGGAATGTGCTGCTGCAGGCGATTCAGGTACATGCCGGCTATCATGGGTTTCTCGGCCGTGTTGGCCGTCTCTTCATCGATGATGCTCGCCAGCGTACATACCTCTACGGGAGTCAGCTGCAGAAGAGCTGCCTTCCTTTCACGGTCACCATGCCAGAAACGCTCATGCTCGTGATGCATGCGCGACAGCAGGGAACTGACGCTCATGTTCCAGTAGACATCATAGGTATTGGGGACAAACATCGACGCGATAGTTGCCGTGTCAAAACCATACTGCTGACAGGTGTCCTGGCTGAACAGCGCCTGGGCGATGGTTGCAGAGTCGAGCATCAGCTTATGACTCAGCACGGAAGCCAGCCGATCCATGGTGCGTACCTCCGGAATCGTCAGCCGCATGCTCGTCTGATGTCCGTTCTTCAGGCGGCGGAACAAGGTGATAGCTCCGTCACCAGGTTCTATAGCATAGCGCCCAGTACGAATGTGGTCACCATAGCTTGAGTGGCGTATCATCATCAGCAGACCGGTCATACCTGCTGTATGCGACATGGGGCGAAGCTTGGCAACAACGGAGTCCTGAGTGTCGTCGCCGTCGATATACAGATATTGCGTCGTATCTGCCTTTGATACGGAAGTGACGGCATAGAAAGCTACCAGACATCCAATCAGTATCAGACCGACGGCAGCAATATACAAATAAGTGCGCGAATTGAACTGTTTCATTACTCTTTATTGCTTTTGGCCTACAAAGGTACGAAAAAAAGGTAAAAGTGTAAAGTTTATCAACTTTTTTTTGTACCTTTGCCAAATAATAATTTGCGAAAGAACTCACGCTCGACAAAAAAGAACAGAAAAATGAAACTGAAGTTTTCCATAAACTACAATACAGCTTGGGGCGAGAGCCTGCATGTAGTCATCAGCTATTATAGTCAGGACGGCACCGTGCGTAAGCAGAAAATCCAGATGCTGACAAGCGACGGAGAATTGTGGACGCTTGAAACTGCTGCGCTGATGAGCCGCCAGCATCCCCTGTCACACATCGTCTACCAATACCAGGTGGAGAATGCCGACGGAGAAGTGCTCAGGCAGGAGTGGGACATGGTGCCGCGCATCTATCACTACGATGCTTCGAAGGACTACGTCTTCCCTGACTGTTGGCGTGACCGTCCGTTGCCCATGCACCTATACAGCAACGCATACCTCACCACCGTTCATGGACATCGTGACGAGCAAGTGGAAGCCATACCCCTGCCGCTATTCCGACGTACCATCATCTTCCGAGTCTCGGCACCACAGCTGAAAGCAGGACAAGTGGTGGCTGTCTGTGGCAGTCATCCCGCCATCGGCTCGTGGAATCCTGCACGATACCTGAAGATGGAGTATGCCGGACAGGGAGAGTGGCTGTTGTCGGTGAATGCACAGGGATGGTACCTGCCTATAGAATATAAATATGTAGTGGCTGATGCTACTACACACGAACTGATGGCATGGGAAGAAGGCGACAACCGCATCATACCAGTAGGCTCCCAGGACGGTGGAGCGCCGGAGATACCGGAAGGCAATGTGCTCGTGCTGCATGGCGGTCATCTGCGATTGCGTGAGGAACTGTGGAGAGCCGCGGGTGTAGCCATCCCCGTGTTCTCGTTGCGTAGTGAGCACAGCTATGGCGTGGGCGACTTTGGCGACCTGAAACGTATGGTAGACTGGGCAGTACAGACAGGTATGAAGGTGATTCAGCTGCTGCCCGTCAATGACACGACAACTGACGGACGTTGGCATGATTCCGATCCATATAATATTGTCAGCGTCATGGCGCTACATCCTCACTATGTGGACTTGGAGGCTGCCGGATGCCTGAAATCAAAGAACCGCATGACTCAGTTTATGCGTCGTCGCCACGAGCTTAACGCCCTGCCGTATAGCGACTACGAGGCTGTTGAACGCGTTAAGAATGAATACCTGCAGGAACTCTTTGCCGAACAGGGTGAGACGGTGATGGATACAGAAGACTTTAAGGCTTTCGTACGCGACAATGACGAGTGGCTAAAGCCCTATGCAGAATGGAGATTAAGCAACGAGGCTGCTACTCACTCGTCAGTCGTCAACTCCCCGTGCTCATTTGTCTATTATGTCCAATACCTGCTGCATACTCAGCTCAAAGAGGCTACCGACTATGCCCGGACTAACGGCGTCTTCATCAAAGGCGACTTACCTATCGGCGTCAACCGTGACAGCATTGAGACGCATTGCCATCCAGAACTCTTCAACATCAACGAGCAGGCTGGCACACCTCCAGACAACACCTCCAGACAAGGACAGAACTGGGGATTCCCTACCTATAACTGGAAAGAAGCAGAAAAAGTCACAAGCTGGTTCCAGAGACGACTTAGCCACATGCAGCAGTATTTTGACGCGATGCGTATTGACCACGTGCTGGGATTCTTCCGTATCTGGGAGATACCGCAGGATGCCGTCTACGGACAATTAGGCCACTTCTCGCCTGCTCTGCCTCTAACGGTTGGAGAGATTGAGTATTTCGGATTGCCTTTCCGCAAAGAGTTGTTTACGCAGCCATTCATCAACGACCGACTTGTAGAGCGCCTCTTTGGCATCCATGCCCAGTATGTGCGTGAAAACTTCCTCGTACGTAAGCCTTACGGGCTTTATGAACTGCGTGAAGAGTGTGCCACTCAGCGTAAGATTGCTACACTTTTCGCCGAACGACGAGACGAGAGCAGCATCTGGATCCGCGACGGACTGATGCAGCTGGTTGCTGACGTGCTGTTCGTGGAAGACCCACTATATCCCGACATGTATCATCCGCGTATCGGCGCTATACAAGAAGCAATATTCGATGCCTTGTCGGCTGAAGAGAAAGATGCCTTTATACGGCTGTACAACAACTATTTCTTCCAGCGCCACTCCTTCTTCTGGGGACAACAGGCCTTACGTCGACTCCCCGCCATGCTCAAGGGGAACCGCATGCTCGTCTGTGCTGAAGACCTGGGCTTGCTGCCCGACTGCGTAGAACCCGTACTCGACGAACTGCGTATTCTTACTCTTGAACTACAACAGATGCCGAAACAGCAGGGATTTGAGTTTGCTCACCTCGACAGCAATCCCATTCGTTCAGTGTGTACCATCTCTACCCACGACATGCCACCTCTTCGACTATGGTGGCAGGAACAGCCAGAGCGCCGTCAGCGCTACTATGTCACCATGCTCCAAAAAGAAGGTAAGGCTCCCGAGCAACTGCCGGCACATTTGGCTGAGGAGATTATTGCCCGCCATCTCTATTGTCCGTCAACACTCTGCATTCTGCAGTTACAGGACTGGTTGGCAATGGACATGGAACTGCGTAGTAAACAGCCACAAAACGAGCGAATCAATACCCCCAGCGACGCTTACAACCGCTGGCAGTACCGCATGCATCTAACTATAGAAGAGCTTATCGCAGCCACTAAATATAATAATAAGGTACGCACGATGATTACGCGCTCTAAGCGTTAGGCAATGAAGTATTCGACATTTATCTTTGACCTCGACGGAACGCTGCTGGACACTTTACACGACTTGGCAGCCAGTTGCAACTATGCACTCTCCCAGCATGGCATGCCGACACACTCTACTGAAGACGTGCGCCGCTTTGTTGGCAATGGTGTACGCCTGCTGATGGAGCGTGCTGTCCCCGGCGGCAGTACTAATCCATTGTTTGAGGAGGCCTTTGCTGACTTCAGACATCACTACATGAAGCACGCTTTGAACACCACCCGACCATATAAAGGCATTCCTGAACTGATTCACCGCCTCAAGGAACGCGGCTGCCACATGGCCGTTGTCAGCAACAAGATGATGGCGGCCACGCAAGAGTTGGTTCACCATTTCTTTCCTGAGATAGCCGTGGCTATCGGGGAACACGAGTCGGCTGGCATACGCAAGAAACCTGACCCCGACACCGTCCATGAGGCACTTCGACAACTGGGGGTCAGTGACCGATCTTCTGCCGTATATGTCGGCGACAGTGACGTTGACATCGCTACTGCGCGCAATGCCGGCTTAGCATGTATCAGCGTACTTTGGGGGTTCCGCGACCGAGACTTCCTCTTGGCACATGGTGCCACATCGTTGGCTGCCAGCCCGGATGAATTGCTGCAGTATATATAAGAAAGAAGGCGTCTGCTTTTTGTTTGCAGACACCTTCTTTACTTACGAATCCTCCTTAAAATACAATCTTTTACCTTTTTTCTTACTTCTTACTAATCCTATGCGATGTCAATCTGTCTTGACACCTTAACTTTCTCTTCTACCACCTTAGGCAGCTCCACGGTCAGCACACCATGCTCCACCTTAGCCGATATGGCATCCTTCTGTACATCGTCAGGCAGAATCAGCGTCTGCTCGTACTTGGAGTAGCTGAACTCACGGCGCAGATAGCGTGTGGTCTTGTCCTCATCCTTTTTCTCCTGCTTTTGCTCCATCTTGATGATGAGGTTACCCTCGTCATTGATGTGGACGTTGAAGTCGTCTTTCTTCATACCAGGAGCGGCCAGTTCTACAGTGTAGGCCTTGTCCGATTCCTTCACGTTGATAGCAGGTGCCGTGCAGTTGGCCTTTGGCATATAGTCGTTGTAAAACAGGTCGTTGAACACGGTAGGAATCCAGCTGTTTGTTCTCATCATTGGCATCATAATTTTTACCTCCTAATTTTTATTTTTATTTGTTATACATGTTGTTTGTTACTTTGATTGCCTTGCGGCTTTCACTCAAAACATTGCAATATCGGTGCCAAACATGACAAAGTGACAAATTGACACAAAATGCAGACAAATTGACATGTTACGCTCTTTCTCAAAAGAAAAACGACTATTTCCTTTCGTTTCTCTCACATATTTTGTAAATTTGCAGGCAATAATTAGTATAACTTATGGGAGAATATATCGTTTCAGCGCGAAAATACAGGCCTACATCCTTCGATACGGTGGTGGGGCAACAGGCGCTCACCACAACACTCAAGAACGCTGTCATGAGTGGGAAACTGGCCCACGCCTACTTGTTCTGTGGGCCTCGTGGTGTCGGTAAGACAACCTGTGCACGTATTTTTGCCAAAGCCATCAACTGCCTGTCACCAACTGCTGACGGAGAAGCATGCGGACAATGCGAGTCCTGTCAGGCTTTCAACGAACAGCGTTCGTTTAACATCTTTGAACTTGATGCCGCCAGCAACAACTCGGTAGAACACATCAAGACGCTGATGGAGCAAACACGCATCCCGCCGCAAGTTGGCAAGTATAAAGTGTTTATCATCGACGAGGTTCACATGTTGTCAACGGCCGCATTTAACGCATTCCTAAAGACGTTAGAGGAGCCGCCCCAGCACGTTATATTCATACTTGCCACTACGGAGAAACACAAGATCCTGCCAACCATCCTGAGCCGTTGCCAGATATACGATTTTGAACGGATGACCGTCCGCAACACCATCGAGCATCTGAAGTCTGTAGCCGACAAGGAAGGAATCAGCTACGAAGAAGAGGCACTGGCCGTCATTGCCGAGAAAGCCGACGGTGGCATGCGCGACGCACTGAGTATTTTCGACCAAGCAGTCTCGTTCTGCCAGGGGAATATTACGTACCAGAAAGTTATCGAGGACCTTAACGTACTCGATGCCGAAAACTATTTCAAGATTGTCGACCTTGCCTGCGACAATAAGGTACCAGACATCATGGTCCTGCTCAATTCAATTATCAACAAAGGATTCGATGGCGGACTACTCGTACAGGGACTGGCCAAGCATGTGCGGAATGTCCTGATGGCAAAAGACCCGCAGACTTTGCCATTGTTGGAAGTCAGCGACCAGCAGCGACAGCGATACCAACAGCAGGCAGCAAAGTGTGAGACACGCATGCTTTACGAAGCACTGCGGCTCATGAACCAATGCGACATCAACTATCGCCAATCCAGCAACAAACGACTGCTTGTTGAACTGACCCTCATCGAGATAGCACAGATTACCCAGCCCGACGAGGGGCCAAGCGCGGGGCGTAAGCCCAGAAGATTAAAATCCCTGTTTAAACAACTGATACAGCAAGCAAAGCCCATGAACGCAGCCTCACAGGTAGCTGCGGCTAAGCCTGCTGTGTCAACACCAGCTCCTGCTGAACAGACAAACCAGAAGCAAGCAGAGCAACAAAAAGAAACGGTGCCTAACGCTCAGCCTGTAACGGCTACAGATACTTATCGGCCAGGTTCTCACGTTCAACTAAAGGGCCGCGTGGGCTTTTCATGGAATAGCCTACTCAACAAAGACAAGGCACAAGCAACACTCTCTGCTGCAGAACCAAGCAACACACCTTCCAAGGTTACTGACGAAAAATTTACCCAGCAAGACCTGGAACTACAATGGATGCTAATGTGCAACCGGATGCCACAACGACTGAATGGTGTGGCTACTCGCATGAAAAACATGACTCCATCCATCACAGAGTTTCCTGCCATCGAGGTTGTGGCCGACAACCAACTTGCCATGGAGCAGATGACGGCCATCAAGGGCAGCATCGTCAACACACTGAAGCGTGACCTGAACAATCAGGCTATCACCCTGACAATCCGAGTTGCAGAACACCATGATGCAACACCCGTTCTCTCACGCCGAGAACAGTACGAGACAATGGAAAAAGAAAATCCCTCAATCGCAAAATTGAGGGAACTTCTCAGCCTTGAACTGGCATAAGATATTCGTACGTCAAATCAACGGCATACCCATTTTCTTACATTCTGCCCTCATGTCGTCAGGCCATATTGATGCCTGTATTTCGCCAATGTGTCCCTTGTGCAAAAGTACCATGCACAAACGGCTCTGACCAATACCACCGCCAATGCTCAGTGGAAGCTCGCCATTAAGCAATTTCTGGTGGAAATAAAGCTTCTCGCGTTCTTCCTTACCTTCCAGCTTCAACTGGCGAAGCAACGACTCCTTGTCAACACGGATACCCATCGATGACAATTCAAAAGAACGCTTCAAGACTGGATACCATATCAGTATGTCACCATTAAGACCTTCACGGCCATTTTCGCCAACGGTCGACCAGTCATCGTAATCCGGTGCACGGCCGTCGTGCTTCTCACCATTAGACAACTTGCCGCCGATACCGATAATAAATACAGCACCATAAGCCTCGCAGATGGCATCCTCACGTTCCTTTGGCGTCTTGTCAGGATACATCTTCAATAACTCTTCGGCATGAATAAAGTGAATCTTCTCAGGCAGGAAAGGCTTCACCTGTGAATAGGTCTCACAAGTGAGATACTCTGTGCGTCGAATAGCAGCATAAATGCGCTCTACAACGTTCTTCAGATAAGCAACAGTACGCTGCTCCTTTGTAATGACAGCCTCCCAGTCCCATTGGTCGACATACAAAGAATGTAAATTGTCTAACTCCTCGTCAGCACGGATAGCATTCATATCAGTATAGATGCCATACCCAGGCTCTATCTTATATTCAGCCAATGAAAGTCTTTTCCATTTTGCCAGGGAGTGAACCACTTCCGCATGAGCATCCCCTAAATCCTTGATAGGAAAACTGACAGCGCGCTCAATGCCGTTCAAGTCGTCATTGATACCTAATCCCTTTAACACAAAAAGCGGTGCCGTGACACGGCGTAGCCTCAGTTCTGTTGAGAGATTTTGCTGAAAGAATTCCTTGATAAGCTTAATACCCTGCTCGGTCTGTTTAGTGTCGAGCAGGGGATGGTAGTCTATTGGTTTAATCAACTGACTCATTCTATTCTCAAATATTACTGTTTCCTATGTTATGACATGCAATTTACAATTTGCGCCTGCAAAGGTACACATAAATTATTAAATTGCAAACAAAACGGTGCATTATTTTTGCAAAAAGAAACTATTACTCTAAAATTTCTGACTATTTGCATTTAAAACATCCTAAAAACGCAAACCTTAAAAATTTTTAATTCTCTGTGATGAATGCTGAGTTATAAATAATAATTCGTACCTTTGCATGCGTTTTACAAACAGGTCCCGTAGCTTAGCTGAATAGAGCGTCAGATTCCGGTTCTGAAGGTCTTGGGTTTGAATCCCAACGGGATCACAACCATTTGA
>CAMJWJ010000065.1 GCA_946409435.1 uncultured Prevotella sp. | reverse complement strand
CACATACAAAGATACGAAAAAATACGCACATCTGCAACTTTATTTAGTTAACTAACGTATTGATTATCAGGCAGATAGTTAAACTTTATAATAATTGGTTACCACCCAAATTGATGCAGAACCAACTTTTAGTGAAAGAATTGTTTTAAATAACAGACAACCGATGGAAAGCCTGCTGACGCGATTTCCGTTGTTTCGCAGAGTAGTCCACTATATTGGGACAGTAGTGATAAGAAGACGTGGACGAAAGGCATCTGCTCAATTAATAAAAGTTAATTATAAATACTTTATAGAGATTTCCCTCTTGTCAAACCGATTTTTTATTGTAATTTTGCAGTCACATATTAATCGATTAATTATTTTGATGCTTATGAAGAAATTGTTAATAATTGCAGCTTTAGGATTGATTATATCCAGCTGCACAAAGGGCGTTGACTCCATACCAGAAACAACACCTGACCCCCCGGCAACGAAGGTTCCAAATTCGTTTGATTTCTCAACAATCCAGATTGTTACACTCAATGTCGACTATTCTGCATTCAAGACTTACGGACCGGTATTCTTTGGTGTTTATACCGAGAATCCATTCATAACAGTTGAGGATGCACCAGAAGATCAGTGGAACGAGGCTGTTAAACCAATCTTTGAGGACTATACAGAGACAAACGGCAAGTATAGTGCAAGGGTCGAGTTGCCCTCTTATGCCCAGCATCTTTATATTGCAACGGGCAATTTCTTTACTGGAATGCTCCTGATGGAGGCTGATGTACAGAATGGTACAGTATCGGCGGTGGCAAAGAATGAGAATGTTGCCTCAAGCCGTGCTGCAGCACGTGCGGCAGGACCTGGCGAGTCGACAGATGATTTGTCTAAGCTGAAATTGGGCTACAAGACTGATGGCCGGACAAAAATCTATCAGGACTGGAAGAACTGGCTTGGCACATGGAACTCAGCTTCAGGCCGTCCAGACTATCTGCTTGACAAGTCAACCGCTGATTCCAAGCTGGTTATCAGCGAGTCCGAAATGGAGGGTCTTTATAGTGCTGTGGGTTCGGCATTTACCTCAGGAAGTGCTATGAACAAGGAGTATTGTTCTTCTCCAGACCTGTTGCTTGAGAAGGATTCCGAGGTTACATTTACCCTCCTTGGCGGCAGTACCTGCTGGTGCTCTTCGTTGGGTTACTATTATTATACTGATGACAACAAGCCGACAAAACCTGAGGATATCAATATCATCATGGTGTTCCCGAACACCCAGGATGGTCAATGGGCAAGAGCAACAGAGAAAAAACTGGAGACTTATAATGGTAATATCGGCGTAGAGCGCGGCGACGTTGTTCAGTTGATGTATTATCCTAATATTGCCGACAACGACAAGACCGGTGCCAGCAAGGTATTCCCCAAAGGAACAAGAATCGGTTTCATTCTGAGAACCCAGGGATGGGCTAAGCAGGGTAATGATTATAGTATTATCACCCAGGGTCCTAAATATTGGAACAATAAGTATAACACATGGTGTGCTACCACAGACGGATTGTCATACTGTAGCGACTCAGGCAAATTCCCCAATCCCAATGGTGAGAGTCGTGCTGCCAAGTTCAGCTACAGGACATCTAACGGTGAGAAATTTACTATTGTGTCGTTTGAAGATGCCCTTGACGACCAGGATTTTGACGACTTGATTTTTGCCCTTAAGCCAGTGAATGTATTTGCAGACTTACCAGAGATAGAACCCAGAAAATCTTCTACCAATGGCGTATATGCCTTCGAGGACCTGTGGCCTAATGTTGGTGACTACGACCTCAACGACGTTCTGGTAAATGCGAAGCACGAGAAAGAGTTTAATGATAAAGGAAAAATCATTAAGGAGACATTCTATCTTACCACCTATCAGAACTTCGTTACTTTGACAAGCGGATTGGCTCTGACTTTGGAAACAAAGACTACTCCACAGTCGATTGCGATGAAGAAGATGGCCAAAGGTTCAACTGTGGCAGAGGTGGCCTCGTTTACTAAGGATGATAATGTGTATTATCTGACTGCTGACATCAAGGGTGAGCTTGGTACTACCTATATCTTGGAACTCTCGTATAAGGATCCGTTGGCTTCGTCAGCCGATATGGCAGCCATTAAGCCCTTCATCTATCGCTCTGAGGGAGATAAGAACTGGGAGGTACATATCCCCATGGAGGCTCCTACTGCTAAGATGAATACCAGTTATTTTGGTACAGCCGATGACTGTTCTGATCCAAGTAAGGGATTGTATTTCGTTCGCAAAGGTAATTATCCATTCGCATTCTATCTCTCTGGTGCAAATATCAGTGTATTTAAGAATACGATCCTGAAGCGCGAAAACGAGAGCATATGCATCGATTTGCTCTTCCCCGACTTCTTAGATTGGTCAATTTCAAAAGGCACTATGAACCAGGATTGGTACATTAAATAGGTTATATATTGTATTTCATGAGAACACATGATCAGAGAATCGTGTGAGCGTAACTGCTCACACGATTTTTGTTGTCACAATCTAAAAAACAGATTGTCGTAAATTTCTCTCTGACTACACGGAAATCCACCGGTCCCAATTTTTCAGTCAGAAAGAATGCTTTTTATTTGGCGCATTGTTTATTTATTCGTACCTTTGCAGAAAACTTACGACAAACTACTTTCAATATACAAACAAATGCGAAACAGACTATTCTTTCTAACTGTAGCCCTGCTGACAGGCATGACGGCTACCGCACAGCCTCGACAGACCGAGACGCTGAACTTCGGATGGGAATTCAGCCGCGACTCGTTATTCACCCAGTGCCAGACGGTCGACGTACCTCACGACTTCCAGATTGAACAGCCATGGGTAGCACCGGCCGCCGACGAGAAGGCCGACAACAGCGATGCTGCCGCCAACATCAAGTCACGTCTGTCGGCACGTGGCTTCAAGGAAATCGGCACCGGATGGTACCGCAAGACCATCACCCCCGACGCTTCGCTCAAAGGCAAGCGGGTGCTGTTGGACTTCGAGGGCATCATGCTGGTGGGCGATGTCTACCTGAACGGCCGGCACATCGGTGGCACAGACTATGGCTACGTTGGCTTTGAGATTGATGTCACCAGCCTGCTGCGATATGGTCAGCCCAACGAAATCAAGGTGAAGGCGCAGACCATGAACGAGCGGGCATCTCGCTGGTACACCGGCGGCGGACTGTTCCGCAACGTCAGTCTTGTCAGCACACCAACCGATCTGTTTCTGGGGCGGCACCCACTGTTTATCACCACCCGCGACAACCGCTACGTAACGGTAGGACTGGAGATGACCTTCGCCGGCCGGACCAAGAAGGCCAATGCCCGTCTGCGCATCTTCGACCCGCAAGGCCAGCTAATCAGTGAGACCACCGAGTCGGTCAGTCGCATAACAGCATCACGCACTCAAGACATCCGGCTGAAAGAAGTAACCATCAATAATGCCCAGCTGTGGGACACGGAGCACCCGAACCTGTATCGTGCAGAGGTGACACTACTGCGCGAAGACGGCACGGAGGCCGACACATACAGCGAGGAGTTCGGCATCCGCACCATTGAATTCGGCCCGTCGTTCGGCATGAAGTTGAACGGCAAAAAGGTGCTGCTGAAGGGATATGCCAACCACCACACCTTAGGAGCATTAGGTGCTGCGGCCTATCCCCGCGCCATAGAAAAGCGACTGAAACTGATAAAGGATTTCGGCATGAACCACATACGGACCTCGCACAATCCCTACAGCCGCGACTTTATCAAGCTCTGCGACAAGTACGGCATACTCGTCGTAGACGAGCTGTACGACAAGTGGACCCGACAGCATTCAGGCAGCCGAGTACCATTTATGAACCACTGGGCACAGGATGTCACCGACTGGGTAAAGCGTGACCGCAACTCCCCAAGCGTGGTGCTTTGGAGCCTTGGCAACGAGCTTCAGCAAGACCCCAACCAGCCGTTCAACGACTTTGGTGTGACCTGCTACAAGATGATGCGACCCGTCGTGGCCCGCTACGACTCCACCCGTCTGGTCACCGTGGCCATGCACCCACGCTATCGCAACTGGCAGACCGACTCGCTGCCCTGCGACCTGGCCATGCAGACTGACATACAGGCATATAATTATAGGTACATGTACTTCCCCGGCGACGGGCGTCGCTTCCCATGGATGACGTTCTACCAGAGCGAAGCCTCCACGCAGGCCATGGGTCAGAACTTCTTCGAGATGGATCTTGACAAGGTCATCGGACTGGCCTACTGGGGAGCCATCGACTATCTGGGCGAGAGTATGGGATGGCCGCAGAAAGGCTGGGCACAGGGTGTGTTCTACATCGACCTACAGCCGAAGCCCAAAGCCTACTACATGCGTTCATTCTTCAAACCGGAAGAGCCTGTCGTCCATCTGGCCATCCTGGAGAGTGAGAACGCCGAGATGTGGAACGGTGTAAAGATGGGCAACGACCGCATGTCGGAACTGTGGAACCGCCCTGAAGGTTCGAAGGCCAACATCTACGTATACACCAACGGCGACGAAGTGGAACTGCTACTGAACGGCAAGAGTCTGGGCCGCAAGCAGAACCCGACCGGTGCCAAGATGCGCAACCAGATACGCTGGGGCGAGATAGACTACAGGAAGGGCAAGCTGGAAGCCGTAGCCTACAAAAACGGCAAGGCAGTGGCCCGCCATGCCATCGAGACGACCGGCAAACCCGTCAAGTTCCTTGTTGAGGCCGACAACAGCCACTGGCAGGCTGACGGGCAGGACCTGCAGCACGTCCGTGTGACAGCCGTCGACAGCAAGGGCCGTAAGGTCATCACCTACCAAGACGAGTTGCACTTTGCCGTAGAGGGCGATGCAAAGATTGTGGCCGTCACCAATGGCGACATTGCCAGCGACGAGCTGAATGCCGTCGACCACCGCAAGCTGTGGCAGGGCCAGGCCATGGTCATCCTACGTGCCGGCCAGCATCCCTCGCAGGTGAACCTCCGCGTCACCTCTGGCACCTTCAAGCCTGTCACACTGAAACTCGAAACGAAGTAACCCACACGCAACAAGCAATAACCCACAAACAACATGAAACGAATCCTTTTCTTAAGCATCCTATGCTGCAGCATGATTGCAGCCAACGCCCAGCAGGACATCCTACAGGCAGCCCAGAAGACCAACGACTACTTCATGGGGCGCTACAGCGACCCCACCGTACCCACCAACGTCAAGAAGATACGCCCGTCGTCGCTGTGGACACGTGCCGTCTACTACGAAGGACTGATGGCCCTCAATGCCGTTGACCCTCAACAGCGCTACATAGACTACGCCATGCGCTGGGCCGATTTCCATAAATGGGCACCACGCAACGGCGTGACGACGTGCGACGCCGACGACCAGTGCTGTGCTCAGACCTATGTCGAGCTGCTGCCTTACACGAAGAAGGACTACCGCGAACTGCTCGGCACCGTCATTGCTAACCTGGACCACCAGATGGTGACGCCAAACACGAAGAAAGGCGACGGCTCGCTGTACAGCTGGTGGACGTGGATAGATGCCATCCAGATGGCCATGCCCCTCTATATGCAGGTGGCCAAGCTCACCGGTGAGCAGAAATACTGCGACCATGCCATGCAGATGTATCGCTGGAGCCGTAACACCTGTGGCGGCGGATTGTTCAATACCAAGGAGGGTCTCTGGTGGCGCGATGCCGACTACGTGCCTCCCTACAAGGAGAAAGACGGCAAGAACTGCTACTGGAGCCGTGGCAACGGATGGGTTTATGCCGCACTGGTGCGCTGCATGACTCTCCTCTCACCAAAGAGCAAGGCTTACAAGGAGCTGAAGAAGGACTTCCTGCTGATGTCCGCCGGCCTGCTCGGCTGCCAGCACGACGACGGTTTCTGGCATGCCAGCCTCGTCAGCGACGCCGTCTACCCCACCCCAGAGATGACGGGTACTGCCCTCTTCCTCTACGGCATGTCGTGGGGCATCAACAACGGACTGCTCAAGGAGAAGGACTATCGCCCTGCCTGCGACAAGGCATGGCAGGCGCTGAAGAGCTGTCTGCACAAGGATGGTTTCCTGGGCTGGAACCAGGGTACTGGCAAAGACCCGTCTGCCGGCCAGCCAGTCACCTTCGACACCATGCCTGACTTCGAGGACTATGGCACAGGCTGCTACCTGCTCGGGCTGACGGAGTACTACAAATTAGTGAAAAAGTGAAAGATTAATAAAACACACAACACATATTGCGTATGAACAGTAATAGCTTCGCAGAGGTACTCAGACGTTGTATCATCGCCCTGCCGTTCTGTCTTTGTACCATCCTGCCTGTCACCGCACAGCAGTGGCCCGCTCCAACTCGTGAAGCCAAGGCCGGCACTCGCTGGTGGTGGCTCGGCTCGGCCGTCGACAAGGCAAACCTTGACTGGACGATGCAACAGTATGCTGACCACGGCATTGGCGCTGTCGAGATTACACCACTCTATGGCGTACAGGGCAACCAGCAGAACAACATCCCCTACCTCACCGACAAGTGGATGGAGATGCTGCGCCAGGTGCAAAGCAATGGTCAGAAGATGGGCATCGAAGTAGACATGGCCACAGGCACTGGATGGCCCTTCGGCGGTCCGTGGGTACCCATGGAGGAGAGTGCGTCAAAAGCCGTCTTCGTCGACAAGACGTTCAAAGGTGCTACCGTCACAGACCTTGACCTGTCGGTCGGCGACAAGGACCGTAAGTACAGCCGTCTGTCGAAGGTGATGGCTTATGGCAACGGACGCGTCATCGACGTCACCAAACACGTCAGTGATGGCCGCCTCACGTGGTCGCCCTTAGCCATGCTCACCGACCTCCGCAAGACCAGCAAGGACAAGGCCGGGAAGAAGGCACTGAGCACCGAGATCAAAGCCATCGACAATACCGAGTGGCGCGTCATTGCACTCTATGTGCGCTACGCTGTGATGAAGGTCAAGCGTGCTGCACCCGGTGGCGAGGGACTGGTCATCGACCACTTCGACCGTCATGCCGTCGGCAACTACCTGCGACATATTGAACAGGCTTTCGAACGCACTCACACACCCTACCCCCACACCTTCTTCAACGACTCCTACGAGGTGGCCGACGCTACATGGACACCGACCTTGTTCAGCGAGTTTGAACAGCGTCGCGGCTACAAGCTCGAGGAGCACCTGCCCGAACTCATCGCCGGTGACGTGAAAATCGTCAGCGACTATCGTGAGACGCTCTCCGACCTGCTGCTCGAAAACTTCACCCAGCAGTGGACGGCTTGGGCACATGCTCACGGTGCCATCACCCGCAACCAGGCTCATGGTTCTCCTGCCAACCTCATCGATTGCTATGCTGCCGTCGACATTCCTGAGATTGAGGGTTTCGGACTCAGCGACTTCGGCATCAAGGGCCTGCGCACCGACCCTGGGAAGACGCGCAAGAACGACTCCGACTACTCCATGTTCAAGTATGCGCCGTCGGCAGCCCACGTCTGTGGCAAGCCCTACACCTCCAGCGAGACGTTCACATGGCTGACCGAGCACTTCCGCACCTCCCTGTCGCAGCTCAAGCCCGACCTCGACCTGATGTTCTGTGCCGGTGTCAACCACATGTTCTTCCACGGCACCTGCTACTCGCCGAAGGACGACGCATGGCCAGGCTGGAAGTTCTATGCCTCGATTGACATGTCGCCCACCAATAGCATCTGGCGTGACGCTCCCTATTTCATGCAGTATGTCGAGCGCTGTCAGTCGTTCCTACAGTGGGGCGAGCCCGACAACGACTTCCTGGTATTCCTGCCTGTTCGTGACATGTGGCAGAAGAACACCAAGAAACTGCTGATGCAATTCAGCATCCACGCCATGGGTAAGCTGGCCCCTGAGTTTATCGAGACTATACTGGCCATCGACCGTGCCGGCTTCGACTGCGATTACATCTCGGAGCGTCTGCTCATGGGAGTGACCTACAAGAACGGCATGTTACAGACAGCTGCAGGTACGCGCTACCGCGGACTCATCATCCCCGGCTCAGGTCTGATGCCTCAAGCCGTCAAGGACCATATCGCACAACTCAAGGCGCAGGGTGCACACATATTTTATAATGTCAACGCCAGCGAGCTGTCCAAGGCTGCCAAGCCCGAGACGATGAAGACCGACTACGGGCTGAAGGCTATCCGCCGCAAGAACCCCACCGGCTACCACTACTTCATAGCCAACTTGACGCCCAGCGACATCTGCAAGAGCGTCAGGCTGTCTGTCGACTATGCCGATGCCTTATGGTTTGACCCGCTGACGGGAGAGCGCTATCGTGTCAACAGGGATGGCCATAATATAGAACTGAGCTTGCGTAGCGGCCAGTCCATGATTCTGGAGACCTTTGACAAGCCTGTGACACTGCAGGAGCCATTACCCCTGTTGGCCGACACCGCAGCTGTCGAAAACGAGATTGTGCTGAACGGTCCCTGGACACTGACCTTCACGGAGGAAGCCCCCCGCGTACAGAAGAGTTTTACGCTCGACAAGCTCCAGACGTGGGAGACACTCGACGACGACAGCGTCAAGGTGACTATGGGTACAGGCATCTATACCACACACGTAAAACTGACAAAAAAGGACATGAAGGACATCCGCAATTGCAAGATAGACCTCGGCGATGTCCGCGAGTCGGCCCGCGTATACATCAACGGTCAGTTTATCGGCTGTGCCTGGTCGGTACCCTTCGTGCTCGACTGCAAGAACACGCTGAAGGCTGGCGACAACGAGATACGCATCGAGGTGACCAACCTGCCCGCCAACCGCATCAGCGACTTGGACCGCCGTGGTGTGAAGTGGCGTAAGATGGAGGAGATCAATGTCGTCGACATCCACTACAAGAAGACCACGTACGACGGCTGGGAACCCGTAAAGAGCGGACTGAACTCCAGCGTGAAGCTTATATATTAAATAATGGTATATCCTGTTCTGCATCCGGAAACCACCCAGCATCAAAAGGTAACAACAAACAATAAAAAACAATAGTAAGTAAACAACAACAATGTCAACATTAACAATTTGTATTGTAGTGGCTTTCCTGTTCGGCTATCTGTGCATAGCTCTCGAAAGCCTGACGCGAGTCAACAAGGCTGCTATAGCCCTGCTGATGTGTGTCGTCTGCTGGACACTGCTCATGCTGTCGCCAGCCAGCTTTTATCCTGAAATAGCCGAAGGCAGTGTCGTCCACCACATTGCCGAGGTCATCGAGCATCACCTGGGCGATGCCGCCGGCACGCTGTTCTTCCTGATGGGTGCCATGACCATCGTCGAGATTGTCGACTCCAACGGCGGTTTCAACTTCGTCCGCGACACCATGAAGACGCGTTCGAAGCGCAAACTGCTGTGGCGTGTGGCCTTCATGACGTTCTTCCTGTCGGCCATCCTTGACAATCTGACGACCAGCATCGTCATGATCATGGTGCTGCGCAAGTTGGTGCAGAGCCGCGAGGACCGCCTGCTCTATGCCGCACTGGTCATCATCGCTGCTAACTCGGGCGGTGCCTTCTCGCCCATCGGCGACGTCACCACCATCATGCTGTGGATCAAGGGCGTCATCACCACACAGGGTGTCATCACCGAGATATTCATCCCGTCGCTCGTCTCGATGGTCATCCCTGCCTTCATCCTAAGCCTGCAGCTCAACGGCAAGTTCGACAAGGAGCAGAACCTGCCCAAGGCTGATGTCAGCCAGTTCACGAAGGTGCAGCGCGACATCATCTTCTGGCTGGGTGTCGGCGGTCTCATCTTCGTGCCTATCTTCAAGACGCTGACCCACCTGCCTCCGTTCATGGGCATCCTGCTCGTGCTGGGCGTGCTGTGGACGACGACGGAGATTTTCCATTACAACACATCGGAGGATGACACCATGGCGAAGCGCGTCAGCGACATCATGACGAAGATCGACCTCTCGACCATCATGTTCTTCCTCGGCATCCTGATGGCTGTCGCCGTGCTCCAGGAAGTAGGCGTGCTGACCATGCTTGGCGAGGGACTGAACGAGGCTTTCTCGGGCAACTACTACGTCATCAACGGCATCATCGGTGTGCTCAGCAGCATCGTCGACAACGTGCCTCTCGTAGCAGGCTGCATGGGTATGTATCCCGTGGCAGCCGAGGGTGCTATGGCCGTCGACGGCATCTTCTGGCAGTTGCTGGCCTACTGTGCCGGTGTAGGCGGCTCGATGCTTATCATCGGCTCTGCAGCCGGTGTGGTGGTCATGGGCTTGGAAAAAATCACCTTCGGCTGGTACATGAAGAAGATTACGTGGATTGTCTTTGTGGGTTACCTCTCCGGTATCCTCATCTATTGGCTGGAGCGCATGCTGCTGTTCTGACGGCAAGCGATTCCTGATAGTCAGTGGGCCACTCGACGGAAACTTTTCCGGGAGTGGCCCACTGGTTGTTTTTACTCGCTGAGTAATGTAAATTACTCTATAAGTAACGGGATTTACTCCATGAGTAACGGGATTTACTCCATGAGTAGCGACCGTCACCCATGGAGTAGCGGCGTCTTACTCGTAGTGTGTGTCGAGATAGGTGACGTGGGTGACGAGGTACTCCTCGACACCGTGCTTGCCGTCGGCACCGCCGATACCGCTCTTCTTCACGCCGGCGTGGAAGCCCTGCATGGCCTCGAAGTGCTCGCGGTTGATATAGGTCTCGCCGAACTCCAGCTCACGGGCTACGCGGGTAGCCGTGTCAAGGTCCTTGGTGAAGACGCTCGATGCCAGTCCGTACTCACAGTCGTTGGCCCACTCGATGGCCTGTTCGATGGTGTCGTACTCTACCAGCGGAATGACGGGACCGAAAGTCTCCTCGTGGATGATGTCCATGTCCTGACGGCAGTCGTCAAGCACGGTGGCGGCATAGAAGTAACCCTTCTCGCCAACACGGTGGCCACCGCAGAGCAGCTTGGCACCCTGCTTGATGGCGCGCTCCACCTTCTCGGTGACGCTCTCCAGGGCACGTGCTTCCACCAGCGGACCCATGTCGACGGTGTGGTCCTTGCAGACGTCGCCCACCTTCACGGCCTTCATCTTCTCGACCAGTATCTTGGTAAACTCAGCCTTGACAGCCTTCTGTACATAGACGCGCTCTGCATTGTTGCATATCTGTCCGTTGTTGCCGATACGGCTGTCGACGATCCACTGTGCAGCTTTCTCCAGGTCGGCATCCTTGCAGACGATGGCAGGAGCCTTGCCGCCCAGCTCGAGGCTGACCTTGGTGATGTTCTTCGAGGCAGCAGCCATGATGCTCTCGCCGGCAGCGACACTACCCGTCACGCTGACGATGTCAATCTTCGGCGAGCCAGCCATCTCGTTACCGATGACACTGCCCTTACCCGTCACGATGTTGATGACGCCCTTCGGCAGTCCGACCTTGTCGACGACCTCACCGAACACGGTGCAATTCTCTGGAGTCAACTGCGAGGGCTTGATGACGATGGTACAGCCGGCGATGAGTGCAGCACCGGCCTTACGGGCGATGAGGAAGAACGGGAAGTTCCACGGCAGGATGCCGGCGACGACACCGATGGGCTTCTTCGTCAGGAAAATGGTCTCGTTGGGACGGTCGCTGGGGATAATCTCACCCTCGATGTGGCGGGCAAACGACGCCATGTAGTCGAAGTACTCGGCTGTGACATCCACCTCGATGGTAGCCCATGTCAGCGTCTTGCCCTGCTCACGCATGATGATGTCGATGAATTCCTCGCGGCGCTCACGGATGCCGTTGGCCAATTTCTTCAGCCATGCGGCACGCTCGATAGCGGGAGTCTTGCCCCAGGCCTTCTGTGCTGCCTTGGCAGCATCCAGCGCACGGTTCACGTCGGCTATGGTACCGTTTGGCTGGCGTGAGATGACCTCCTCGGTCGACGGGTTCAACACATCAATCCACTGGCCGTCCGATGCTTCGCAGAACTGGCCGTTAATGTACATTTTAAGGTCCTTCATACGTGTATTGTTTTAGTAGTGAATAAAAAAACGTTTAGATTTGCATTTTGACCACAAAGATACGGTATTCTTTTCAAACAACCAAATTTTTTTTATTTTTTGACAAATCAGCAGAATATTTTATACAACTTTCGCATGCTTGAGGTGTATCATTGGAAATCCTTGGTCTCTCATCTTTTCGTATCTTTGACCTGGCGGTCGAAGATACGCTCGCTCGACAGAAAAAAGAATAATTTCTTTTTGTTTTGTCCTCGCTAATTCGTATCTTTGCAGAAAAATTAATACGATAGACTATGTACGACAAGGAAAGAGGGCTGTATATAGCCCACTGCGCCAACGGAGCGCTCTCGATTACAGGTAAGATGGCTAACCGCCACGGACTCATAGCCGGTGCCACGGGTACAGGTAAGACGGTGACGCTGCAAGTGATGGCTGAGACTTTCTGCCAGGCCGGCGTGCCCTGCTTCATGGCTGACATGAAGGGCGACCTGAGCGGTATCTCACAGACAGGACGCATGAGCGGCTTCATCGAGAAGCGACTGCCGGAGTTCGGCATCGAGAACCCCGAGTTCCAGAGCTGCCCCGTCAGGTTCTTCGACGTGTTCGGCGAGCAGGGTCACCCCATGCGTGCCACCATCTCGCAGATGGGTCCTCAGCTGCTCAGCCGGCTGATGCAGCTAAACGAGACGCAGGACGGCGTGCTGAACATCGTGTTCCGCATAGCCGACGAGCGCAGGCTGCTGCTGCTCGACCTGAAGGACCTGCGCAGCATGCTCGACTGGGTGTCGAAGCATGCCAAGGAATATACCACGAAGTACGGCAACATCTCGGTGCAGACCATCGGTGCCATCCAGCGTGCCCTGCTTCAGCTGGAGAGCCAGGGTGCCGACAAGTTCTTCGGCGAGCCGTCGTTCGACATCTACGACCTCATGCAGTGCGAGGGTGGCAAGGGCGTGATGAACGTCTTGGCTGCCGACAAGCTGATGCTGCAGCCAAAGCTCTACAGCACCTTCCTGCTATGGCTGCTCTCGGAACTCTACTCCACCCTGCCCGAGGTTGGCGACCTGCCGCTGCCGAAGCTAGTGTTCTTCTTCGACGAGGCACACATGCTGTTCACCGACACCAGCAAGGCGCTGTTAGACAAGATAGAACAGGTCATCCGCCTCATCCGCTCGAAGGGTGTTGGCATCTACTTCATCACACAGAGTCCGACGGACATCCCCGAGAACATCCTCGGACAGTTGGGCAACCGCGTGCAGCATGCCCTGCGTGCCTACACGCCCAAAGACCAGAAGGCCGTCAAGACGGCTGCCGACACCTTCCGCGCCAACCCATCGTTCAAGACCGACGAGGCCATCATGAACCTCGAAACCGGCGAGGCCCTGGTCAGCTTCCTTGACGAGAAGGGTGCACCGAGCGTCGTCGAGCGTGCCAAGATTCTCTTCCCGCTGTCGCAGATAGGCGCCGTGACGGAAGGCCAGCGCCTGGACATCATCAAGCAGAGCCGCATCTACGGAAAATACGACACACCCGTCGACCGCGAGAGTGCCTTCGAGGTGCTTGTGGCCGAGGCCGAGCAACAGCTTGCACTACAGGAAGAGGAGGCCACGGAACTGGAAGAAGCCAAGGAAAAAGGCAAGGCAGAGAAAGCCGAGAAGCAGAAACCCGGCATGATGTCGAAAGTCCTGAAGGCTATCATGACGGCCGTCACCTCCACACTGGCCGCCGTACTCGGTGCATGGGTCAGCGACAAGGTGAGCGGTAAGACCTCTAAGAGCCGCACGTCGGCCAAGGAGCGCGTAGTGAAAAATGCCACCAGCGCTGCCACACGTACCATCACCAAAGAACTGACACGCGACATCTTAGGCAATCTGGTGAAGTAAAAAAGCGATGCACAAAACAGCCTTTCTGTGCACAAAAGGGCTGTTTTTGTGCATTTTATTTTGTCGTGTGCGTAAAAAAGCGTACCTTTGCAGCCGAATTTTGAAATTTCAATTTACACATTATTAATAATAATATGGCTTTAAAGATTGTTGTGCTGGCCAAGCAAGTGCCAGACACCCGCAATGTGGGTAAGGATGCCATGACGGCAGAAGGTACCGTCAACCGTGCCGCCCTACCCGCTATCTTCAATCCAGAAGATTTGAACGCCCTGGAGCAGGCCCTTCGCCTGAAGGAGCAGAACCCAGGCTCAACAGTAGGAATCCTCACGATGGGTCCTCCACGTGCAGGTGAAATCATCCGTCAGGGACTTTACCGCGGTGCAGATACGGGTTGGCTCTTGACAGACCGTCTCTTCGCTGGTGCCGATACCCTCGCTACTTCTTATGCGCTGGCTACTGCCATCAAGAAGATTGGCGACGTGGATATCGTGATCGGTGGTCGTCAGGCTATCGACGGTGATACCGCTCAGGTAGGTCCTCAGGTGGCTCAGAAGCTGGGCCTCAACCAGGTGACATACGCTGAGGAGGTGCTGAGTGTGAAGGATGGTAAGGCTACCATCAAGCGCGTGATCGACGGTGGTGTGGAGACTGTAGAGGCTCCCCTGCCCGTAGTGATTACCGTAAACGGAAGTGCTGCCCCCTGCCGCCCCCAGAACGCCAAGCTGGTGATGAAGTACAAGCGCGCCACCTGTCCTATGGAGCGTCCAGCCGAGGGTACCGCCTACGACTATCTGTACGACGAGCGCCCCGAGCTCACCCTCAACCAGTGGAGCGTGGCTGATGTCGATGGCGATGTGAACCAGTGTGGTCTTTCTGGCTCACCCACGAAGGTGAAGGCCATCAAGAACATCGTGTTCCAGGCTAAGGAGTCGAAAACTTTGACGGCTTCTGATGCTGATATCGAAGGTATGATCAAAGAATTGTTGGACGAGAAAATCATTGGTTAAATTAAGAATGAAGAATGAAGAATTTGCTGCCGCCCAACAAAACGGGTAATCCGGTAATGCAGATTCAACAAAAGGACAGAACGTCAGAAGAGCGGTAGCAAATTCTTCATTCTACATTCTTCATTCTTCATTCAAAAAAGTTATGAACAACGTATTTGTATATTGTGAAATAGAAGGTACCCTGGTACAGGAAGTATCTCAGGAGCTGCTTACCAAGGGTCGCAAGCTCGCCAATGAACTCGGAGTAGAGCTGCACGCCGTTGTTATCGGTACAGACATCAAGGGCAAGGTGGAGGACCAGATTCTGCCTTACGGCGTCGACAAGCTGTTCGTCTTCGATGCCCCTGAACTGTTCCCTTACACCTCAGCTCCCCACACCGACATTTTGGTCAACCTCTTCAAGGAGGAGCAGCCACAGATCTGCTTGATGGGTGCTACCGTCATTGGCCGCGACCTCGGTCCCCGTGTCAGCTCGTCGCTGACGAGTGGTCTGACTGCCGACTGCACCGAGTTGGAGATTGGCTCGTATGAGGACAAGAAGAGTGGCAAGGTCTATGAGAACCTGCTCTATCAGATTCGTCCCGCCTTCGGTGGTAACATCGTCGCCACCATCGTCAACCCCGACCACCGTCCCCAGATGGCTACCGTTCGTAGTGGCGTGATGCAGAAGGCTCTGTACGAAGGTGACTGCAAGAAGGAGGTTGTTTATCCCGAGGTCAGCAAGTATGTCTCTCCCGAAGCTTTCGTCGTGAAGGTGCTCGACCACCACGTGGAGGCTGCCAAGCACAACCTGA
>CAMJWJ010000064.1 GCA_946409435.1 uncultured Prevotella sp. | reverse complement strand
GGATTCCGAGGGAGCTGGCCGTACAGGACTGCCCGTTTTTGCGGCTGCAAAGGTAGTTATAATAAATGAGAAATGAGAAATGAGTAACGAGAAATTATCTTGAAAGGCTGCGTATTTAACTTTTTTTAGCTGAATAGGGTGTCATTTCTTATTTCTCATTTCTCATTTCTCATTATTTATCAGTACCTTTGCAGCCGAATATGACACCAGAAGAATATAAACAACTGAAAGCCTTCGCACGGCAGGATGGAGCATTGCTTTCGCTGCTGTGGATTGGCGCACTCGTATGCTACATCATTGGTATGGCCAATTCGATGATGGCCATGGCGTCCATGTTGCTTGCCGTGGTGTCGCCGTTCTATGCTGCCAACCGACTGCGCCACTACCGCGACGAGGTGTTGGAGGGTTTCATCTCGTTTATGCGTGCCTATGGCTATACGGTGCTCACCTATTTCTACGCTGGCCTGCTGCTGGCGGTAGCCATCTGGGTCTACTTTAGTTTCCTTGACAAAGGCTACCTGATGGGCAAGATCAGCGAGGCGTTCCTGTCGGAGCAGGGGCAGCAGCTGATGACGCTCTATGGCATTACTGAACAGATGAAGCAAGGCCTGGAGCAGATGAGTCAGATGCGCCCCATCGACCATGCGCTGAACATGTTGACCATCAACATCACTGCAGGTTTTATCCTCGGTATGCCCGTCGCTGCCCTGATGCAGCGGAAACGTGTGCAGAGGGTGGGGAGGTGAGTAACGGCAAATTGAGAAATTGTAAATCGTCAAATAGTAATCATTCATAATTGTTAAACAAATTAGATGGATATATCAGTAGTCATACCTTTATATAATGAGGACGAGTCGCTGCCCGAGCTTTACGACTGGATAGAGCGTGTGATGGCGGCAAATAACTTCTCGTTTGAAGTGATATTCGTCAACGACGGTTCTACCGACCGCTCATGGGATGTCATCACCGAGTTGGCTGCTCGATCAGAGCACGTCAAGGGCATCAAGTTCCGCCGTAACTACGGCAAGTCGCCGGCGCTCTATTGTGGATTCAAGGAGGCGCAGGGCGACGTGGTCGTCACGATGGATGCCGACCTGCAGGACTCGCCCGACGAGATTCCCGAGTTGTACCACATGATTATGGATCAGCAGTACGACCTCGTGAGCGGCTACAAACAGAAGCGCCACGACCCGCTGTCGAAGACCATTCCCACCAAGCTCTTCAATGCCACTGCCCGCAAGGTCAGCGGCATCAAGAACCTGCACGACTTCAACTGTGGTCTGAAGGCCTATCGCCGCGACGTGGTGAAGAACATCGAGGTGTTCGGCGAGATGCACCGCTTTATTCCCTATCTGGCCAAGAATGCCGGTTTCGACAAGATTGGCGAGAAGGTGGTACACCACCAGAAGCGCCAGTACGGCAAGTCTAAGTTCATGGGCTGGAACCGTTTCGTCAACGGCTATCTGGACCTGATGACCCTGTGGTTCCTTGGCACGTTTGGCAAGAAACCCATGCATGTTTTTGGATTCCTCGGCACCATTGTGTTCTTCATTGGCTTCCTCGCCGCCTTATTCCTTGGTGCACAGAAGGCGTGGGCACTCTGGCAGGGTGTTCCCATGCGTCTGGTCACCGACTCGCCGTACTTCTACATCGCGCTGACCATGATGATGATTGGAACACAACTCTTCTTGGCTGGTTTCCTCGGCGACCTCATTAGCCGCAACAGCCAGGGACGCAATGAATACCAGATAGCGGAGACGCTGCGCGTTTCGCAAATCGAGAAATAAACCGTAAGCAATGAGTGCTGGACAATGAAGAATAAGCAATTATTTGGTGCAGGAGAAAGCCTGAGATGCTTGTGGGGATGGCTGGCATCAGCATTTCTCATCTTTCATTTCTCGTTCCTCATTTCATGCAGCAGTATCGACTGTCCTGTGCAGAATACCGTGGCTACCTATTACGGTCTGATGAAGGCCGACGGTACTCCCGACACGCTACTGGTCGATACGCTGTGGATATGGAGTCCGCGCGTCAATGTTGACGGTGCCGGCCGTGACCACATGTTCGACAAGAACGATACGTTGCTCAACTGCCTGTTCGGTTCTACTGCTTCGTCCTTTGCGCTGCCCATCAGCTATACCCTGCCTGAAGATACTCTCTGCATGCTGCTTGCCGATACGCTGGGCAACGAATACGTTGACACACTCTTCCTGAAGAAGGAGAACCACCAGCACTTCGAGTCCGTTGACTGCCAGCCTGCTTACTTCCATACGCTTACCGGTGCGCGGTGTACCCACCATGCCATCGATTCCGTCGTAATCAATCAGTCGCAAGTAACCTATGACGATACGCAAACTCATCTGCTCATCTATTTCAAGGCTCGCTATTAGTCTGTTGCTGCTGATAGCCGGTACGGCGAACACCCATGCTCAGTTCAAGAAGATGTTCAGCATGGAGCAAGACTCCATACCCCTCTTCCGCGGATTTTCTCTGTCGTTCGACCTTGTAGGTCCGGCCATGCTGCTGCTCACCGACCACGGTGAGATAGAGGGTGCGCTACGCATCAATCTGCACGACCAGTGGTTCCCCATCTTTGAGGTAGGTGTCGGACGTGCCAACCACAAGAAAGATGAGGTGACGGAACTGACTTACAAGACGACGGCTCCATACTTCCGCCTCGGTATGGACTGGAACATACTACGCAACAAGCATCAGTCCAACCGCCTTTATGCCGGTTTCCGCTACGGGTTCACAGCCTATAAGGCTGACATCATCCGCGAGGTGCTGACTGACCCTGTGTGGATGTCGTCGGCAAGCTTTGGCGTGAAGGGCATGTCCTGCCGTCAGCACTGGCTGGAAGCAGTCATTGGTCTGGATGCTCAGGTGTTCGGTCCGCTCCATTTGGGGTGGACGGTGCGTTACAAGCGACGCATCAGCCATAAGGAGGGCGACATCGGTACCAGCTGGTATGTACCCGGCTTTGGTATCAACGACTCCGACAATCTGGCAGCCAACTTCAATGTGATTATCGATATTTAGGATACTGCCGTTGTGGTGGTAAAACTGAAGAACAGAATCTATGAAAGAACAACGCAAGAAACAACTGCTCTGGCAGGTACCCTTCCTCGTGCTGCTCATCGTGGGTACCGTGCTCATCATCCGGCAGCAGCAGTCCATCCCTTACCAGCACCACACGGGATTTATCTTCGGCACGGTGTACAACGTCACCTACCAGAGTGACCATGACCTGCAGCAGGAGATTGAAACCGAGCTGAAGAAAGTCGATGCGGAGTTCTCGATGTTCAACGACACGTCGACCGTGTCGCGGCTGAACCGCGGCGAGCACCCTGTGCTGAGCAGCATGTTCCTTGATGTCTACAAACTGGCCCGCCAGGTGTCGGAAAAAACCGGCGGAGCCTTCGACATCACCGTGGCGCCATTGGTCAACGCATGGGGTTTCGGTTTCCGTAACGAGCAGATGCCCGACAGCCGTCAGGTCGACAGCCTGCGCCAGCTGGTGGGCTACCAGCACCTGGCACTGAAGGGGCAGGAACTGCTCATGAATTGTCCGGGCATGATGCTCGACTTCTCAGCTATCGCCAAGGGCTACGGTGTCGATGCCGTCACGCAGCTGCTGAGTCGTCATGACGTCAGCAACTTCATGGTTGAGATAGGCGGCGAGGTGACCACCCGTGGCGTCAGCCCCAAGCGGTTGCCGTGGCGGATAGGTGTCACCAAACCTACCGACGACTCGTTGCAGGTCAGCAACGAATACCAGACGGTGTTGAACGTTACCGACCGTTCGATGGCCACCAGCGGCAACTACCGCAACTTCTACTACAAGGGTGGACGGAAATATGCCCACACCATCGACCCACGCACGGGCTATCCCGTGCAGCATTCGCTGCTGTCGGCTACCGTGCTGGCTTCCGACTGTGCCACGGCCGATGCCTACGCTACATCGTTCATGGTGATGGGGATGGATGGTGCACGCCGTATATTGGAACAAGAGAAGGGACTGATGGCCTACCTGATCTATACCGACCAGCAAGGCAAACTGGCCGTATGGTTCTCGCCGTCGCTGGAGGACAAGATGCAGTAGCGCTGGACTATGGACTGCGGGATTAGCCAGAGGCGTCGCTTAACTGTGAACTATGCACTATGAACTATGAACTGAAGATACATGAACAACTGTTGCAGTTCACCCTGTTTCAGGGCATGAGCCGCACGGAACTCATGGAGGTCGTGGGGCATACCAAGCTGGACTTCTCGAAACTCGCTGCTGACAAATGGCTCGTGAAGGAGGGCGATGCCTGCAGTCACCTCATTTTCCTGACCAGCGGGACGCTGATGGTTCAGACGGTCAGCGACGACCACAAGTGCACCGTCGTAGAGCGTGTCAATGCGCCGTATGTCATACAGCCGGAACGGCTCTTCGGCCTGACGCAGAAGTACTCCTCGTCGTTCAAGACACTGACGGCCTGCAACTTCATCAGCCTTGACAAGCAGGAGGTACTGCTGCTGCTTGAAACCCAGCTGGTCTTCCGGCTGAACATGCTGAACATGCTGGCAGCAGAGACCCAGCGGCTGCACCATAACGCATGGCGGTCGGCACCGCCTACGCTGAGGGCGGTGCTCGTGCGCTTCTTCTTCTCGCGTTGCGTCTACCCTGCAGGTCCAAAGACGTTCTATGTACTGATGAACCAGTTGGCCGCCGAACTGAACGACAGCCGTCTTGACATCAGCCAGGCGCTGAATGCCATGCAGCATGACGGGCTGCTCACCCTGCACCGCGGTCGCATTGAGATTCCCATGCTGGAGCGGCTGCTGATGTAAAAAGCGAAAAGGTGAAAAAGTAAAAAGGTGAAAAAGTTAAATATAAAAAAGGTGAGAATAACGAACATGGATATGAACAATAGTCACGGCAACAGACGGAGAGTAGGGAGCGCAAGCTTCATACCTTTTCACCGTTTCACGGTTTTACCTTTTCCTGTTTACCTGTTTGCCTTTTTACTTATAATGTCTGGCTGTCATCGGCAGCAGCCTAAGTCGTTCGTCAATGTCCTCGATAGCAACGACAGCCTGAATATCGCAATGGGCGACTACACCACGGTCAGCTACCACAGCCAGGCGCTCGACCTCGACATTCAGTATCCCAGCTATCTTCGTCATGAGTATGTCGAGGACCACCAGATGGAGGTGTTCAAGGGCGACAACAATCTGTCGATGTCCTTTATGGTGCAGGACCTTGAAAAGACAGTGGTGTACCGTGTCCCCAGCCAGGCACTGATGGGTATGGGCGCCGAACTCGTCGAGGCAGGCGATGGCTATAGCATCCATACAGGCCAGGATGGCAAGATGGAATACTACGGCAAGGTGATTGACGATTCGACGCGTACCGTCACCGTCATGCTGCGCTACCTGCCCAAGCATGCCGAGGCTGCAGCCCCGCTGAGGCAATATGTTCACGACTACCAGATTCAACATTAATAATAGAACCAACGCGCAGCCAATGCGCTAAACGACAGATATGATAGTTTGTATAGCTGAGAAACCCAGTGTGGCCAAGGACATCGCCCGCATTATCGGAGCGACGGCCAGCCACGACGGATATATGGAGGGCAACGGCTATCAGGTGACATGGACCTTTGGTCACCTGTGCGAGCTGAAGATGCCTGAGGACTACACGCCGATGTGGAAATCGTGGAGCCTGTCGGTGCTGCCCATGATACCGCCCCGCTTTGGCATCCGGTTGAAGGACGACCAGGGCATCAAGAAGCAGTTTGCCACCATCGAGCGGCTGATGCAGGCGGCTGACGGCATCATCAACTGCGGTGACGCCGGTCAGGAGGGCGAACTCATCCAGCGCTGGGTCATGCAGAAAGCGCAGGCCACTTGTCCCGTCCGGCGGCTGTGGATATCGTCGATGACCGACGAAGCCATCCGCGAAGGCTTTGCCACGCTGAAGGACCAGTCGGAATATCAGTCGCTCTATCTGGCCGGTCTGTCTCGGGCTGTCGGCGACTGGCTGCTGGGCATCAACGCCACGCGCCTCTATACCATCAAGTACGGTCAGAACCGTCAGGTGCTGTCCATCGGTCGGGTGCAGACACCTACGCTGGCCCTTATCGTCAACCGCCAGAAGGAGATCGACAACTTCAAGCCAGAGCCTTACTGGGTGCTGGCCACCGTCTACCGCGCCACCACCTTTACCGCCACGCAGGGTAAGTTCACATCGAAAGAGGAGGGCGAGCAGGCCTTCTCGCTCATCGAGGGCCGTCCGTTCACCGTCACCAAGGTCGAGAAGAAGAAGGGCAGAGAGGCTCCGCCATCGCTCTTCGACCTGACGTCGCTGCAGGTGGAGTGTAACAAGAAGTTCGGTTTCTCGGCGGAGACAACGCTGAACCTCATCCAGAGTCTCTACGAGAAGAAGCTGGCAACCTATCCGCGTGTCGATACCACCTTTCTGCCTGACGATGTCTATCCTAAGTGCCCGCAGACGCTCAACGGTCTTTTCCAGGTGCAGTTCTACGGTCATGCGCCCTATGCCGAACTGGTGAAGACGCTGGCCACCGGCAAACCGTTGCAGAAGTCGAAGAAGGTGTTCGACACGTCGAAGGTCACCGACCATCACGCCATCATCCCCACCGGGCAGGTGCCGCAGGGGCTGAGCGACCTGGAGCAGAAGGTCTATGACCTCATTGCCCGCCGCTTCATCGCCGTCTTCTATCCCGACTGCGAGTTCTCGACGACCACGGTGCTGGGCGAGGTGCAGGGGGCTGCGACGGAGCCGCAAGGGGCTGCGACGGAGTCGCAGCATACACTAAAAGAGACGCAGCCTACACTAAACGGGACGGAGGCGCAGCCTACGCAGCAGAAGGCGGCAGGGAAGGGCATCGAGTTTAAAGTCAGCGGCAAGGAGATACTGAAGCCGGGCTGGCGTAGCGTGTATGCCAAGGACCAGCAGGCTACCGACGACGATGACAGCCAGAAGAAGGACGAGGAGCGCACGCTGCCCGCCTTCGAGAAAGGCGAGAGCGGTCCGCACACGCCTACGCTGACCGAGAAATGGACAACGCCGCCCAAGTATTACACGGAGGCCACGCTGTTGCGTGCCATGGAGACCGCCGGCAAGCTGGTGGACGACGAGGAGCTGCGGCGTGCGATGAAGGAGAACGGCATCGGCCGCCCTTCCACCCGTGCCGCCATCATCGAGACGCTCTTCAAGCGCCGTTATATCCGCAAGGAGCGCAAGAACCTCGTGGCCACGCCGACGGGCATGGAACTCATCGACCTCATCCGCGAGGAACTGCTGAAAAGTCCTGAGCTGACCGGCATCTGGGAGAAGAAGCTGCGCGACATCGAAGCCAAGAAGTACGATGCCCGCCAGTTTATCGAGGAACTGAAGGAGCAGGTCGGCGACATCGTGCGACAGGTCATCAGCGACCCCACCAACCGCCGCGTCACGGTGACGACATAGACAGGTGGTGTCGCCGTGTCAGAGACTCTTGTGCAGCAGCTGTTTGGCTACGTTGACAGCTGAATTGGCGTTGTCGCTGTAGCCGTCGGCGCCAATCTCGTCGGCAAAGCCCTGCGTGACGGGAGCACCTCCCACCATCACCTTCACCTGCTGGCGGATGCCGGCGGCTTCGAGTGCGTCGATGACCTCTTTCATATATCCCATCGTCGTGGTGAGCAGGGCCGACATGCAGAGGATGTCGGGCTGGTTCTCCTTGACAGCCTCGATGAACTTGTCGGCCGAGACGTCGATGCCGATGTTGACGACCTCGAAGCCACAGCCCTCCAGCATCGATGCCACCAGATTCTTGCCGATGTCGTGGAGGTCGCCCTTCACGGTGCCGATGACCACCTTGCCGATGGCCGTTGAGGCTTCTCCTGCCATCATGGGCTTCAGCAGTTCGAGTGCAGCTTTCATGGCCCGTCCGGCCATGAGCAGCTGTGGCACGAAGGCTTTGCCGTCCTGGAATCGCCGTCCCACCTCGCTCATGGCGCCTATCATCTGGCCGTTGATCAGTTCCTGTGGTACGGCGCCAGCAGCCATCGCCTCACGAGTGGCAGCAACGGCGTCGTCGCTCTTGCCGGCGAGGATGGCTGAGAATAGCTTGTCTCCATCTGCTCCCGAAGGATGAGGGGCTTTATGGTTCGTGTTGTGTGTCTCCATTGTTTGGCCGCCATTCCTGGCTGTCAGGCTCTTCTCCCTTTGTTTGGTGGTGGCGGCGGGTATCTTCCCCTCCAGCCTGATTCCCTCTATTGGTTCGATGACCTTGGCAATGGTGCGTATGTGTGCATCCGTGGTGCCGCAACAGCCTCCGACGATGCTGAGGTGATGGTGCTGCAGCAGTGGCCAGAGGTCGGCCGCCAGTGCTTCGGGCGTCTTGTTGTAGTGGCCGTTGCTGTCGGGTTGCCCGGCATTGGGATAGAGGCTCACCCGCGTGCCGAACTGTGCCAGCCGGATGACGAGTGGTGCCATCAGCGCAATGTCTGTCACGCAGTTGATACCGACGGAGAAGAAGGGGACACTGCCGCCGGCAGCCGCTACCTCGTTGTCGAGGAACTCGATGATGTCCTGTCCTAACATGTTGTGGCCGTCGGGTGTCGAGACATTGAAGCTGAGCATGACGGGCAGCTGCGGGGCCACGTTACGGGCTGACTCGATGGCGATGCGCGCCACCTCAACGTCGAAGATGGTCTCGACGAGCAACAGGTCGACGCCGCCGTCGCGCAGGGCTTCTATCTGTTCGGTGTATGCCTGGCGCAGGGCTGCGGCAAACTGCTTGCCGTCTCCTTTCTCCTCCTCGCCGATGAAGGTACGGCTCGTGGGGCCTATGCTGCCGGCTACGTAGCGGGGCCTGACGGGCGTGGAATACTCGTCGGCACACTGGCGGGCCAGTCGGGCGGCGGCGAGGTTGATGTCGCGTACGCTGTCCTGCAGACCGTAGTCCTGTAGCGAGATGCGCTGGGCGTTGAAGGTGTTCGTCTCGATGATGTCTGCGCCGGCCTGGAGGTATTTGCGGTGGATGTCGCGTACGACGAAGGGTGCCGTCAGCGACAGCACGTCATTGCAGCCGCGCAGGTCGGTGGAGTGCAGGGCGAAGCGGCAGCCTCGGAAGTCCTCTTCGCGCAACTGGTACTGCTGTATCATGGTACCCATGGCGCCGTCGAGTAGAAGGAGGAGAGGAGTCTCTCTATGCTCAATAGCCTCGATGATCTTGTTTACTTGCTGTTCGGCCTCCTTGTCGCTCATGCCGTTGCTGAGTCTGACGTTCAGGCTCCCCTCCCTTTGCAAGAGGGTGGGGGTAGGCTCTTTGAGGGTGGACTCTCTGTATTCCTCCACAATCCTCAGCGCCTGTTCCACCTCACGCTCGTTGTGGAAGTCCATCTCGATGTGTACGCCGTCGCCGCCGATGTTGTCGAGCAGGGGACGTAGCTCGTCGAGCGTCACCCAGCAAGCCATGATGCTCTTGCCGTGGGCCAGGATTTTCCGGTATAGGTCGTACCACTTGGGACTGCCACCCTGTGGCTCGCCGACGCCGGGAGTCCACTGGATGGCGTTCAGCTCGTCGATCTCCAACAGCTCGTCGAGGTGGTGCATGGCTCCCACGCCGTCCAGGTGGTACAGCGTGTAGTCAATCTTCTGGCACTGCTCGCGGATAAACGGCTGCACGAAGCGGCGGTAGTCGTCGCGGCTGATCATCGTCGAGATGTCGCTCTGCAGCTTCGACATCTTGCCGGGTGCCCATGCCGAGAAGTAGCAGAAGGCCATCTCGTCGCCCTCGCGGATGATGTCGTACAGCTCGTCGAACACGCGGAAGTAGATGTCGTTGACCTGCTGCACCTGGCGTTCCAGCACTTCGGGGCGCATCACCGTGTCGAGCAGCACCTTGTCGGTGCCCTTCAGTGCCGCCAGCACGTCCAGTCCCTCCATCAGGTCGGGCATGCCCACGTAGTAGTGCCCCTGCGCCTTACGCTTGCATGCCCTCAGCAGCTCCTTGTGCAACAGCCAGTTGGGGTGGGTGGGGTCGAACACGATGTCATCGGCGTCCATGCCGTCGGCCTGTAGTGCTGCTTCTGGCCGCGGATGAATCCAGATGGTGTCCTCGCCGCCCTCGAAGACACCGCCCAGTATGGCCGCCAGCGACCCTGGTCCCAGCTGCGTGTTGGCCACGGGCAGCATGTCGGCCATCAGCGACGAGTGGGCCACGTACCAGTCCAGGTATTCGGCTCGCCACTCCGGGTCGAACCACCGTTGGTTCAGGTCTCTGTAGGGCTTCGGTGCCGGTATGTCGGCATGGGGCGTGACGCCCTCCTGGAAGTGCTCCCACATGTTGATGACAATCCCTTTGTGGTTCCACCAGTCTATGTAGTGGCGTTTTGTCTCTTCCAGATTCTGCTTCCAAGTATTCATCGTCATTCGTTCTTGTGGTTTCTTACTATATTATAATAACGTACGTGCGCGCCCGATGTCCCCACGCGGCAGCGGATAATTCGCTGTCAATGTGTCTTTCCTTCTGCGCTGCAACCCTTCACCGACGCTGTAAATGGCTGACATTTAGACAACTCCGGTGAAGGGTGTCGCCGCTGGTGCACTACATGCCCGTCTTGCGATACACCCAGAGGTTGCCGTACTTCGTGCGGTAGTATTTGGGGTACTCCTCGCTGACGAGGGCTGTCAGTATCTGGTCGGCACGGTAGCGCGTGACGCCGAACATGCGCTGGAACTCGCGGCGCGTAAACGAGCCATGCTCGGCGCAGTGCTCGGCCAGCGTCTTGATCAGCTCGCCGCGCGGCACGTCGCTGGCCGGCTCGTACTTGTCGCGCTCGAAGCTGCAGCGCTCCCTGACGAATCGCATCATCATCTGCTTGTCGGGCACGAAGTTGATGCCGTCGACGCAAACCTCGCGGGCCGTCAGCTGACTTGGCGAGGTGTAGGTCTTCGTGTGCCAGTGGCCGTCTTTGTCCTGTTGCTTCACCGTGCCTAACTGTACGCTGAACAGCCCCAGCCCGTCGATGTGTACGCCCTTGCCGTCGAGCAGCTGCTCGGCTATCTCGTCGAACAGCGTGTTCATCACCAGGTCGAAGACACCCGGCTTCACCATGGTGTGGGCGTCGATGTGGTAGCGCAGTTCCTTGGTGTGTACGACGCCGCGCTGCTTCACGCGTACGTGGTAGGTCGTCTCGCCCTCGCCCGTCGGCTTCGGCGTGGGGTGGACGCTGTAGGGAATGGAAAAACCTTTCTTCATGTCGTTCTGTTCTTTTTGTTCTGTTACGTACCGGTCGGAGCCGTTTCCATGCCGGACGGGATTGTTGCTGTACCGGCCGGAGCCGTTTCCGTAGTGTTTGACTTTACGTTGGCAAAGTTACGCATTTTCTCCGACATGTGCAAGACTTTCTCTTCCAAAAGGCCTATTTTTTTATTGACGACGGCCGTCAGCAGCCTTGCCGACCTTTGTCAGCAGCCTTGCCTACCTATGTCAGCAACGTTGCCGACGGCAGTCGGCAATGAAAATCTGCGCCACTCAGCAGCGAAAGTTATCCACGGAATCGCACCGGTTGATGGGTTGCGATTTTAATCTAAACCGTTATATTTGAGGCATATATGGCTTGCAAGTTATCAAAAAATGTCTTACCTTTGCACCGCTAACTTCTAAAATTAATCTAATAATGACACACATTTTCAATCTCACCAAGAAGTTGCAGCAATGCAACGAGTACATCGGGCAGCTGGAGCATGAGAACCAGCTGCTAAGTGACAACCTCCAGAAGACCGTCGCCGCCCAGAAGGCCGACGAGCTGTCGCGCTACCGGCAGCGCAAGCAGGCGATGCTGCGACCCATCCACGAGATGGCGGCCTTCGTCGACAGCGAGTTCGAGTTTCGCCACAACGTGGTGCGCGACAGCTATGAGTACCGCCGCCGCCGGCCTGCCATGACTGCCGGCCAGTGCGGGGAGGAGGCCGCCGGCCGTCCTGCCGATAACGGCTGGCTGCCCGTAGACGAGCGTCAGATGAACACCATCATGAACCGCGTGCAGGACGACGGGCAGGTGTTCTGTCTGAAGAGCCTTGTCCAGCAGCGCATACGCTCCGAGATGGCTGTCGACTACCACCCCGTGGTCCAGTGGCTGTCACAGCTGCGTGGCACGTGGGACGGCATCGACCGCGTGGCACCGCTGGCCGCGCGCATCAACGGCTCGGACTACTGCCGGCGCATGATGGCCGTGTGGCTGCGTGCCGTCGTGGCCCAGTGGCTCGGTGTCGACGACAACCATGCCAATGCCGTCATGCTGCTGCTCGTCAGCCCTCGCCAGGGACTCCACAAGAGCTCCTTCCTGCATGCCCTGCTGCCCGACGAGCTGGAGTCGTACTACACCGACGACTTCACGCTGGCCTCGCGCAGCCAGTCGGAGCGTAAGCTGGTGGAGTTTGCCCTGCTGAACATCGACGAGTTCGACAAGCTTCCTGCCAAGAAGATGCCCGACTTGAAGACGCTCATGCAGACCCTGCGTCCCTCGTTCGTGAAGGCCTACAAGACCAACTTCAACCAGCTGCCGCGCATCGCCTCCTTCGTAGGCACCAGCAACTCGCGCCAGCTGCTGACCGACCGCAGCGGGTCGCGCCGGTTCCTTATCCTCGAGCCTGACGGCATGATCGACATCGACGCCATCGACCACTGCCAGCTCTACGCCCAGCTGCTGCACGAGGTGGAGACCGGCCAGCGCTACTACTTCACCAAGGACGAGGAGCAGGAGATGCAGCACCGCAACGAGCGCTACTACAAGCCCGACGCCGTCGAGCTGCTGTTCACCGAGTTCTTCCGCGCCGCCACCGACGCCGACTCCCCCGACAGCGTGCTGCTGCGCTCGGCCGGCCAGCTGATGGACAGCCTCTCGCACCGCCGTCCCTCCCTGCTGCGTCCTGTCTCCGAGACCTCCTTCGGCACCATGCTCCGCCGACTCTCCATTCCCCGTGAGCACCACCACAGCGGCAACGTCTACCGCGTCGTAGCCCTGTAGCCCGTCGGCGCCCCCTTCCTTCCGGGTGTCCGCCCGTCTCCTCGGAGCGCCCGCCACTTCTCCGACGGGCATTCAATAACCCTTCACCCTAACGGCTTGACCTGCAACAGTCTGCCGCCGTGGTGAAGGGTTTTTTCAATGTGCTTTTTTGTGAGTTGAAGCAAGACCGGCTTCTTTTGCCCTGTCCCATACTAACAAGAAGTAGCGACGTCCAGGAGTTGAACGCCGCTACTTCTTCATTGATTATGATTTGGTTCTTATCTGTCCCAAATGCTGCTACCGCCACCTTGATCGCTAAGATTTAGCTCATCAACAGGATTATTCCAGCCACTTGATTGCAGACCTCTCACATCACCACTTCCAGCCAGAAGTCGTGCCTTGTGCTGTAACTCAATTGCCTTCATAGAGGGCTTCATATATTCTTTCTTCATATCGCTTACTTGACAATTATTTTTTTACCTTTATTGATATACATTCCGCGTTGTGTCGGCTTTCCGCTCAGGCGCACACCGTCCAACGAATACCATGCATCATCCGTCACTCCATTATAATTTGCAGAGACTTCAATAATGCCTGTCGTTACTTCACCGTCAAAGCTTAATGCAAACGCACGTGCCTTAGCTCCAGCATGTCCATTGATGTACGGCACTGAGAAGTAGGCACGACATGAGCGAATTTGGCGGTCAACTGTTGAGTAGTACAATGTGTTTGCGTCACCCAAGAACAGGATGCTCTTGTCATCAGCAGTCACACTGACTGGCGAGTACGTACCCACCATCTGCACCGTCTCCAGCCCTGTGGTCTCACTTTCCACAGTCTGAACCGTCGAGTTGCTGATGGTTACGCCCTGGAATACAGGATTGCTGATGTCGTCACCACTCGTCCATTTCACCAGATAGGGCACTCCAGCCTCAATCGCTGTTGCCGACTTGAAGCAAAGATACAGCGTGCCATCCTCCGTGTCAAAGCCGTTCTTCTTTGTCACGTCCATAGTCATCAGCGTTGCCCCTGCAAAGTCCGCATGGGCAGCAATCTGCGCTGCACTCAACGAGAACGGCAGACACAGCGTGTTCCATGCGCCGTCCTTGTAGAGCGTGCGGTCTTGCAGCGTCACGTCAGCCACGTAGCCGCCGTTGTTGCTGATGGTCGTGCTGTTGTCGGCGTTGTCGGCCAGGCTGATGGTAACGGGAACCATGTAGTATGTGCCGTGGTAGAGAATGCCGTTCTGGTAGGCCGTCACCATGCCGTAGTCCTGCACCAGGTCGCCGAGGTTGGCGGGTTCGACGGTGGCAGGGAAGCACTGCGTGCCATTGGAACCGGCGTTGGTGGTCTTGTAACTGTTTGCCACGCTGACGGTGCCTCCGCTCAGCCGCACAAGGTCCAGACCGTCGGTGTTCTGGCCGTCGGCCATCAGGTAGAGGCAGTCGGTGACGCTCTTGGTGCCGCCGTTGTCGCCCCATCCGAAGATGGCTCCCTTGGCCGAGCCGCCGCCCGTCATTGTGCCGCTGAACACGCAGCCGCTGATGGCGATGTCACTGTTGGTGCCGTGGCCCAGGATGCCGCCGATGTGCGTGCCGCCGCTGACGTTAGCCGTGGCCACGCAGTTTTGAATCACGTTGCCCGTGCCTTTCGCGAAGCCCACGATGGCTGCCGCGTGCATGCCGCCGGTGATGGCGCCCGCCACCTTCAGGTTCTTGATGGTGGCACCGTTGATGTAGCTGAACAAGGCGGTGCCGTCGTTGCCGGTGTTGTTAATCGCGGCGTTGATGGTGTGCCCGCCGCCGAGGAAGGTCCCCTGGAACGAATTGGACTCGCTCGTGCCCGCCGCCGTCGATACGCTGATGTTTTCAGACAGCTGCACGTACTGCCCGCCGTAGTTGGTGCCGTTGCTGATGTTAATGGTGAAGGAGTTCCACTCGTATGTGTTGCTGATGAGGTAGGGGTCTGCCTCCGTGCCGCTGCCGCTGAGGGTAGCGGGAGCCATGTAGTACATGCCGTTGTAGAGGATGCCGTTCTGGTAGGCCGTCAGCACACCGTAGTCCTGTGTCAGGTCGCCGAGGTCACCATTAACGGTGGCAGAGGCATAGGTCTTAGTGCCATTGGAGCCGACGCTGGTGGTCTTGTAACTGCTGGCCACGCTGACGGTGCCGCTGCCCTTTACGAGGTCCAAGCCGTTAGTGTTCTGGCCGTCGGCCAGCACGTAGAGGCAGTCGGTGACGCTCTTGGTGCCGCCGTTGTCGCCCCATCCGACGATGGCTCCCTTGGCCGTAGCGCCGCCCGTCATCGTGCCGCTGAAGACGCAGCCGCTGATGGCGATGTCGCTGTCAGTGCCGTGGCCCAGGATGCCGCCGATGTGCGTGCCGCCGCTGACATTGGCTGTGGCCACGCAATTCCGGATGCTGTTGCCCGTGCCTTGCGCGAAGCCCACGATGGCTGCCGCGTGTATGCCGCCTGTGATGGTGCCCGCCACGGTGAGGTCCTTGATGGTGGCCCCGTTGATGTAGCTGAACAAGGCGGTGCCGCCGTTGCTGGTGTCAGTAATGTTAGCGGTGATGGTGTGGCCGTTGCCGAGGAAGGTGCCGCTGAAGGGGGTCTCGCTGGTGCCCACCATCGTCGATACGGTGATGTCGGCCATCAGCTGCACGTACTCGCCGGTGAAACCGTCG
>CAMJWJ010000063.1 GCA_946409435.1 uncultured Prevotella sp. | reverse complement strand
ATGAAACGGTCGTTGCCCATGGGCGACAGGCGAAGCATGATCTCGCCTAATGTTACAATTTTTGCCATTTGTTTTAGTATTCTTTATTAATGAATTGATGTTTAATTTCCTGCAAAGTTACTACTATTTTTCCGTACGACAAAAAAAAGGCTCATTTTTATACGGAAAAACTCCGTAAACGTTTATTAGAAGCCTCCATGTTTTATCATCACGAATTGGAGAATGAGAGAATTAAAGCCACCCTGATTCTCCAATTCGTGACCATAGAAACACGAAGCCTTACTGATGCTGCTCGCGGAGCAGGTCGTTGACAGTCTTCACGGGGTTGAACGTCGAGAGGGGAACTTCGACAAACACCGTAGACCAGTCGCTCATGGCACCATTCCACAGACCGGGCAGTTCGAGTGCCTGCAGCTCCTTGCCGCTCTTTGACTTCTGCGAGATGAAGCCCGTGGTGGGATCAACATACTTGGGCAGGTCGAAGGCGTCGCCCTTGTAGTCCTTCACGGCACATACAAGGTCTACGGGGTTGAAGTGGGTGCCCTTGGTGAACATCTCCATATACTCCTTGTTCGACTTGTCAATCTGCGAACTCTCCAGGATCTGCAAAGAGACGGTGCCGTCCTGGTTGTAGGTCAGGAACGGGCCGCCACCAGGCTCGCCGACGTTCTTTACGACGCCACAGACGCGCATCGGACGGTTCAGCTTCTTGCGCAGGTAGATAACCAGCTCGGCATCCTCCAGTTCCTTAATGTCAGCCTTGCGGCAGCAGAGATCCTGCTGAACGAAACGGATGATTTCCTCTATCTGCTCGTGGGTGTACTTGCCCGTATCGAGCAGGCGCAGATACTCGAAGGCCTTCTGCTGCAGCGTGACGAGCACACCTGCTATCACCTGCTTCCACTCTACGGTGTCGCCTTTCAGACGGTCGGGCACCACGTTATCGATGTTCTTAACGAAGATGACGTCGGCCTCTATCTCGTTCAGGTTCTCGATGAGTGCGCCATGTCCACCGGGACGGAACAGCAGCGAACCGTCGCTGTTGCGGAACGGTGTGCCGTCAGGATTGGCGGCAATGGTGTCCGTGGAGGGTTTCTGCTCGGAAAACGTGATGTCGTACTTGATGCCGTACTTCTTAGCATAGAGGTCGGCCTTCTGGGCTACCTTCTGCTTGAACAGATCCATGTGCTCGTGCGAGACGGTGAAATGAACGTGAGCCTCACCGTTCGATGCAGCATAGAGGGCACCTTCCACCAAGTGTTCCTCCATTGGGGTGCGTGGTCCTTCTGCATAGTTATGGAACAGCAGCAGTCCCTTCGGCAGCTGACCGTAGTTCAGTCCCTCGGCCTTCAGCATGTTGGCTGCCACGGCCTTGTAGTTACCATCGGCAATGAGTGCCTTGATGCCCTTGCCCTCGTTCTTTTGGCAGGCGGCATCCAACTCATGATAGAAGGCAAACTTCTCGATGTTGTCGAAGTACTTCTTTTCAAAGTCAGTGGTCGGTACGTCGTAGTCGGCATCGACAAAGGCAAACATGTCCTTGAACATGCGGCTGGCAGCTCCCGATGCTGGCACGAACTTCACCACGCGCTTGCCCTCGGCTTTGTACTGCTGCCAGGCGGTAACATACTGTTTGCGCTCGGCTTCCGAGGGGGCTACGATGCCACGCCCGATGGCTGCGGCGGCCTCTAACTTCAGGAACGGGAATCCTGTCTTGAACTCTCCTAACTGTCTCTCAATCTGCTGCTCAGAGATACCTTTCTGCTGCAGCTGTTTCAGGTCTTGTTGTGATAATGCCATGATTTTTTATTGTTTTAAGGTGTTATTTTGTGATACGTATCCAGTCAGCCTCTATCCACCCACGGTCAACTTTGGGGTTGTTCTCGACGGCGACAAAACCGAACTTGGCACCAATCCATTTGCCTTGCTTCATGGCATACTGCCCTCCGCAGGCCTTGAACTTCTTGCCGTTCTGGCTCCATGCGAAGCTGACCATAGGCTTGCCGCCGTGGGGAACGCCAGCCTCGGCATTGCTGACGGTCACACGCAGGTAGATGTCTTCGTGAATGCCTGGCTTGTAGTCAATGGCATCCTCGGCGGTGGGCTTAAGGGTGGCCACGACCTCTTCCTGCTGGGTCTTGCCCTTGTCTGCCTGATTACAGGTGAGCACGACGAGCTGGAACTCACGGCCTACCCTGCGGACGACGAGTGCCTGATAGTCCAGCCCCATCATGATGATGCCGCCCATCTGGCCGTCGGCCTTCGACGTGAAACGCAGCTTGGCGGTGGCGGTGAATTCGTCGGCGGGTGTCTTCTGCAGCAACATATTTGGCACAAGCCACAGGTTCTTGGCATCCTGAGGCAGCTTATAGGTGTAGATGCGCATAGTACCAAAGGCTGTAGGCACGCCGAACTTCTCGTCGTAGTTGGCCTGCCACTGCCATTGCTTGCCAATGACGGGGGCGTTGAACTCGTCGCTCTCTGCGGGATTGACAATAGTGTTGCCCGAAGACTTCGGTTTCTGGTATTTCGTCACGGGTTCGCCCTTCTTGCCCATCACGGGCCATCCGGTAGTCCAGTCAACCGGGTTCAGGTGTACCACGCGGCCGTAGGCTTCCTTGTCCTGGAAGTGCAGGAACCAGTCTTCGCCATACTTCGTGTGAACCCATCCGCCCTGATGGGGACCATTAATGTCCGTCTTGCCCTGCTGGAGCACTATCTTATGCTCATAGGGACCGTAGGGAGACCGTGAGCGCATGGCCAACTGGAAACCGCCGGGTACGCCGCCGGCGGGACACATGATCCAGTACCAGCCGTCACGTTTGTAGAACTTCGGTCCCTCACAGGTACGGTTTTCCGTACCGTTGCCGTCGAAGACGATGACGGGCTGCCCAATGGCATGCGTGCCGTCAGCTGACATCTCACGGACGGTGAGCACCGATGCATATTTGGCGCGCGAATTGGCCCACCCGTTCACCAGGTAGCAGCGGCCATCGTCGTCCCACAGCGGTGTGGTATCGATATATCCTTCGCCCCTGATGACGCACAGCGGCTTGGACCACTCACCGGCAGGGTCGCTGGTCTTCACCATATACACACCGTGGTCAGGGTCGCCCCAATAAATGTAGTACTCGCCGTTATGGAAACGGATGCTGGGTGCCCACACGCCATTGCCATGCTGCACGGTATTATAATGATCTATCAGTTTGCAGTCACCATCGTACAGCCGGTCTTTCAGTGCATAATTGATAATCTCCCAGTTCACCAAATCGCGGGAATGCAGGATGGGCAGCCCCGGTGTACACTGGAACGACGAGGCCGTCATGTAGTAGTCCTCGCCGCTGGCCCCCACACAGACGTCGGGGTCGCTGTAGTCGGCATTGATGACGGGGTTGGTGTATGTGCCGTCGCCATTGTCGGGCGACCACACTTGCGATTTGTACTGTGCACTGGCCGTCAGCGATGCTACAGCCATCAACACGATGAGAGTCCGTTTCTTCATAGTTTGTTTTCTTTCATTTGTGATGTTACGACATTACAATTTGCAAAGATAAGCATTTTCCCACAATTATCAGCAAAAACAGCCTATAATTTTTCATATTTTAAAGAAGATGTTTTATGCGTGCATGGTGATTCTTAATAATGTTTAAATTATAAACAGCAATCACTCTTGTTTAAAAAATAAACATTATATTTGCAGCAACAATAACCACCAGCACCATATATATGTTGACAAGCGACCACAGCGAACTGGATATCATCACCCACATACGGGCTGAGGTGAGGAGCCATCAGGAAATCACAGGCGAGAATATCTTCCTTGCTTGGGGCTACCCGACGGCTATTTTCCTCGTCTTAGAATTCCTTATGCTCATGATTTGGCATAAGAACTGGTGCGAGTGGATCTGGCTGGGCATCCCCTTGGTGGGTGTGCCACTGATGGTCTATTTCCTTCGGAAGGACTATGAGCGAACGGGCAACCGCTCGCTAGACGCGAACGCCATCTTGCAGATGTGGAAATTTGTGGGTTTCGTCAGCTGCATCGGTGGGGCAACGATGGGATTTGCGGGTGTCTTTGAGATGCTTTACTGCACGTTTCAGGGAATCCTCGTCGGCTTCGGCTGTTTTGTTACGGGTATCATTCTCCGTTTTCGCTCCAAGACAGTGTGTGGCATCGCAGGTACCATGCTCTCTTTCACCAGTCTTTTCTTTCAGGGCGACTATTGGCCATGGCAGCTCCTGGTCGCTGCCCTTGTCACCGTGATTACCTTGATTATTCCAGGACACCTTTTTAATAAATACGTAAAGAACTATGGCATTTAAGTTTCCTGTCATCAATCCGTTGCTACACAACGAGCTACGTCTGAAAATCATGGTAGCTCTCGACAGTCTGGAGAGCGCCAACTTCATGTACCTATGTGAAATCACCGGAGCCACGCGCGGCAATCTGAGCGTGCAGATTAAGCTGCTGCAGGATGCAGAGTACCTGCAGGTCGACAAGAGCGGCAGTGGCCCCACCGCTCGCTCTACATGCCGCATCACCCGTAAGGGCATGGAGGCTCTTCATGCCTATGAACAGGGGTTGCGCCGCATGTTTACCGAGGGTGTCCCTACTGACAAGGGAGCAGAGAAGAAGAGCCAGAAGATTGGATAGCACCACCTGTCTGTTGTCAATTGTCATGGGATAATTGTGCGCTATAGTGTCTAAAAAATAAACAATTATAAAACTATAACTTTCAATATTATTCACTAAAACGTTTCGCTTATGAAAACAAACCTTTTAAAACTGACGTGTACACTCGTCGCAGCGATGGCATGTGTGAGTGTGAATGCCCAGAACTACTGCGGCTATCCGAATGAGGAGGATGTCACGTGGGAATTTAATGGTAGCCAACTGGTGTTCCAAGGAACAGGTGCCATCAAGGAGTATTCTCACGACATGCCAACGGCATATCCGTGGTTTGCTCACTATGAAGACGTTCAGTCGGTCATCATTGGCGAGGGTATCACCAGCATCCCCGCCTGGGCTTTCGCCATGTACGAGAACCTGCGCAGCATCCAACTGCCCAGCACGCTGAAAACCATTGGCTGGGCTTGTTTAGAAGAGACCAATGTGTGGAACGTCGCGCTGCCAGAGGGTTTGGAAAAGATAGAAAGCTACGCCTTCATGATGACGCCATTCAGCTCGGTCAGCATACCCAGCACCGTCACAGAAATCGGCGAGCGTGCCTTTGGCTATTGCGACGATCTTGTTTCCATAGGCTGCTATGCCGACGCTCCCCCGACGCTCGGCGACAAAGCCTTTGGCGACAGCCCCATCGCGACCGTCTATGTGAAGTCCGAGAATACTGCTACCTACAAGGCAGCCAGTGGTTGGGCAGATTTTGGCGACAAGATTCAGAGTCCTGCCGGCTACTGTGGTCCCAACGGATATGACGAAGACGGTGATGACGATGTGACGAAAGCCACATGGACTTTCGACATGGGCACACACACACTGACCATCAGCGGCACCAAACTGGGACAGTATAACCGTCCTTGGAATAGTGCCGGAATGGGTGGCCAGGGTGGCGGATTCAACCCTGACAATAACGTAGGATACCCTTGCGGCATCTACCATCTGGTCGTTGAAGAGGGCATCGCCGTCATTCCCGCCATGGAGTTTTATATGAACCTCGCCATCACCGACGTCACGCTACCCAGTACACTGACCAGCATCGGCATGGGAGCCTTTGGCGAGAACTTCGCTTTAAAAAGCGTTACCATCAATGCCACCACGCCCCCGACGCTCGGTGAAGACGTGTTCATGGACATGGCCGAGATTCCCACCGTCTACGTTCCTGCCGTTGCCCTCGACACCTACAAGACTGCTGCTGGCTGGAGTGTCTTTGCTGACAAGATTGTGGCACAGGGCGGAGCACCTGCAGCTACCACCACGACATTTGCCTACACCGCCAGCGAGAAACTAACCATCTTCGACGACATCAGCAATTTTATTGGCGCCACCGCCGTCAAGAGTCATGAGTTTGCAGGCGGCACGGGTACGGTCGTCTATGAAGGCACGGTAACGTCCATTGCCGACTACACGTTCCGTTATGACGACACGGCGAAAAACAAGATGACTGGCATTGTCCTGCCTTCCAGCCTGACATCCACCGGCGACTACACTTTCTGGTACTGCGAGCAACTCACCTCGGTATCTTTTGAGGGTACGCCCACGCTGACGACTATCGGCAAAAGCGCTTTCAACCGCTGTACATCATTATCATCCTTTGCTGTTCCAGCCAGCGTGGAGTCCATCGGTGAGGGAGCATTTACGGACTGTAGCTCGCTGACCACGGTAACGTTCGTCAGCCCGTCAAGTGTCACCACTATCAATCAGTCGGCTTTCTCTTCTTGTACGATGCTTACTTCCATCAGCCTGCCCGAAAGCCTGACCACGTTGGGCAGTGTGCAGACCGACCCCCAGCTGTATTATAACGGTTCCGTATTCTGGAGCTCTGGCATCACCTCCATCGTCATCCCGAAAAACGTCACAACCATCTACGGCAGTGGCTACTTCGCAGACTGCAATATGACTTCCGTGACGGTGGATGCCGAAAATCCTAAATACGCCGACCTTGGCTGCAACGGCATCTTTGAAAAGGCTACCAACAAACTCGTTGTAGGATGTAACATCACGACTATCCCCGATGGCATCACCACCATCGGCTACGAATCCTTCTGGGCTGTAACCGCCCCCTTCGACCTTGTGCTGCCAGAGTCCGTGACAACCATCGAGGGACGGGCCTTCCACCTGACTGACGGATTGCGGAGCATCAATATCCCCTCGGGCATCACGTTCATTGACGAAGAGAATTTCATCTGTTCCAACCTGACGGATGTTTATTGCTATGCCAGCTCAGACATTAACTGGGAAGGCGGAATGAAGTGGGCTTTTGCCTATCCGAAGTCTACCATCTTCCACGTCGCTGATGCAGCGGAATGGGAAACGAAATTCCCCGAAGCCAACGCTTTCTTCGTGAGCGACCTTGTTGACTTCACTCTCGCCGAGGATGCAGAGAACACCGGAGCCATCGGCAGCAGGAATGGGCACGAAGTCAACGCCACCCTGACACGTACGCTGAAGGCTGGCAGCTGGAACACCTTTGCAGCACCGTTCGACATCGATGCCGCCACAATGACTGCCAAGGGCATCACGGCAAAGGAACTGACGACATCGTCGCTCACCAGCGGTACGCTGACTCTGACCTTTGCTGACGCATCGGCCATCGAAGCCGGAAAGCCCTACCTCGTCAAGGTGGCCGCTGACATAGTGAACCCATCCTTCGAGCATGTCACCATTGAAAGCGCACTCACTCCCAGTGAGACGGGTAACGTCGTTTTCGTACCGACGACAGGCAAGACGCTCGTCACTGGACCTACCGGCCATGAAAACGACGAGAACTGTGTGCTCTTCCTCGCTAACGGCAATGAGCTGCAATACCCGTCGGTGGTCAACACCCCCGCCGAGGCCGACAGCTATCTGAAAGGCTTCCGCGCCTATTTCCAGCTGAAGGATGGTGCTGCCGTACGTGACTTCCGCCTCGACTTGGGTGAAGGAGAACTGACTGGCATTGCCGATACCACACTGCTGATGAACAATGAGTCAATCATGAATAATGACATCTACAACCTCTCAGGGCAAAAGGTAAACGGCAAATTGGCCAAGGGCCTTTACATCGTGAACGGACGTAAGGTTGTCGTAAAGTAAACAGGAGGCACAGCCATGAGGAAAAGAGAATACATAGAACCACGTGTGGAGGTTGTCAGGATCGCAACCCACAGCCAACTGTTGATCGGCTCGATAACCGACGTGGTCACCACAGGCCTTGACAACGACAACCTATTGCCACCTAACATCTCTGGCAGTATATGGGAAGACAGCATGTAGCTGAGATACATCACTGAAAAACTAAGACTTTTGGTTGATTTTAAAACAAATCGGCCAAAAGTCTTCCTGATTGTTGCGGTTTTAACATTATGCGAGACACTCGTCTTCCAAAACCTCGATAAACAAATACTCATTTCCGTGAGCAATAATATAGCAGTTGACCTATTGGTGCGAATAATCCCCTCTCTTACTTATCATGATTCATCAATCGGGAAACCCTTCACCAACGCTGTAACATGTTGTAAAACAATGATTTACGGTGAATGGTTTCGGTGAGACAATGTGAAGGTTTCGGTGAGGCAATGTGAAGAGTTGGCGGGACAACGCCCTTCACGAATTCTTCCAAGCATTTTCGACGCAGTGAGTGGCCTTCTCACGATCGTGAGTGGCCTTCTCAGCTCAGTGAGTGGCCTATTCAGCTCAGTGAGCGGCCTACTAATTGAAATTACCAATAGAGTAAATGCAAAGACCTGCGATGTCACACTCACCTCTCACATCATCCATCATCCATCTCACATCATCCATCACACATCCAACCCTTCACCGTATCTCGTTGTATTATTGACAGTTAGCCATCTTGTGAAGGGTTTTGTTGCACAGCAATCTCGCCTTTATTATAATAAAAAAGGCATCCCAGACACTTCACAACATCGCAGGAGAACGGCTGCACAAAAAATGGGTCGACAATTATATCATTGCTTTTCCGTGAGTGGACTTTTCATTCCAGGTGTCGGGTGAATTTTGATTGATTTTAAAACAAATCGGCCAAAAGTCTTTGTTTTTATGCAAAAAATTTGTACCTTTGCAGCCGAAAATAAAAAATACTGAAAAAACGTCAGCGTTTTTTTCCTACCCACCAGCATGGTGGAAGCTTTTTAGAGTATGATTTACTGTATATCGAAACAATTGGAAGTGGCAGGCAGCCATCAGCTGAACCTGTCGTACGAAAGCAAGTGCAGCCGACTGCACGGGCACAACTGGACTATCACCGTGTTTCTGGCCTCGACGAAACTGAACGCCGACGGCATGGTGGTTGACTACAAGCACATCAAGCAGGCCATCCATGGCTACCTCGACCATGGCAACTTCAACGACCTGCTACCCTTCAACCCGACGGCCGAAAACATAGCCGAGTGGGTGGTGGAGCAGTTCCCCGAGTGTTATAAAGCCATCGTCCGCGAGTCTGACGGTAACGTCGCCCAGGCTTTCGACGACCATTTCCCCATCGAACCCGAATACCTGCTATAACACCATGAAGACATACCGTATCAACGAGATATTCTATTCGCTGCAAGGCGAGGGACGCCATACAGGGCGCGCCGCCGTGTTCGTCAGGTTCAGCGGTTGCAACCTGAAGTGTCCGTTCTGCGACACCGACTTCAAGGAATACCGGGAGATGACTGCCGGCGAGATAGTGAAAGCCGCCAGCCAGTGGAAAGAGTGCGGATTCGTCGTACTTACCGGTGGTGAGCCGTCGCTGCAGGTCGACGAGGCACTGATCAATGCGCTGCACCATGAGGGTTTTTATATCGCCATCGAGACTAACGGCACCCACCCGCTGCCACGGACGATAGACTGGGTAACACTATCGCCGAAGAACTGTTTCGTTAAGCATGCACCGGCCTTGGCCGCACAGAAGGTGGACGAAGTGAAGGTGGTGTTCGACGGCATCCACGACCCAGAGCAGTGGGAGACATCCACAGACCTGTACCTGAATCTACAGCCTTGCGACACAGGCAACAAGGAGCGCAACCGCGAGGTCACGCTCCAGTGTGTAGAATACATCAAGAGGCACCCTCAATGGCACCTCTCGCTGCAAACTCAAAAGTTTATCCACATTCAGTAATTGCACTTACAGTCTCTTGCGGCTGTGCTTCACGCCATTGCCGTCGGTATATTGCTCGATGACAATGCCGCGGTGCTGACGGCTGTCCGTCACGCGACGACCGGAGAGGTCAAAGAACTGTCGCTGGACAGGCTCGCCACGCTCAACATTGTGAATGCCGGTCGTGGCATCATTGGCCTGCCAGGCATCGATGTAGAGGTCAGTACCAGAGGAAACAACAAAGTAAAGGTTTTTCTTTCCCGTAAACTTGCTGGGGTCGACATCGACCACGTAGTCGGTCATATCGTCTGACGAAACGTTGAAGGTGGCCGAAGCCTTGACGGCCTTACGGCCAATACGTATCTCGACAGTGCCCTGGCCTTTGGCGCGCAGCATGATTTTCGACGCACCATTGGCACCGAAGTCCACATTACGCACATAGGTCCACGAGTTTTCCGACATCCTGACCTGCAGCGTGCTTGACGCGTCGTTGCCAAGGGTGCTGATTCGGGTATTCTTCTTCACGTTCGAGAAGTCTTCGTAGCTGATACCGCCACAGGTGGCCATGGTTTCCATCTCCTGCAGTTCGTAGGGATTGAGCGTGCCGACGGCTTCGCATCCTTCAATGTCCAGCGTGACGGTGTTCACGGTGGCTGACGATTCGCTGACAGTGGCTTTGTTCACACAAATAGAACGGTAATCACCGGCACTGGCGTCAACGGCACCCGCCTTTTTCATTTCATCTAACAGGACACTCCCATGGTTGTGGTAGATGTGATAGTAGTTGCCCTTGAACTTCTGCAGGTGCGAGTGGTTGTTACCTGCTACTCCAGGTCCGTATGCACCTTTATAGACCCAAGAGTCAGGGTCGGTAGGATTGTCACTGACCATATAGCACATGGTGCCACCTCCTGGAATGCTGGCACTGATGCCCTTCTCCGACTTATAGGTGTTCCACTCGGCATCATTGCGCGACCAGTGAGAACAATAGGTATAGACATACTTCCCACCGATGACGTTCAGCTCGTTAGCTTCGAAATGATAGGGGGCAGGGATGCGGACAGCCTTGCCGTCGAGTTCGGTCATCGAAGACTTGAGTTTTGCTATGCGGGCATTGTCGGGTAGTATTTGTCCGTTGTCATTCAGTCCACCGAAGGAGATCCAACCAACTCCATTGTCATCGACAACCACACCGGGGTCGAAGTTGGCAGAGCTTCCCATCGGAAAAGCTCCTGGAGAATCGTAGTGAATCAACAGCTTGTTAAGGGGTGACTTCCAGGGGCCTACCGGCGAATTGGCCTTCAGCACTCCAACGCCATGACTGCTATTGCAGAAGTAAAGGAAGAACTCGTCGGTGCCATCCGCCGTGGTGCGCCATGTTACCGAGGGTGCCCATGAGACTCCGAAGGACTGATACCAAGGATTGGTTACCCATCCGCTACATATCTTCTTCGTGTCTATCGTACCATGGAAGGTCCAGTTGACCATGTCAACAGTAGAGAAGATGACAATCGACTTGATGTTGCCGTAGGTGTTGTCGCCCTTCTTGCCATTGGCCAAGAACTCCTGATGGTCGTTGGTACCATAGACGTAGAGTCGCCCGTTGTATTCAAGGGCGGTGGGATCGGCGCAAAACACGTTCGAACTGATGGGGTTGCCGTTGCCCGTCGATTTGAACTCTTTGGCCAATGTGTTCTGTGCATGAACTTGCACGCATGCAGCCATAACGGCCGCTGTCATGAATAGTTTCTTCAACATTTCAATAGTTAATAGTTAGTTATACGTTTTTTCAATAAAGAATCATTCAGTCTTTGCAGCAGCGTTGATGACCGTCTGGATGTCAAGGGCGTTCACATGGCTGTCGTGGTTGACGTCATAGAGCGACTCCGACGAGTCGGCCACGGCGGCATTGATAATCATCTGAACATCCAGCGCATTCATCTTGCCGTTGCCATTCAGGTCGACGTGCAGCACGTAGCTTACCTGTGCCCGCTTGAAGTTCTTGTTTTCAGGGGCGACGCCGTAGATGGTCACGTCACCGATGCCCGTTGCCGTCACCTTGCCGTCGGCAGTAACGGTGGCTTTCTCCTCGTCGGCCGAGGTGTAGGTCACGGTGCCGTCGTACCACGTGACGGTCAGCAGGTTCTGCGGTGCCATCATGGTGTGGACAGCGTTCACGTCGCTCTGCGGGAAAGCGATGATGGGCGTAGCCTTCTCGATAGCCACGGTGTATGTCACGGTGGCAGGAGCCAGACGGTAGTCCGTCTCTTCACCCTTGACGCTGATGACGGCAGTGCCGGCACCGACAACGGTCAGCACACCAGTCTCGGCATTGACCTTCACCACAGTCTCATCGCTCGACGAGAAGGTAATCTTGCCGTCGTAGTCCTGCGAGCGGGTCACCGTGGGAGCCGTGGGAGCCGGCTCGCCGTACTTGCCAGTGACACGGCTTGCAGAGAGTTTCAGGAATGCCTGGTGCTTCGTCCAGCTCGTCACCCTCAGCGTCACGGGCAGGTTGTTGTCCTTAGAGTTCTCCTCCACCCACGCGTATGGCCACTGTGTCTCATAGACATAGCCGCAGTCCGAACCCACGAGGTTGGGGGTGTCGGGACCATTGTCGTAGAACACGAAGTAGCGTGTGCCATCGACAGTAGTTTCACGCGGCGTCTGGCTCAGGCCCTTGGCGCGGAGTTCCTTCACGCGGCTCACATCGAAGCGCTCGTGAACGAGCAGTCCTGTTTCTGTCGGCGACAGCTTCACGGCCTGCACCGTTGGGTTTTGGTTATCCACCTTGAACCAGCTTACATCACTAACGTCGTAGTTCTCCACATGGCTCATATCCAGCCACATCAGCTTGTTGTTCTCAGCATTGACGCTATACAGGTGTGGACTGTCGTCAATAATCAGGTTGTGGATATTGTTGTCCGCACAGCCGACACCATTCAGCACCGGGCAGTTCTTGATGGTCAGGTTCTGGATGGAACAACCATCACATTTCAGTCCACCGAGATTTGGCATATTCTCCACCGAGATGTCTTTTGTCTCGCACTGGGACAGCGACAAGTCATAGAACCTGGGTAGATTACTGATTTGGATGCTCTGTAGTTTCACATTATCAAGTCCTAAATCCCATAAAATATTGCAGCCTGTTATATTGATAGAGTTCAGCTCATAGATGTATATTTCCTCTCCTACATCACCAGCAACCCTGAGCCATTCAAGCGTGGAGTTGTTGCTGACGTCAATGTCCTTAATGCCCGTCAACTTGAATTCGATACCTCTGGCGTTCTTGAATTCGCACTTTGACATGTCTGTCAGTTTGGGCAGATTGATCAAATATACAGCATATTCTTGTCCATTAGTGGCAGTCTTGATAGCGCTAAAGTCACGGCAATTGTTAACCTCAACATTCCACAAGTTGTTTGAATAGGTCAAGTCCAACGAGGTAATCGCATAATTGTTGATATCAAATCGCCCCAAGTTCTTGAAGGGCTTGGCATCGAACGAGGTGATGCTGCTGTACGACTCCTCGTCGCCAGTGAGAATAATGGTTTGCACGTTAGAGAAGATTTCCAGGCCCTTCAGGTTCTTGGCTCCCCAAACCTGCATCTCGAAACAATTCTCAATCTCCTCTTCGCTGAGCACGCCGTCATTGTCGCAATTATAGTCATAGTCCAAGACGCTCTGCCTCAGTTTCTCGTCGGGGAAGTTCGTACTGTTAATCACTACGCTGGCCTGTGCGCTTGTCAGCGCAACGGCCATCATTGCCAAAGTCAGTAATTCCTTTTTCATAAGTTTATCTTTATTTGTTTCTTTATTCCACGTCGTCGGCCTGGCGTTTTGCTTAGCCTAAATCATGATGCATCTTGCCACATGAAAGTGTATTAACTCTTTTGTCGTGGCAAAGTTACGAAAAAATAATGAAACAGCCATATTTTTACACGATAAATGTGTCCATCCACCTGGAAGTTGATGATGGAAGTTGATGGTGCAAACCGTCCGGTGCAGCCATAACGGCCGCTGTCATGAATAGTTTCTTCAACATTTCAATAGTTAATAGTTAGTTATACGTTTTTTCAATAAAGAATCATTCAGTCTTTGCAGCAGCGTTGATGACCGTCTGGATGTCAAGGGCGTTCACATGGCTGTCGTGGTTGACGTCATAGAGCGACTCCGACGAGTCGGCCACGGCGGCATTGATAATCATCTGAACATCCAGCGCATTCATCTTGCCGTTGCCATTCAGGTCGACGTGCAGCACGTAGCTTACCTGTGCCCGCTTGAAGTTCTTGTTTTCAGGGGCGACGCCGTAGATGGTCACGTCACCGATGCCCGTTGCCGTCACCTTGCCGTCGGCAGTAACGGTGGCTTTCTCCTCGTCGGCCGAGGTGTAGGTCACGGTGCCGTCGTACCACGTGACGGTCAGCAGGTTCTGCGGTGCCATCATGGTGTGGACAGCGTTCACGTCGCTCTGCGGGAAAGCGATGATGGGCGTAGCCTTCTCGATAGCCACGGTGTATGTCACGGTGGCAGGAGCCAGACGGTAGTCCGTCTCTTCACCCTTGACGCTGATGACGGCAGTGCCGGCACCGACAACGGTCAGCACACCAGTCTCGGCATTGACCTTCACCACAGTCTCATCGCTCGACGAGAAGGTAATCTTGCCGTCGTAGTCCTGCGAGCGGGTCACCGTGGGAGCCGTGGGAGCCGGCTCGCCGTACTTGCCAGTGACACGGCTTGCAGAGAGTTTCAGGAATGCCTGGTGCTTCGTCCAGCTCGTCACCCTCAGCGTCACGGGCAGGTTGTTGTCCTTAGAGTTCTCCTCCACCCACGCGTATGGCCACTGTGTCTCATAGACATAGCCGCAGTCCGAACCCACAAGGTTGGGGGTGTCAGGACCGTTGTCGTAGAACACGAAGTAGCGCGTGCCGTCAACGGTGGTCTCACGCGGTGTCTGACTCAGCCCCTTTGCGCGGAGGTTCAGCACGCGGCTCACGTCAAAACGCTCGTGAACGAGCAGGCCCGTCTCCGTCGGCGACAGTTTCACGGCCTGCACGGTGGGCTGCTGGTCATCGATTTTCAGCGTGTTCATCCCTGCGCCGTTATCCTTCACGTCTTTCAGGTCGAGCCACATCAGTCTGTTGTGCTCTGCCTCGATGCCGTTCATACCCGGGCATTTGTCGATGATGAGCGTTTGGAGCTTGTTGTAGTTGCAATTCAGTCCGCCGATAGCTGGCAGGTTGTTTAGCGTCAGCGTGCCGAGCACGTTGTTGAGAGCCTCGATGGAGCCGAGCTGCGCCAGGTCATCGACGAGCATGCTGGTGATGTCGCTATCATCTACGAGGATACTAAGCACTTCGGGCAGGCTCTTGAAAGTGAGTGACTTGATGGTGTTGTACTTGATGTGAATGTTCGTCAGCAGTGGGCAGCTTGTCATGTTGAGCGAATTGAGTTGATAGTGATTATCCTCTCCACCCACAATAGAGATGTTTTCTATCGACTTGTGGCCGCTGAAGTCCAAATCGGTGATGCCAGTATTGTAAAGCAAAGACAATGTTTTCAGATTGGGGAACTGCTTGGGGTCGAAGGTCTTGATGAGTGGCGCAGCAACCAAGTAGAGATCTTGGAGGTTGCTGGGCAGTCTCAGCGTCGAAAGACCGGCAGGATTGTCGATGACCCCGAAATATTCCAGATTCGTACATTTCGACGCATCGACCGTCGTCAAGGTGCCCACCTGGTCCTGAAATTCCAGCCAGTGTAGGTTCGGCAGGGCGTAGTCGAATGTCGTGATGCCTGGCTCGTCCGGATAGTTGATGAGCTGCAGTTCAGTAATGGATGTCAGCAGTTCGATGCCTTTCAGGTTGCTGACCCTGTCGAAGTTGTAACGTCCGCCGTTAGCCTCCATCTCCTCGGCACTGATGATGTCATCCTCCTCGATGTTGTCAAAGTGTTCTTTCACCTGTGCGCGGAAATTATTGTCAGGGAAGTTTGTGGCATTGATGGCCACCTG
>CAMJWJ010000062.1 GCA_946409435.1 uncultured Prevotella sp. | reverse complement strand
AGAGAGCACGGATAGGAGCGTTGCAAGCGAGGAAGTTGTTGGGACGCGGACCGAAGCTGATGATCTTCAGGTTCTGCAGACCGACGATGGCACGTGCGATGGGCAGGAACTCATGAATCAGCTCGGCGCAGTGGGCAGCGTCGCCTACAGGCTCTTCGGGAATATAGGCACGGGTCTTGCGCAGCGACAGAGCGTGGCTGGCATTCAGCATACCGCAGTAGGCATCGCCACGGCCGTCGATGAGGTCGTTCTGGGTTTCCTCGGCAGCAGCACAGAACATGGCGGGGCCATTGAAGTACTTAGCCAGCATAGTCTCGGAGATCTCGGGGCCGAAGTTGCCAAGATAGACACACAGGGCATTACAGCCGGCCTTCGTGATGTCCTCAAGGGCCTGCTGCATGTGAATCTCACTCTCAACAATACAGATAGGGCACTCGTAGATGCCATCCTTGCCGAACTTCTTTTCATAGGCAGCAACAACAGCCTTGCGGCGGTTGACGGCCAGTGATTCGGGGAAACAGTCGCGGCTGACAGCCACGATACCAATCTTAATTACAGGTACGTTTTTCATAATGTAAATGGTTTAAAAGTAATGTTTAGTATGATGTTAATTATAAGTTTATCGGAACGAGTCTGTCAGCAGTTTGATTTCTATCTGCGGACTGATGCGCTCGTAGAGGATGTTGTAGACGGCATCGAGGATGGGCATGTTGACATGACAGTGACGGTTAATCTCCTTCATGCACTTCGTGCCAAAATAGCCCTCGGCTATCATCTCCATCTCAATCTGAGCAGACTTTACCGAGTAGCCCTTGCCTATCATGGTACCAAAGGTACGGTTGCGCGAGAAATTGCTATAGCCCGTCACCAGCAGGTCGCCCAGATAGCAGGAGTCCACCACGTTACGGTCGATTGGATGGATGACAGTGAGGAAACGTGCCATCTCCTGCACGGCATTAGCCATGAGCACGGCCTGGAAATTGTCGCCGAACTTCAAGCCGTTGCAGATGCCGGCTGCTATGGCGTAGACGTTCTTAAGCACCGAGGAGTACTCGATGCCGATGACGTCGGTCGATGTCTTTGTCTTGATGAACGGACTGCTCAGCACGTCGGCAAAGGCCTGTGCCTTCTCGCGGTCGGCACAGCCCACCGTGAGGTACGACAATCGCTCCAGTGCCACCTCTTCGGCATGCGACGGTCCACCGATACAGGCTAAGTTCTCGTACGGCACGTCATACACCTGGTGGAAGTACTCTGACACCACGAGATTCTCGTCGGGCACGATACCCTTTATGGCCGTGACGACATACTTATCGCGCAGCCGGACCTTCAGTTTCTTCAGGTGGCTCTTCAGGTATGGCGACGGCGTGACGAACACCAGCGTGTCGTACTGACTGGCTATCTTATTGAGGTCGCTTGAGAAGAATATCTCATCGACGTTGAAGTGGACACTGGTCAGATAGGCCGGGTTGTGGCTCATGCGACGGAAATCCTCGATGCGGTCGTCGCGGCGCATATACCAACCTATGTGGTGCGTGTGCTGCACCACTATCTTGGCAATAGCCGTGGCCCACGAGCCTCCACCAATAATCGCTATTCTACCACAGTCATACATATTATATTGACTCCTAAGTTAGGGAGCTTTGTGCACAGTCAATCCAACTCTGTACATCTGTCACAGAGGGCTTCTGCATGTCGAGCTTGTACTTCTTGACAATGTCGCCGATTTTCTGTTGCAGCCCCTGAGCCTTTTCCGTCGCTATGTTCTGGACCAGATTGAAGCCGGCCTTGCGCAGCACGGGTACCCACTCCTCGCCGACACCCACGGCAGCCCATTCGGCAACAGACGACTGGGGAGCCTTCTTTTCGGGTTTCATCTGCGGGAAGAACAGCACCTCCTGGATGAACGTCTTGCCAGTCATGAGCATCACCAGACGGTCGAGGCCGATGCCGATACCCGACGTGGGAGGCATGCCGTATTGCAGGGCACGCAGGAAGTCCTGATCGATGATCATAGCCTCGTCGTCTCCCTTGTCGGCCAGCCGCATCTGCTCCTGGAAGCGTTCCTCCTGGTCTATCGGGTCGTTCAGCTCAGAGTATGCGTTGGCCAGCTCCTTGCCGTTGACCATCAACTCAAAACGCTCGGTCAACCCCGGCTTCGAGCGGTGCATCTTGGTGAGCGGCGACATCTCAACAGGATAGTCGGTGATGAAGGTGGGCTGGATAAACGTGCCCTCGCAGAACTCACCGAACAACTCGTCGATGAGTTTGCCCTTGCCCATCGTCTCGTCAACATCCATGCCTTTGCTCAGACAGAAGGCTCGTATCTCCTCCTCTGTCTTGCCGTTACAGTCGAAGCCTGTCTTTTCCATGATGGCATCGAGTATGGGCAGACGACGGTAGGGAGCCTTGAACGAGACGATGTTACCGTCAATCTCACGCTCAGGCTTGCCGTTCACGGCTATGCAGATAGTCTCCAGCAGCTTCTCGGTGAACGACATCATCCAGTTGTAGTCCTTATACTGCACATACAGCTCCATGCAGGTGAACTCGGGATTGTGGTTGCGGTCCATGCCCTCGTTGCGGAAGTTCTTGCCAATCTCGTAGACTCCCTCGAAACCACCTACGATCAGGCGCTTCAGGTACAGTTCGGTAGCTATACGCATATACATATCCTGGTCGAGGGCGTTGAAGTGGGTGATGAACGGACGCGCCGATGCGCCGCCGGCAATCATCTGCAGTGTCGGTGTCTCCACCTCAGTGTAGCCTGCCTCGTCGAGCACCTTTCTCATCGTACGGATGACGGTGGCACGCTGCAGGAAGGTGTCCTTCACGCCCTCGTTGACCACCAGGTCGACATAGCGCTGACGATAGCGCAGCTCTGGGTCGTCGAACTTGTCGTAGGCCACGCCATCCTTGTATTTCACGATAGGCAGCGGCTTCAGTGCCTTCGACAGCAGGGTCAGTTCCTGACAGTGGATGCTGATCTCGCCCGTCTGGGTACGGAAGACGAAGCCCTTGACACCGATAAAGTCGCCGATGTCCATCAGTTTCTTGAATACGGTATTATACAACTCCTTATCGTCGCCTGGGCAAAGGTCGTCGCGGGTGATGTAAACCTGTATGCGACCCTTCGAGTCTTGCAGTTCGACAAACGATGCCTTACCCATGACGCGACGGCTCATCATACGGCCTGCCACAGCGACCTGACGAGGCTCTGCGTCATCCTGGAAAGTCTCCAGGATGTCTGTCGAGAAGGCATTAGTAGGATATTCGGCGGCAGGATACGGGTCGATGCCCATCTGCCTCAACTGTTGCAGACTCTCACGCCTGCCGATTTCTTGTTCGCTAAGTTCTAAAACGTTCATGTTCGTTGTTAAAATCATAATACGGCCACAAAGGTACAAAATTTATCTGATACTTATTCTCTTTTATGGTTTTTTAGTATTTTGAATAGGTTAATAAATATAATATATGTAAAATTTTTGTCAATTATTTGGTTATATTAAAGAAATATTCCTATATTTGCGCCAGATTTATTGAAAACTATGATACAAGAAACTGTCAAGACTCGAGTTGTCGGTGTCGATATCAGTCCAGAGCAGACATCTGTCGGCGTGGTGGACATCCGAGGGAACATTTTAGCTACTACCCAATTTGCTACTTCCGAACATGATACGGTCGGCGACTATCTGAAGACATTGGGCGACAATATCTGCCAACTGGCAGAGGCTGTCGGTGGCCTCGAACAGATTCGCTCGGTGGGCATCAGCACACCCAGCGGGAACTTCCATACTGGATGTATAGAGAACCCACCCAACCTGCCGTGGAAAGGGGTCACACCGCTGGCAGCCATGCTGCGCGACCATATAGGCTTGGCTGTCGCACTGGCCAATGACGCTCACGTGATGGCTATCGGAGAGCAGGCTTTCGGAGCAGCCCACGGCATGCGCGACTTCATCGTTCTCTCTTTGGGGTCCGGTGTGGGTAGCTGTATCTACTCAGGCGGGAAGCCCTACCTTGGAGCCGACGGCTTTGCCGGTGAACTGGGGCACACCTGCGTCGTGCCAGGAGGCAGAACCTGTGGCTGCGGCAAACGGGGCTGTTTGGAAACCTACTGCTCGGCAAAAGGCATCGTGCGTACTGCCAAGGAACTGATGGAAGAGAGCGACAAGCCCTCACTGATGAGACAAGTCAGCAACTTGACGCCTCGTGATATTACCAACCTGTGCGAAGATGGTGACGAACTGGCCATCGAGACCTACCGCAAGGCAGGATACACCTTAGGATTAGGACTGGCCAACTTCGCCTCCATCCTGAACCCCGAGGCCATCATCTTCTCAGGCGGCGTCTCCAGGGCAGGCAAGTGGCTGATGGAACCCGCCAACGAGGCTTTTGAGAGCCATGTATTTCATAACATCCAGAACAAGGTGATGTTTGTCAAGTCACTGCTTGACAACCACCAGCGCGAGATGCTCGGTGCATCGGTACTGGCATGGGAGGTAAAGGAATATTCACTTTTTAAATAGACTGCGACTACTATGGTGTTTAATAAGATGGGGTTGAATATCAAGAACAAGGTCATCGGCATTAACGTTGGTGTGGAGACCACCGAGATTGCCGTGGTCGACCTGCGGGGCGAAATCCTGGGTCGGATTGGACTCACCACCATGGACTATCCGATGCTGAACGACTTCGTCGAGATACTCAACGTAAAGATAAACATACTGGCCGAGGCTCATGGCGGCTTTGAGACCATACGCTCGATAGGCATCGGCATGCCCAGCGGCAACTTCCTGACGGGCAGCATCGAGAACGCAAGCAATCTGCCGTGGAAAGGTATTGTGCCACTGGCCGCCATGTTGCGCGACCGCATCGGACTAGCCGTAGCACTGGGCAACGATGTGCACGTGGCAGCACTCGGCGAGCATGTCTACGGTACGGCTCATGGCATGCAGAACTTCGGTGTGGTGATGGTAAGTAGCGCAGGACTGGGAAGTTGCTTCTTCATCGACGGCAAGGCACACTTGGGGGGTAACGGCTCGGCCGGCGAACTGGGACATTGCTGCGTGAAGGACGGCGGCCGGCAGTGTAACTGTGGGCGGAAGGGCTGTCTGGAAGCCTACGTATCGTCAAAGGGCATCCGCCTGACCGCGGAAGAGGTGATGGCCGAAAGCAGTGCGCCGAGCATGATGCGGCGAGTTGAGAAGCTGGACTACAAAGTCGTCTGCAGCTGCTGTGAGCAAGGCGACCCGCTGGCCTTGGAGACGATGCGCCGCACTGGCTACACATTAGGCAGGGCGCTGGCCAACTATGCCACGCTACTCAACCCAGAAGCCATCGTACTGACCGGTAAGCTGACCATCTGCATGCCGTGGATGAACGACGCGCTGAAGGAAGCCTTCCAGGAGCACGTGTTCCAAAACATCCGCGACAAGGTGAAACTGGTAGTCTCCACCCTCGACAACCATGAGCGTGGCATACTCGGTGCCGCAGCCCTGGCATGGAACGTACAGGAGTACTCGCTGTTCAAATAGTCGACACAAACAACATGTTGGATCGTAGTTCTCAAATCATCCGCACCAGTTGGATCGGCATAATAGCTAACGTGCTGTTGGCTGGTTTCAAGGCAGTAGTAGGCATCTTGGCCGGCAGTGTGGCTATCATAATGGATGCCGTCAACAACCTGAGCGATGCGCTGTCGAGTGTCATCACCATCGTAGGCACAAAACTGTCGCAGCGCCCGCCTGACAGGAAGCATCCCTTCGGTTTCGGGCGCATCGAGTATTTCAGCGCCATCATCATCGCCGTCATCGTGCTGTCGGCAGGTATCACCTCGCTCATCGAGTCGGTAAAGAAAATCTTCGAACCTACGGAGCCTTCGTACACCACCACGACGTTGGTAGTCATTGCGGTGGCCATCGTGGTAAAGATCATTCTCGGACTGTATGTCAAGCGCAAGGGAGAGCAATTTCTGAGCGACGCGCTGATTGCCTCCGGCTCCGATGCCCTGTTCGATGCCGTCATCACGCTGGCAACACTTGTCTCGGCAGGTGTCATGCTGCTGTGTGACGTGTCGCTCGATGGCATACTGGGCGCACTGATTTCCATCGTCATCATCAAGGCCGGTATTGAGATGCTCGCCTCGCCTGTCAACGAATTGCTGGGCACAAGTATTTCAGCAGACTTCGCCAAGCAGATACAGAAAGAGGTTTCAGACTTCGAGGGCGTTCACGGTGTGTTCGACCTTATCCTGCACAACTATGGCCCCGATGTAAAAATCGGTTCTCTGCACATCAACGTCTATGACACGATGTCGGCCCACGAGATTCACGGGCTGACGCGTAAGATAACGATGTACATGATAGAGCGCCACAACATCATCATGACCGTAGGCGTCTATGCTATCGCTACGGGCGACAACCGCCGTGCCGAGCTGCAGTCGAAAGTGATGCAGACGCTTGCTGCCCGCATGGACATCGTTCAGGTACACGGTTTCTACTACTCAGAGAAGGAGCAGTACCTCTCTGTCGATGTAGTTCCTGACGTGGCTGTTCACGACGATGCTGCCTTCGTCAACCAGCTTAAAAGCGAAATACAGCCCTTGGTGCCTGGAATGCAGGTGGACATCATTGTTGACCACAACTACACCGAATAACTTGAAAAGACAAGGCAAGGGGGATAAGAACCTATGAACGCATTTGCAGAATATTTCAAGAGCATGCAGGAGCGTAACGGGGCTATCGGATTTATCCACTCGTGCCCTGAGCTGATGGACTGCATCCGTCAGGTAGGATTCCTGCCACTGTTGGAAAGCGGCATACCGGGCTATTCAGCAGAGAGTCTGATGGCCGAGGAATGCCGATTCACACAATTCCCTGACGGCACTTGGGAATGGCCCCTATGGCAATGGAAAGGCTCCGTGATACGCGAGGGCGGCTGTGTCTATGGCAAGTTCTTTGCGGGCAAGGCGGGTTTCATCAGTCATGAGTGGTGGCCCGACTTCTACAACTGGCGGCGCAGCAAGAACCCCGTGCCAGAGAAAGGCACCATCGAGGACGCCATCCTCACCACCCTGCGTGAGCACGGCAGCATGATAGCCCGTGAACTGCGGGCCGTCTGCGACTTCACGGGCAAGAATATGCGTTCAAAGTTCGATGCCTACGTCGGTCGTCTGCAGATGGGTACCCATATTGTGACCGAGGATTTCGTCTATCCCATTGACAAGCACGGACGTGAATATGGCTTCGGATGGTCGCTGCTGACCACACCCGAGGAATTGCTTGGCCGTGACGCTTGTCTGACAGACAGAACTCCCGAGGAGTCCTATCAGCGTATGGAGGAACATCTGACGAGCCTGTTGCCCAACGCAACGGAGAAACAGATCAAGAAACTATTAATACCTCCGAAGTCTGGAAATAAGTAGCGAACAGGAGTTCTCGCTAAGCGATTATCACACAAACTCCAGATTCAGCAACTGCCGCGCCTCCCCCTCGAAGTAGATGTGGTCGGCACTTACCGTCAGATGCTGGCGGGCCGTCATGGCACCTGTCAGCAACAGCCCTACCCTATTACTTAAATTTTTTATTTTTTCTTCACCTCTGCACCCATCATGCTAACCTCATGAACTTCAATGTATTATCGCGGTGCAGACAGGGTGCAATAGTGACAGATTCGGCCGGATTTTAACATTTCATACACCCATTTTTGACAAAAAACATCATTAAACCTATAGGAAATGTTGTCCAAGTTCTTTGACCTAAAGGTGCAAAGTGTGGCTTCGCAATGTCCATGTTGCCAGATATTCATCATCCGTTGTTGTGAAATAATACGAAATCCGTTGTTTGTTCTGCTTTACACGCCTCCTGTCCGTTTTCCCACCGTGGGAAAATTTCATTCCCAGCGTGGGAAAATTTCATTCCCAGCGTGGGAAAATAAACAACTTGCGTGGAAACTGGAATAAACGGCTTAACGACCCTTATGCTTTTAATTGTGTTTCGGCCAAAAAAACAGGCTGTTTTTTGCTGTTTTTACCCCGAATCTGCCACCACTGCACCCAATCTGCTCCGCTTAACTCGTTGATTATCAATACGTGTTGCAGAAGTGACAGATTTGCAGCAAAAAAAATTTCTAGGTATGCCATATCACTTAACAATTTCACCAATGGCCTTACGGCTCTTGGGTTTCATCTCGTCTGCAGCATAGCCTAAAGGAATAATTACAGCAGGCTCCTCATTCTCTGGTAACACAAACAGTTTCTTACATAGGTTTGCATCAAAATTGCATACCCAACAGGTAGCCAAACCTTGTTCCGTTGCAGCCAGACAAAGGTGTTCCACGGCAATGGCTATATCAATGTTGCCATGATGTTTACCGTCAGCCCTAACCCATTCTTCTTCATGCAGGATAGAGGCGATGATATACATCGGAGCCGTTTTGAACCAGTCACGATTATAGCACTGCTGCAACTTTGCCTTCTCATCCTCATTGCTGACGATGTGGAACAACCAGGGCTGTTTATTGACAGCAGAAGGTGCAAAGCGGACACATTCCATGATGTAGTCCAGCTTTTCCTGTTCAACACTCGTAGGATGATAGTTCCTACAACTGTACCTTGCTTTTGATAGTTCCAATAAATTCATAGTTCAATTATTTGTTAAATTTGGCTGCAAATATACGAAAAAACGGGAGAATATAAGTACCTTTGCTGCCAGATTTAAATGTATTTAGGTATTAATGAATATGATTGACCAGATTATCGACTTCAACAAGAGCTTTGTATGGAGCGAGCATCAGAAACATCACATGACGAATAAGAACTGAAACGATGAACATAAGACTGATTATATTTGACTTTGACGGTACGTTGGGCGATACCAGACAGAATATTGTCACAACCATGCAGATGACTATAGAAGAGCTGCACTTACCGAACCGTAGTGAAGAAGAGTGTGCAGCCACTATAGGACTGCCTCTGGCAGGGTGTTTCAGAACGCTATTTCCCGATATACAAGAAGAACTCATCACCCGATGCGCTGAGACATACAGAAGAGTCTTCAATGAGAATCTGAAAAACATCCGCCCAGAGGCATTCCCTGGTGTTGTAGAGACTCTGGCTATCCTACATCAGAAAGGATTTACACTTACCATCGCCTCTTCACGTTCACACATATCTCTCATGGAGTTGACGCGAAATATGGATATTGCCGGCTATATCTCTTATATACTTGGTGCTGACGACGTAGAAGAGGCAAAGCCAAAGCCGGAGCCTGTTCTGAAGACCCTTGCTGAAATGAATTTTGATGCTGGCGAAAGCCTCGTAGTGGGCGATATGGCTGTAGACATCCAGATGGGAGCCAATGCTGGTGTAAAGACTTGTGGCGTGACGTGGGGTAATGGAAGCAAGGATGAACTTGAGGAAGCAGGTGCCACCTTCATCATTGACAGAATTGAAGATCTTATTGAAATTGTAAATTGACCCAATGATTTTCTGCGAAATTGATATTATTTTCTAAACAAATGCAGGGATTGAAGAGAAGTTGCCTTTCCAGAAGTTCAAGAATGGAGAAGGTGTATTGGTATTATACGAAAGCATTTTTTCGTTTGGAATTGCAATAGTCTGGAAAATCTTCCGTACCTTTGCCCTGCAATAATGTAAGTAACATGTATAATTTCTTATTATCATTATTAAATGTTGTTTGCGAAATGGCTCCCTATCTGTTGTTGGGATTCCTTATCGCAGGAATGCTGCATGTATTCGTACCGCAGAAGTTCTATGCCAAGTATCTTTCGCGGAACAACAAATTGTCTGTTGTCTGGGCGGCCCTGTTGGGCATCCCCCTGCCGCTTTGTTCATGCGGCGTCATTCCAACAGCTATCGGTCTGAAAAACGAGAAGGCGTCGAAAGGAGCCATCGCCTCGTTTCTCATAGCCACGCCGCAGACGGGCATCGATTCCATTCTGGCTACGTTCTCACTGATGGGGTTGGGCTTTGCGATTATCCGTCCCACAGCAGCACTTATCACGGGTGTTTGTGGAGGACTGCTTGTAAACCGTCTGGTGCATGATGACGATGTGGTGGATATGGACAGCTGTTCATGTCAGGCGGAAAAGGGGAATAGAATCTGGCGTGTTCTGAAGTATGCCTATTATGACATGCTCCGCGACATCGGGCTGCGTCTGCTCATCGGACTTGTCGTAGCGGCATTGATTCAGGTGGCTGTGCCCGACGAGTTTTTTCTGCAATTTGGCAGTCAGCCGTTGCTGCAGATGCTGGTCTTACTTGTCATCGCCGTACCGATGTATATCTGCTCGACAGGTAGCATCCCTGTAGCGGCAGCATTGATGATGAAGGGACTCTCGCCTGGCGCGGCACTGGTGATGCTGATGGCTGGCCCTGCCGTCAATATGGCGTCTATCCTCGTGGTTCATAAATCAATGGGGCGACGCTTTACATCCATTTACTTGATGACCATCGTAGGCTTCGCAATCCTCTTCGGACTACTGCTCAATGCTACGGGAATCGACTTCACCGTTGCCGCTCAGAACGACTGTTGTACGAGCAAATCGGCTCTACCAGGCACCTTTAAGCTTATTTGTGCTACATTATTAACCCTATTAATAATTTTTGCTCTTATGATGAAACTATTTAGCAAGTTTACTTCCAAAGAAACGTTAGCCCCCGACGTTGTTGTCTATAGGGTCGAGGATATGCACTGCAGTCATTGCGAGGCAGCCGTTGTCCGTGCCGTCGAGGAAGTGCCAGGTGTAGAGAAAGCCAAGGCCAGTGCTTCGGCTAACACACTCACCATCAAAGGCTCTGCCACCGAAGAGGCCATCCGCACAGCTGTTGAAGGTGTCGGCTATACATTTAAGGGAAGGAAATAATCGGCATTAATGATATGAACAAAGTTGCCAGTCTTATAAAGCCCCTGATGCCATTTCTCTCGGCTACTTATGGCATAGCACTTATTTACATAACTGCACTGCCTATTGCTGGCAATCATCTGACCTTCGTTGGCGAAATGCTGACATGGCTAATTACATTGGTGGGCATCGCAATGACGCTCTATCTTGTGCAATATGTCGAGCCGAAAATGTTCCCTACTGCAGAACAATTTTCACTAAAGTTGCCTGCGATTTCCGTCATTTTGGGGCTATTGTTGATAGCACCTCTATGGCTTGTTGCTGAAGGATATATCGTTTATGGCATGACGTCGCTTGCCCTGCCTGTCCAGTTGGAGCCGTTGACCTACACAACAGAAGAAATGCATGAAGACCTTCTGTCCAGTATACATGCTATATTGCTTGCCCCAGTGCTCGAAGAACTGTGTTTCAGGCAAATGGCTATCTCTCCCTTTCATCGCCGAGGCGCAAAAATTGTTGTGTGTCTGGTGATGGCATTTTTGTTTGGAATATTTCACGTGCGTAACTTCCCTGGTGCTTTCATCAGTGCGCTGGTCTACGGTTTTGTGTTTATTTGGTCGCGGAACATTTGGTTTAGTGTGATACTACATTCAGGGAGAAACCTCGCGGCCACGCTCCTTGCTGTTTACTGTTGGCTGAAATTAGGAGACGTGCAGATGGCGAACATTCCTGTTATCATCCTGCCTGATATGAAGGTAGTCATCGCAAGTATGTTTTTAGCCATTGCAGGAGTCCTCTTGCTAAAGAAGAAAATGTCAACTCCAGTTTAGCAAATCACATGAATATAGAAGACTATCACGATTCGGAGCAACGATAGGATAATCAGCAGATGTTACATTGGCACAAAGCACAAGTGCCTTGACCTAACATCATATCGTATTGATCGTTTTCTGCAGCTCTTCTAAGAATCGGGCGGCGTGCGAGCCGTCCATCTGGGCGTGGTGGAACTGGAAGGAGATGGGGAGTGTGGTTTTCAGCCAGCCCCTGTGGTACCGTCCCCATGCCAGGAAGGGATTGGTGTAGATGCCGCTGTACTGGTTGACAATGCAGTCGAGATCAGTACCAGTCACTACCGACGTGCCTACAATCACAGCCTCATCGTCTAAGATGTCCTGGCAAGTCTGTCTGATGGTCTCTGTCAGATGCAGGTAATTGGTATTAAACTGCCCCAGATCGTCGCTGACGGCAACATCGCAGAAACTGAGTCCACCCTTTACATTCTCTACTATCATGTTGATAGCCATACGGTCATATTTATATAGCTTCCCGTTATGCGGCAACATGTAAAACTCCTCTATCCTTGAAGCTACCTTGCCGATGCACCAGCAGAGCAACATGTTGAATTTCAGCCCGCGCCTACGGCTCACCTTACATAGTCGCGTCACATCGAAGGTCTTTGTTAGTGTCACCATCGGCATAGGCGACTTCATCCACAGCTCGAAGGCAATGGCCCGCTTCGTGTCTTTGGGATTGATTTCCTGTTTCATTTTCTCCATCGTTTTAGCATCGGGAAGAAGCCACGCATCATCTGCTTGTACTCTTCCCTGGTCATGGGTTTTGGTATCTGCGTTTCGGTTTCAAGGCTATCTGCTGTATCATATTACACAATTATCATTGATATACGACTTCGTGGTCATATCATAATACAGAGCCTCTAACTCTGCTAACGTCAACTTCTCAACAGAGTGTTCTATGATTCGGATAAGCTCATCACGTCTGAAATCATCTGACTGTCCAAAATGTGCCATAGTCAATTTCCTAAACTATTATAATAATTGCTGCAAAATTAGCAAATTTGCGGCGATTTAAGTAATTTTGCACAGAGTTTTAATAAGTTTTGTGATATGATTGACCAGATTATCGATTACAATAAGACGTTCGTAGCCCAGAGAGGCTACGAGAAGTATCTCACCGACAAGTACCCCGATAAGAAGTTGGCGGTATTGTCATGTATGGACACCCGACTGACAGAACTGCTACCGGCCGCCCTCGGCCTGAAGAACGGTGATGCCAAGATTATCAAGAATGCAGGAGGCTTGGTGATTTCTGCTTTCGACTCTGCCATGCGTAGCCTTATCGTAGCTATTTACGAACTGGGGGTAAAGGAAATCATGGTGGTGGCACACTCGCATTGCGGAGCCTGCCACATGAGTTATGACCACTTCCATCATGAGATGATTGCCCGTGGTGTGACGGATGAAACGCTCGACACCATCCGCAAGTGTGGCATCGCCCTCGACCAGTGGTTGGAAGGCTTCAAGGACACACCGACCTCTGTCCGCAAGACCGTTGAGACTATCAAGACCCATCCGCTGGTACCGAAGGACATTGTGGTTCGCGGGTTTATCATAGATTCTGAAACAGGGGCGTTGGAAGAGGTCAAAGCATAGCCCCCAATTAATATAAGAAGAATCCAAAATTTTTCGTATCTTTGCACCATTATTTCAAATACTAATAATATGAAGAGCTTTGGATCAAAGCCGTGGATTCTTCCACAGCTCGGACGAAGGAGGCTTGCACGCTTGCAAGAATCTGTACTGATGAATATCACATTGTCAATCGTATTGGCAACTTTGCTTTTATGCTCATGCGAATCCAAAGGCACAAATGGCTCACAGGGCAAGATAACAGCAAAGATGGCTTTCGAGGGCGTGAACAACTATTGCCATAAGGAATATGACTGGGGTGTGGCAAAGGAAAACCCTGACATCATGTATGTACAAATGGGTGAAGAGACGGACTCTACATATCAAGTTGTATTCCGCAGCTATACGGGTGCCTTTGTACATTTCTATGTCAATAAGACAAGTGGCACAACAAGAATGGTGGAGGAAGTGCCAAACCTCAATGTCGAGGAGCAGGCAGGAACCATCAACCTATTTGATTACTTAGAGAAGCAAAGATGACACCATGCACGGTGGTATCCTGAGTACGCTGATTGATGAAGTGTGCGGCCGGGGGTGGACACTCGTAAATTACAAGCCAGTGGTGCAGTCGAGTTCTTCAATGAGCATCAAAAGGAGATATTGTTGTGCGACAAAACCCTTCACAAGACGATTAATATGCAGTAACACAGCGAGATACGGTGAAGGGTTGGATATGAGATGTATGATGTATGATGTGTGATGTATGATGTAAGTGTAACATCGCAGGTCTTTGCATTTACTCGATGAGTAATTTCAATTAGTAGGCCACTCACGGTCATAACTAGGCCACTCACTGAACTGAGAAGGCCACTCACGATTGTGAGAAGGCCACTCACGGCGCCAAAAATGATTGGAAGAATTCGTGAAGGGCGTTATCCCGCCAAGCCCTTCACATTGCATCACCGGAACCCTTCACCGCAAGTCATTGTCGTGCAACATATTACAGCGTTGGTGAAGGGTTTCCCGATTTATGAATCATTATAAGAAAGAGGGGGAGAACGCCCCAACAGGTCAAATGCTATATTATTGTCTATAATAATTTGTTTGTCTATTATATTCTTCGTACCTTTGCACCGATTCTAACAATAAATAAGGATTATGCAACAGAACAAGAACGTTTTCGTTAAGCCAGATGAGCAGAGTGATGCTCACATCAGTTCTGCCAGGGCGAGCGAAGGTCGGATGAAATCCAAGAATTTCCATCGCCACTTTGCGACACCAGGATTAGACCTCTATTGGATCATCATCGTGTATATCATCGTCGGATGGTTTTATCCTGTAGTGGGGCTTATCGCACTCATCTGCATGATTGGTCCCGTGATGACCAGTATCTGGAAGGGGCGCTGGTGGTGTGGCAATGTGTGTCCTCGCGGTAACATGTACGACCGTCTGTTGTCGAAATATTCACCCCACAAGCCAATACCGGCATTCGTGCGTACGTTTGGTTTCCGCCTGTTCATGGTGCTCTTTATCTTTAGCATGTTCGGCATCCAGCTCACATTCACCGTTCCCTGGAGCGAGGGCGGATTGGCGATGTGGGGTGGCATCGGGCGCGTATTCTGGACTATTATCGTGGTGACTACCATTGTCGGCGTTACGCTGAGTTTCATCTATGCGCCACGCACCTGGTGCTCATTCTGCCCGATGGGTACTATCTCTCGCTGGGTGGCTCCAAAGAAGGCACCGCTGCCCAAAGCCTTTACGAACATCCACGTGTCGAGTGCCTGTCAGATGCGGTGTAAGAATTGTGCCCGCGTCTGTCCTATGCAACTCACGCCCTACGACAGCCGCGGACAGGAAATAGGCTATCTCGATCCAGACTGTCTGAAATGTGGTAAGTGTACTCTGGCCTGCCCTACGAAGATTATGACGTTGAAACATTAAGCATTAAAACGACATGAATCCCGTTGCTATCCGACTTCTCAACCAACAGCTGGTTGCGCCTCAGTACAGTGACCATGCCGAGGTGGTCAGCTACATGGGTGCCATGCAGGCACAGGAGTACCGCATGATGCGATGGACGGTGGCGATGCGGCAATTGGTCACCATTTAGAGATGACTGTCATGTGACGTTCTTCGCAGATGCACCCAGCCCGAAGGACATCAGCGTGGCATGGCAAGAGTATAAGGAATATCGTTAATACCGATTTTTATTCTATTTTGCTGAAAATTCTGCAAAAACGCCTCTCAAAGATAGTGAATTTACGCTGATAATTGGTAATTTTGCACCATATTTAAATGAAGACAGATATTACAAAAAAGATGAAAGATAGAATAGCATTTGTAGATTACATCCGTGTGATTGCCTGCCTATTGGTAATGGTGGTACACGCCAGTGAGCAGTTTTATAACATGGGACCGATATCCCAGGTAGTCAATGAGGACAACCGTCTTTGGGTATCTATCTATGACGGCTTCTTCGGGCGCATATCCGTGCCTCTGTTTATGATAGTCTCGGCCTTCCTGCTGGTGCCGATGA
>CAMJWJ010000061.1 GCA_946409435.1 uncultured Prevotella sp. | reverse complement strand
TGAAATACCAGATCAACCCGCACTTCTTCATGAACACGCTGAACAACATCCACGCACTGGTGGACATCGACCCCGCCAAGGCGCAGCAGACGATACTGGAGCTGTCGAAGATGATGCGTTTCATCCTCTACGAAGGTAACAAGCAGGGCGTTCCACTCACCAGGGAGTTCGACTTCATCCGCCACTACATCACGCTGATGAGCCTACGCTACACCGACAAGGTGAAGATAGCCGTCGACCTGCCCGACGAGGTGCCCGACGCCACCGTGCCGCCACTGATGCTCATCTCGTTTATCGAGAACGCCTTCAAGCACGGCATCAGCTATCAGCATCCGTCGTTCATCGACATCAGCGTGGCCATCGACGACGGCCAGCTGCACTTCCACTGCCGCAACTCGAAGGCCGACAAGCCCAACGAGGAGAAAGGCGGCGTGGGACTCGCCAATGTCAAACAACGTTTAAACTTACTCTATGACAACAACTATACGCTAAACATCAAAGACGAGCCAGACGTCTACAACGTCGAACTCGCCATTCCCCTGAAGTAAAGAACCATCGTTATCACGAAACAACGAAATACGTAACAACGAAAGCAACGAATCATGACTATCAGATGCCTCGCCATTGACGACGAACCGCTGGCACTCCAGCAGATAGCAGCCTACATCGGCAAGGTGCCGTTCCTACAGCTGGCCGCACAGTGCCAGAGTGCCGTGGAGGCTCGCCAGTATTTAGAACAGGACACGGTGGATGCCATCTTCTGCGACATCAACATGCCCGACCTGAACGGCATGGACTTCGTCAAGTCGCTCGCCGTGCCGCCACTCATCGTGTTTACCACCGCTTACTCGGAATATGCCGTCGAGGGCTTCCGCGTCAACGCCGTCGACTACCTGCTGAAGCCTTTCGGCATGCAGGAGTTCCAACGTGCCGCAAACAGATTGAAGGAACGGATGGGTGGCAACGACTCCCGCGACGACAAGGGTGAGCAAGGAAAGCCTGTCAACGACACACTCTCTCCTGCAGGCGACGCTGGCGACGACAGCTTCTTCCTCAAGACCGACTACCGCATCGTCAAGGTGACCATCAGCGACATCCGCTACGTCGAGGCCATGAGCGAGTACCTGAAAGTATGGCTGCGCAGCGACCCAAAGCCTATCATCACGCTGCTGTCGATGAAGAAGATGGAGGAACGGCTACCCGACTACTTCATGCGCATTCACCGCTCGTACATCATCAACCTGAACGAGATACAGGAGGTGAACAAGAATCGTGTCATCATGGACAAAGACACGTACCTGCCCGTCGGCGACATGTACAAGGAGGCATTCCAAAGCTACCTTGATGCCCGCTTCCTGACGAAGTAACAAAACAAAAAGGTCTTTTTGTTTTGCAGTGTTCTCGCTTATTCGAAGGTTTAGCTCGACGAAGTCAACCTTTTTGTTGTCGCAAGAAGTTACTTTCGCTCGACAATGAAAACAAAAAGGTCTTTTTGTTTTGCATTGTTCTCGCTTATTCGTACCTTTGCAGGCATGTTTGGAAACAAGGATAGTAGCAAAGACCTGCTGGCCAGCATCCGCGAAGGCTGCGAGATGACACGCGCCGAGAAGCTCAGACTGATAGTCAGCCTGAGTATCCCATCCATTCTGGCACAGATTTCGGCTACCGTCATGTTCTTCATCGATGCCTCAATGGTGGGTCACCTCGGTGCACGGGCCTCGGCAGCCATCGGATTGGTCGAAACCACCGGCTGGCTGATCGGCGGGCTGTCGATGGCCGTCAACATGGGATTCTCGGTACAGGTGGCACATGCCATAGGTGCCAACGACATGCAGCGGGCACGCCGCATACTACGCCAGTCGCTGGTGTGCTGCCTGCTGTTCAGCATCGCCATCTCGCTCGTAGCCCTCTCCATCAGCATCCCCCTACCCCACTGGTTAGGCGGCAGCGACGAGATAGCCCACGACGCATCGCTATACTTCGCACTCATCGGCGTGTTCGGCATCTTCTTCCAAATGGAGGGACTGGCAGGCTCGATGCTGAAATGCTCGGGCAACATGAAGATTCCCTCGGTGCTCAACATCATGATGTGTGCCATGGACGTCGTATTCAACTACATCTTTATATATATACTCAACCTGGGCGTGATGGGTGCTGCCCTGGGCACCGGACTGGCCGAACTGGTCACGGCCGGGCTGATGCTCTACTTCCTGCTGGTACGCTCCGACCTGCTGGGCATCTTCCGTAGGCCGAAAGCCACCGGCAACAGCAATCCTGCAGACAGCAGTCCTGTCGACAACAGCTGGCAGGCATTCCGGCCGACGGCAGACATCGTGAGGAAGGCCTTCGCCATAGGAGGACCGATGGGCCTGCAGCACCTGCTGATGGGTAGCGCCCAGATAGTCAGCACACTCATCGTTGCACCGCTGGGCACCGTAGCCATCGCAGCCCACTCGTTGGCCATCACCGTCGAGAGTCTCTGCTACATGCCCGGCTACGGCATAGCCGAGGCAGCCACCACGCTGGTGGGCCAGAGTTTCGGCGCCGGCAAGCACATGCTGACGCGACAGTTTGCACGCATGTCGGTAGCGCTGGGCATCGGTGTGATGACACTGATGGGCGTACTGATGTGGGTGATGGCCACCGAACTGATGGGCATCATGACACCCGTGGCCGACATCATAGCGATCGGCACCCGATGCCTGCGCATTGAAGCATTCGCCGAACCGATGTTTGCGGCAGCCATCGTCTGCAACGGTGTCTTCGTCGGTGCCGGCGACACGCTACGTCCGGCCATCATGAGCCTGGCATCCATGTGGGGTGTCCGACTGACGCTGGCCGCCCTGCTGGCCGGAAGCTATGGACTGCCTGGCGTGTGGACGGCCATGGCCATCGAGCTGACCTTCCGCGGCCTCATCTTCCTGGCGCGCCTCTTCCACGGCAGTTGGCTGAAAGGCGTACCCGCTACTTCACGATGAATTTCTTCCCGTCCTGAATGTAGACACCCTTTCTCAACTGTCCTTTAGCAACTTTGCTTCCGCTGAGCGTGTAGACCGATTGGTCATGGCTCGATACAGAACGCCCAATGCTTACGATGCCCGCTGTGGCAGTGATAACCTGAATGGGAGTGGTCTGGCCCTCTACATAGTAGCCGTGGTTGACGAAGTCTACACCATCGTAGATTTTTGTATTACCACCATTCTTCGAGATGATAAGATACTGCGGGACATCAGTGGCCTTTGCCAGCGTACATTTATAGACGTTTTTACCAGCTGCCGTCTGCCCTGCCAGCACCATACCGTCGCCGGGCCATGAGGTATTGGTACAGTAGGCTTCACCACCGCCAATACTGCCCCATGCCCATACAGCATAATCTGCGGTCTGCGAGGTCTCAAAGAAAATGCTGATCTCGTTACTGTCGTCAAGGGTAGGCGTGTTAACTTCGGGAGCGGGGACATCCTCCTCTGGGAAGCTGCCCTTGACGAAGACACGGTAGCCTTTAGCCTCAAGGGTAAAACGCTGGGTAGCATAAAATGTCTGTTGCTTGCGGCTGACACCCTGGCTGATGGTCTCGCTGGTGAGCCACTGGCTCCACTCGCCGGCATCGAGGCCTGTAATGTTGGCTGAGCTGCTCGTTGTAGCCATGTTGAGTAAGACAAGCACCTTCGAGTCACCGCTGGTGCGGGTGAAAGCTAACACATTGGTGTTGCCCGAGATGGAAATGAGGTTGGCTTCAGCCCTGTCGGCCAGAGCAGGGACAGCATGCTTCAGCGCACTGAGCGTGCGCAGCGTGTTCTTCATCTTAGCATCCTTGGTTCCCCAATTAATCTTCGTATCGTTGAAATAGTCAAGCACTTGATTGCCACCCGTCTCCATGCCGTTGTAGATGAGGGGCATGCCATAGAGCGTGCCGACAAGTACGGCCAGCGGATAACGGTTATTGCCATAGAGCTGGGTCAGCGTCTTGCCGCCGTCGTTGAAGTTGATGTCATGGTTGGTCAGGTAGAGCATGCGGTTGAAGCTCTTGCCATTGGAGTCATTCACAAGGTTGTTGGCATTGACCCTCAGCGTGGAAGAATAGGTGCCGTTACCGCCATAGGTGGCTAAGCTGCCTTGGTAGCTCCAGGCATAGTCGTAGTCGAAGCCTACATTCATTAGTGAGGTGGCACTCTTGATAATGTCGGCCTCGCCAATGAAGGTTATGGTCTTGCCTGGCTTATATGATTTAATCAGAGGAATCGCAGCCTGCCAGTAGCTGGCAGGTATATAGGAGCTGCTGATAAAGTCGCAGCGATAGCCGTCAATGTCGGCCTCGTCAATCCAGAACTTCAAGCAGTCGTTCATGGCATCTACCAGCGCGCTGTTGCTATAGTTCAGCTGCCAGACATCGTTATAGTTGTTGGGGTGAATCATCTGTCCACCGGCCTTGGCATAGTAGTCGGGGTTAGAACTCACCCAGTCTGCATTCGTCGCCGTATGGTTGGGGACCCAGTCGAGCCACACCTCCATGCCACGGTCGTGAGCATCGGCTACAAACGCCTTTAGGTCGGCGATGGTTCCATAATTTGGATTAACCTTCTTGAAATTCTTGGCAGCATAAGGGCTGTTGCTGCTGCCACGCTCATAGATGGGCATCAGCCAGACGATATCAACGCCTAACTGCTTCAGCTCACCGAGCTGCTGCTGAGCGGCGGCAAACGTGCCAGCATGAGTAAACATGCCGACGTTCATTTCGTATATTACGCGATGGCCTGCTTCATTCTTCACTTTGGAGTTGTTGATGTCATCCACATAGTCGGCTGCCAGTGCCGGGGAAATGAAGAATGAAGAATGAAGAATGAAGAATGCTGCGCCGAGCCACTTCATCATCATTGTCATGCTTCTTTCCTTCTTATTGTTTAAGTCCATTTCATTCATAATTTCAATTGTTATTTCTGTCAGAAGAGCGGTAGCATATTCTTCACTCTTCATTCTTCATTTTAAAAGTTAGGGCTGTCCATTCTTCACAGAGCAAACAGCCCTCACGGTTAAATTTAACTCTAATTAAACAGTAAACCTCTGTTTGATGAAGCAGGTCATTACTGTTTTACGTAAACTACGAAGCCTTTTGCATCAAGCTCAATAGAGGTTTCCGTATCAAGAGTGACGTCAGTGACCGAAGGACCATCAGCGATGGTCTTACTATTGAGCCACTGCGTATAGTTACCGGCTGAAATGATATTGCAATCTACAGAACAGGATTCCGTGCTGAGATTGATTATCACCACAACGGGGCCACGCTGGTAGGCAAGCACACTGGGGTTGTCGGTCTCCAAAAACTCGATGGGAGCATCGGCAGCCAGCGAGGGCTGGGTGTGGTGAAAGGCACAGAGGGTGCGCACGGTATTCTGCATCCTGCGGTCTACCTGCTGCCACTTCACCTTGGCATCGGTGAAATAGTTCAGCGTGTCGGGGTCGCCGATTTCCTGGCCCTGGTAGATGAGCGGCATGCCGTAGAATGTGAACTGCAGCACAGTGAGCGCATAGCGGTTGTCGCCATAGAAGTCTTTCAACGTGTGGCCGCCATCGTTATAGTTCTGATCGTGATTGGTCAGATAGACCATGCGGCGGTTCTTCACTTGCTTCGAGGCGGTGAGGAACTCCTCACAGATGGTTTTCAGAGAGTCAGCGTCCGAGGAGTCCTTGAATTTCCAAGCCAAGGTTCCCTGAAAGTCCCATGCATAGTCGTAGTCGAAGCCACAGGCATCAATGCGCTGGTTCTCAGGATTGGTGATATCGGTCTCGCTGAGAAACTCGATGGTCTTGCTGCTTCTGCTCTTCAGCTCGGCAATGATGTCCTGCCAGTAGCTGACAGGAATAGTGGGACTCGACACGTAGTCACAGCGGAAGCCGTCGACATCACAGGAGTCTGCCCAGAACTTCAGAGCACCGTTCATTGTGCTGACTAGTTCCTCGTCCTGATAGTTCAGTTCGTAGACATCACCCCAGCCGTGGGGATGAATCATCTTACCCTTGGCATCCTTGGTGAAGTACTCGGGATGCTCCTTGACCCACGGGTTCTCCACAGCCACATGGTTGGGCACCCAGTCGAGCCATACCTTCATGCCGCGCTCATGGGCAGCAGCCACAAAGGCCTTCAGGTCGCTGACCGTGCCGTAGGCAGGATTCACGTCGTAGAAATTCATCGAGGCATAGGGACTGTGCATCGTCTCGCCACGAGGATAGATAGGCATCAGCCAGAGGATGTCCACACCGAGGGTGTCGAGGCGTGCCAGCTGTCCTTCAGCAGCCTTGAAGGTTCCCTCCTCGGTGAAGGCACCAACGTTCAGCTGATAGATGATGCGATTCTCCAGCGAGACAGGGCTGGTATTATCAACCGACCATTTTTCCTTACCCGGATTGCAGGCTGCCAGGAGCAGCACTGCAATGAGGGATAGGAGAGGAAACATGTTCTTTCTCATTATTGTTCTTATTTACTTTTTTACCTTCTTACCTTTACTCTGCAGTAAACGAATAACTCTGGTTGGCAACAACAGTGGCGATATCCTGCTGCACACCGTCGCCCTCGCCATTGAGGATGAGGTTGTACTCACCGCCATCATTTGGCAGCGGGAACACCAGCGTGCCGTTCTCATTACTGGTCGGCTTGATGCCACGCCAGCCACCGAAGATCTCGCCATCTCCCCAAGCATAGAGCCGTGGGTCGGTATAGCCGGCATTGTTCTGGATGGTCACTGTGTTAGGTGACTCTTCCCAACTCGTGTTGACGTCGAAGAAGCGGGAACCTGTGTCAGTCACTGACGGACCATCCGTCTGCAGGCCGTTTCCATTGTTGTTAAGAATGAGGTTGAAAGTACCCTGAGAAGGCAGTTCGAAGAGCAGCCAGCCGTTGTCGGTAGTCTTCACGGGTGCGGCACCGGGCCAGCCACCACAAGCCTCACTATCGCCCCATACATAGAGGTGGGGATCTTCATAACCGATGCTGTTCTTTACAGCGATAAAGACTTTCTCGACAGCTGGTCCTGGGTCGGGTATCGGCGTATCGCCGCCACCCTGGTAGTCCTTGCTGATGACCTCGTAGCCACCGTCGAAGATGCGCAGATAGATGTCATGGTCGATGGTGAAGTTCAGGTCGCCACCTTCCCACTGTACCCCGCCATTGTTGTTATTGGGGATGAGGTTCAGGTTCAAGCCTGTGTTGGCCTCGCCCAAATCGAAGTAGGTGTACTCCAGTCCGTTGATGGTCTGTGTGCCAGTAGGAGCCATGCCGGGCCAGCCACCGAAGGCTTCAGCGTCGCCCCAGGCATAGAGCGCCAAATCAGTCTGACTCGACTCGTTCAGGACGAACAAAGCGTAGCCGTCGTGCTTCACGGTGGGTTCTAACTCCAGCAACTCCCAACCACTCTCAGTCAGACGAACATAGATGTCATGGTCAATAATCACGCCAGCTCCACCTACGTCATCTACCTGTTTGTTGTTGGTCTGAACGTCGTTCAAAATGAGATGTAGCGTTAAGCCAGTATTCTCCTCGCCCAGGTCGAAGTACTTAAAGCGCACACCGTTGATGAGTTGCGTACCGGTAGGAGTCTTACCAGGCCATCCGCCGAAGGCCTCAACATCGCCCCAGGCATAGAGACCCAGTGCAGGCCAGCCGCTTTGGTCGTCGACATAGAGCACAAAACCGTCGTGTTCAATAGTTGGCTCTTCGCCCGAATCGAAGAAAGCTGCCCACTGATCGACAAAGATGTTTGTGCGAGTGCCTACATTGTATGTCTCATGGCGTACGATAGAATCGTTCTTTACCGATACTTCGTTACGCTGTGATGCCGATACGAAATGAAAGCCATCGGCAAGTGACGTGCCATTGACAAATGTAGTAGGATCAAGATAGATACCACGCTTAATATTCGACTTCTCAGTGCGCAGCAATGCCCAGGATGGATCGCCTACAGCAACCTCGTCTCCACCGTTGAAGGCACCAGAGATATACACTTCGTCATCGACCGACGTACCAGTCGGCAGGATGACCTCCAGCAGAATCTTGTCTGCCTGGATGTCGAACATCGGCTGCTCGTGGTCGAACACGATGTCGTCGTCACTGCTACAGCTTACCAGTCCCATGAACGGGAAGAGCAGTGCCAAAAGCCATAATATATTCTTTTTCATTGTCGTTGTCTTTATAAATTATGCATTATTAATAACCCGGATTCTGTACAAGTTGGGGACTGACAGCCAGCACATCGGCAGGCAACGGGAACCACTCGTAGTGGCGGTCGCGCTTGGCAGGCAATTCTACACCAGGGTCGTTGGTACGGCCAAAGAACCACCACTGACCCTGCGTGAACTTGTCGAAGCGACGCAAGTCAGTACGGCGACGACGACCTTCACTAAGGAACTCAATACCCCACTGCGACAACATCCAATCAGCATCGAAGTCTGCGAAGCCACGGCCGGGATTGTCCAGCTTGCTCTTGTCGGTGAAGTAGCGGCCCAACACCTGGTTCACCTGATTCTTCATGCCATTGGCATCACCAGCACGCAGACGGCACTCAGCCTTCATGTAGTATACTTCAGCCAAACGGAACTCCACCTCGCTGATATCCTTATAACCGCCATTGCCTGTCTTAGCGTAGAGCGGGTACTTCATGAGGCGATAGCCTGAATTTGTCTCACCCCAGCGTGAAGACTGTACATCTTCCAGGGCGTGACCTTCCTTCTCAAGGAATGTTCCCACCTGGTCAACATATACCAAGTCCTGACCATCACGGTCGGCATCGGCCTTCAATGCATCGCCCGTACCGAAGTTAGCACGCTGCAAACCCATGAGGAACATACCCTGACGGTTGTTGTTCAGGTAGGTATAGGGCTGTTTGCGACTGTCACCATCCTGGAAGCGTTCGTAGACAGCACCCAGTTTGTCGTTGTAAGGAGCTTCCAGAAAGCACTTCGGGCTATCAGTACCACCAAGAGGCTGCACAGTACCGCTGTTGTCATAAGAAGGAGCGAGGCATACACAGTTCCAGGCACCTATTCCGTCGTAAGCATCCGTATTGCAGTAGTCCCAGATGTTGTAAGCATAGCCCACCATGCGGGTGTTGGTCATGCGCTGGTTGGCACCCTGACCATCCTGGGTTCCGAAGGCGAAAATAATCTCAGGACTCATCTCGTTGCCCAGGTCATAGAGCTTGCGCCAGTCACTTTCCAAGCTATACTTGCCATAGCTACCAGCCAGGATCTCGTCACATATCTTCTCGCAATCCGTAAAGTGGTCACCAACTCCGAAGAGCACGTTGGCATTCAGATAGACACGAGCCATCAGCAGGCGGTTCAGGGCCTGGTTCATCACGGTATGGGTCTCGCCCTTGCCACTCTCTACAGGCAGTGCTGCCAGGCTCTCGTTGAGTTCCTTCACCAGGAAGTCAAAGACTTTCTTCTGTCCCTCCTCAAAACTGGTCTCATAGTCAGCGGATGCCGTATTCATGTCTGACTCCGTGTAGAGAGGAATGGCTGGTCCCCATATCTCATAGACATTATAGTAGGCCCAGGCACGCAATGTGCGAATTTCAGAAATATAAGCATCTGTCTTGTCGCCGGCCACGTCGCCTACCGTTCCCATATCACGCAACAGGTCGTTGCACAGTCCGATGGTGGTCCATGCTTCGCTCCAAGCTTGCTTGATGATTACTGAGGTAGCACTCCACGAATGGGTGCTCAGCACATACTTTTCGCCATCGTCATAGCCCCAGAGTCCACCATTCCAGCATCGCCATACCAACTGGTCTGCCGACAGCTCTTGCAGGAAGTAGAACTTTTCTGAGTAGCTCTGTGCTGCATCGTTGTAGATGGATGCCACGGCGCCCTTTACACTGCTCTCATTCTGATAGAACTGTTCAGGTCCTATCTGGCTGTACACCTTCTCGTCAAGGTCGGTGCAGGCAGTGAGTCCTGCTACGAGGCAGACTGCACCAAATATCTTATGTTTAAGAGTAATCATAATTTATAATTTACTAATTTCTAATTAATGAAGTTTCAGCGTTACACCTAAGCTGATTTGTGTTGCTGTAGGATAAGCACTGGTCTGATCAACACCAGGCAGGTAATTGGCTCCCTTAGAGGCTATGCCCGTAACGGGAATAATCGAGGGATCCGTGCCGCTGTAACCAGTAATGGTGAAGAGGTTCTTGGCATTCAGATAGACACGCAGGCTCTCAACCAGTTTCTTGTTCTTCAGAGGCAGCGTGTAGCCCAATGTAACGTTCTCCAGTTTCATGTAGTCGCCTTTCTCCAAGAAGTAGCTGCTGATGACACCACCACCTGTTCGAACGTTCTTGTCGTCGGTGTAGGCTGTGCGCAGCACATTGTCGGTACCGCAACCTTGAAGACCCATACCGTACTTTCTCTTGTTAAAGATATCGAAACCGAATGCACCACGGAACATGAAACTCAGATCCCACTGCTTATAGCGCAGGGTATTGTTCCAAGAGAGGAAATGTTCAGGAGTGGCATTGCCAATGTAATCCTTGTCATCTTCCTTTGCCTGTGTGGTAGGAATAGCCTCGCCGTCCTTGTTGTAAACCAACATTACGCCGTTCTCGAACCCTGCATAGCGATAGCCGAAGAACTCGTTAATCTTACCACCCTCCAGAGTCTTGAAGAAATACTCGTTGGAACCGATGTCTCCTTTGCTGCCAAGATAGAGTGAAGAGGCAGAGAAAGTGTCGTTCGACAGTTTGGTGAGCTTCGACGTGCCGTAGGAGTAGTTGATACCCGTTGTCCAGGTAAAGTCCTTCTTGGCGATGGCATCAAAATCCAGAGAGACCTCAATACCCGTATTCTTAATAGTACCCACATTCACCAAAATCTGGTCATAGGTATAGGGAGGCTGCGGAGCTGTGTAGGTGTAGAGCAGGTCTTTGGAGCGACGGTCGAAGTACTCTATGCTACCACGCAGACGGCTGTTCAGCGTCACGAAGTCGATACCTGCGTTGAAAGCTGTGGCTTTCTCCCAAGCCAGGTCGGGGTTAGCATTGCGTGAAGGCGCATAGCCGGGCACCAACTGGCCGTTGAGCACCGCATAGCCGTGGGCCGAATAGGTGGCAAGGCTCTGGTAGGCACCGAAGTCTGAGCGACCCGTCTCACCATAAGAAATGCGGGGCTTCAGGCTCTGGAACATGTTGAGCGCATCGAAGGTCTTAGTGGCTTCCCATGCCACAGAGATAGAGGGGAAGTTACCCCACTTCTTGTCGGCACCAAACTTCGAGCTACCTTCGTGGCGTAATGAAGCAGCCACATAGACCATATCCTTGAAATTATAGTTGATTCGTCCGAAGAAACCAATGAGGGTCGACTCTTCCTTGTAGCTGCCAAGCCCAGCCTTACCTTCAGCTCTGGCGAGACCCGAACCGATGTCCCACAAAGCGGTGGTGTCGTACTGGAAGTTGCTGTTGCTCTCATTTGCCGACTCGTAGTTGGTACGCTCCCAGGAATAGCCCACGACGGCCTTCAGCTGATGGTCTTTCAACGTCAACGTGTAGTTGCCCAGCCACTCAGCATGGTTTGTCCACCACTTTTGATAATTGATGCTGGCATAGCCATGGTTACCAGTCCAATAGTCGTCGCCCGAGCCGTTGGGTGCATAGTAGTGACTCTTCAGGTCATTGTACTGTAGAGAATAGGTCACGCTGGTCGACAGGTTGTGCTGCTCTGTAGTCAGAATATTCAGTTTGGCTGTAGCATCACCCAACACATAGACACGGTCACCAAAATTGTCTATCTCCTTGAGTTCCTGCACGGGATTATGGATGCCCGTGGGTGACGACGGCTGGTAGTAGCTTCCGTCAGCATTGTAGATAGGCAGTGTGGGATTCATGGTCAAGGCTGTGTCGAACATACCGTTGTTTCCCCAATCCTCATGGACCTTACGTCCCGAGATAGATGTATTGATCTGCAGACGGCGGTTCAGCATGCGCTGCTCCAGAACAGCACGACCGCCGTACTCCTCACGTCCGCTGGCAATGTCAAGGCCATTACCTTTCTTGTAGTTCAGCGAAACAGTGTAGTAACCGTTTTTGGTAGTACCGTCGAGTGACAGATATTGGTTGGTGCTGTAGCTGACGTTGCGAGTAATCTCGTCGTACCAGTCGGTGTCGTAACCGAAGTCGGTGCCACGACGCGAACGGCGGAACTCGTCTGACGACAGGATGTCGGCATGTGGCTTGGCAATGTTCAGTGCCACATAGCTATCGTAGGTCACGGTGGTTACGCCCTCGGCTCCCGAGCCTTTCTTCGTAGTGACCAGGATGACGCCGTTGGCACCACGCGTACCATAGATGGCTGCCGAACCGGCATCCTTCAGCACGGTGATGCTCTCAATGTCCTGTGTCGACAGGTTACGAAGGTCACCTCCGGGAATACCGTCGATTACCACGAGGGGACCGTTGGAGGCCGTGATACTGGCAGCACCGCGCACTTGGATACTGGCCATGGTGTTTGGATCGGCACCTGCCGTCTCGTTCACGTTCAGACCAGCCACCTTACCGGTAACGAGTGCCATGGCATCGCTGGCGGCACCCTGATTAAACTGGTCCTTGTTGATCTGGGTAACAGAGCTTGAAATCTCTTTCTTAGCCAACGAGCCGTAACCCACGACCACCACTTCGTTCAGCTGGGCCACGTCTTCCTGTAAGGTAACCTCTATGCCATCGTTGGCTTTCACCTCCTGCGGGGTAAAGCCAATGTAGGTAATGACCAGTGTTGCACCAGGCTTACACTGCAATTTGAAGTTACCGTCGTAGTCAGTAACTGTACCATTAGATGTTCCTTTCACCATGACACTGGCTCCGATGACTCCCTCACCAGTGTCGTCTTTGACATGACCATTGATAGTGGCCTGTGCTGAAACATCCAAGGCAAAAAACACAACCGCCAAGAGCATGACTAAGCGGCAAAATAGATGCTTTGTTTTTTCCATTGCATTCAGGTTTTAATTATTAATTAGAGTTATAATATAATATTGTAATAGAATTGTTTGCTTGACAATAATAATATTTATTTATCGTATCAGATTCCGATTGCAAAAGTAGAAGATAAAATGAGAAGAAGCAAATGGCTCAAGCAAAAATCAAGATTGTCAAAAAACACAACTTATTGATTTTTAATATTATACTATTTTACGACCAAATAAAAATCAAAACTTTTGCAAGCCAATATGGCCTTGATTTAGTACTTTATCGCTCTCCTTGGTTTGGAAGTATCATATAAAATGTTTACCTTTGCGTCCAGAATAAATAATTAGAAGCAGGAAACTATGAAGAAAGTATTTGCCGCGCTGTATGCCACCCTGATGATGTCAGCATGTGGCAACCCCATTGCCAGCACCTCTCGCGACCCACTCTATCACGTGCTCGACAGCCTGATAGACAAGCATGACGACATTGTGGCCGCCAAGATAGCCCAGATCAGTTCACTCAGCAATACCCTGCAAGGCATAACACTAACTCCAGAACAGGAGTACGACCGCAACCTGCGGCTCTACGAAGAGTATCTGGCCTTCCGTTTCGACTCTGCCTACCACTATATCAACCGTAACATGCAAAGCCTGCTGACCGCCAGCGATCCGGAGCGCCGTGCCGCCTGTGCTATACGTATGGCTCATATCCTTAGCGTCTCAGGCATCTTCAACAATGCCCGCCTGCTGCTCGGAAGTATCAGTCCTGCACAAGTGTCCGTCGAAACCCGTATAGCCTACTACAACCAACAGGCCGAACTGAACCTCTATCGCTCGGAGATGGCTCAGTACACACCTTATTTCATGGACTATATCGACAGCACACAATATTATCGCCAGCTGCTACTGCAGATAGCACCCAAGGAATCCTTTGAGTATATCACCAACCGGGCCAGCTACAGCTGCGAGCAGGGTGACGTGAAAGGGTCCATCCGACAGTTTGAAGAATATCTGCCTACCTTACGCCCCGGCGACCGCCGTTACAGCATTGTGGCCAGCACACTGGCCTACTTCTACTGGAAAGACGAAAACCCCAAGCAGCAGGAGCACTACCTGCTGCTCTCGGCAGTCAGCGACCTACGCGGCGCCATCTTAGAGAATAATGCACTGCGTGAACTGGCAGCCATACTGATGGAACGAGGCGAATATGAGCGTGCTTACCGCTATCTGTCACGAGCCAGCAACGATGCCCAGCAATACGGCAGCCGTCTGCGCAGCATGCAGGTAGCCCGTCTGACACCGCTCATCACCAAAGCATACGATGCAGGGCGCGAACGGGCTCAGCTTCACACCAGCCGACTGCTCACGGCCATCTCCGTCATAGCCCTTTTGCTGTTTTGCCTCATTCTGTTTAACTTCTACCTCTTATACAAGCGCCATATTACCAACAGGAAAATCAACATGATGAATGGAGAACTGTCACGCCACAACGAAGAGATGCAAATCGTCAATGCCCAGCTGTCGACGCTCAACTCTCAGATGAAAGAGGCTAACCGCATCAAGGATGAATACATCGGTCGCTTTCTGGAGTTGTGCAGCGCACTCATCCACCGTGGCGAAGAGCGCCACAAGTTCTTTAACCGGTTGGCACGCGACCGCAAGCTGGAGGACCTCTATGCCGAGCTGAAAAGCGGCACGGCCATCAACGAGGGCATCAAGCTGTTCCACACCAACTTCGATACTGCTTTCCTCAACATCTATCCCGACTTTATCAGCGAAGTGAACCGTCTGATGACTCCCGACAACCAGTTCGAGGTGATGCCTGACTCCACCAGACTGACCACTGAACTGCGTGTGCTGGCACTGATCCGACTGGGCATCACCGACAACCAGAAAATAGCCGACATCCTACGCTCCAGCATCACCACCATCTATACCTACCGCTCGAAACTAAAGGCCCGCTCCATTTCGAAAGACACCTTCGAGGAAGACATTCAGAAAATAGCATCCTACTGACCCCATATAGTCAAAAAAGGAGGATGCTCCAACGCAATGTGCATCCTCCTCGTCAAAACTAACTAAAACTAACAACTATTACTTCTTTACTGTTATCCTGCCATTCTTGACTACAACACCCTTATAGTTGTCAGAAACCTGCTGACCAGAGAGGTTATATATGGGGGTGGCTGTAAATTTTCCACTATTCACTACCACCTTTTCGCTGATTCCTGTGGCTACTGGTCCGTCGGATATTGTTGCCTCCGTGGTTTCTTTGCATTCTCAACAAGAAATGCAAGAGAATAATAAAGCAATGACATTGAAGTTGCCCCACAACTATTATTAAAAGGAAGTATCTATATTGTCTCTTTCTTATAATAATAAAGGAGAAATCGATGTGCAGCAAAACCCTTCACCAGATAGCTAACACGCAATGACACAATAAGATACGGTGAAGGGTTAGATATGAGATGGATGATGTGTGATGGAAGATGTGTGATGGATGATGGATGATGGATGATGGAAGATGGAAGAGGTGAGTGTAACATCGCAGGTCTTTGCATTTACTCGATGAGTAATTTCAATTAGTAGGCCACCCACGGTCGTAACTAGGCCACTCGCTGAGCTGAGAAGGCCACTCACGGAACTGAGAAGGCCACTCACTGCGTCGAAAATGCTTGGAAGAATTCGTGAAGGGCGCTATCCCGTCAACTCTTCACATTGCATCACCGAAACCCATCACATTGCACCACCGAGACCCTTCACCGCAAACTATTGTCGTTCAATAGATTACAGCGCAGGTGAAGGGTTTTCCGATTGATGAATCATGATAAGAAAAAGGGCTCAGCGGATTTTCCCGGTTGGCAGGTGTAGGCTAATCAAGAATAAAGTGTGG
>CAMJWJ010000060.1 GCA_946409435.1 uncultured Prevotella sp. | reverse complement strand
CACCTCTCGCAAATTCGCGAGCATATATTCATGAATAGCGAACTGGCAATGGTTCATGGCGACCGCACGGTGTTCAGTCTGCTGATGCGTCAAAAGCCACCTTTCACTATCAATGACCACCGCTTTGGCATCGTCATGAACGGCGAGGCTGAAATTACCATCAACCTGCAAGACCGCCACCTTACGAGCGGCACACTCGTCTATATCGGTCCTGGCACCATCATCCATCCCAAGCGTCTGTCGCCTGACCTCCGCATCTTCGGAATGGGACTCTTCTCTAACTTCCCCATGCCCTTTGCACAGGGACAGATGCCGTCGGTCTTCAACGGTCAGGTGCGCGACTTCCAGTTGTCCGCCAACGAAGAGGATATCGCTACCGCCACACATATTATGGACGCCATCTGGCAAACGGTTCATGCCACGGACGACTATCATCGTCCCACCGTCACAGCACTCGTAGCAGCCCAGATGCACCACTACGACCAGCTGTTCCATCGGCAGACTGACCAGCTGGCCAGCAGTCGTTCACGCGAACAGACCATTTTCGATCGCTTCCTCCAACTGGTTACCCAACACTGTGCCGAACATCATCAGATAGGATACTATGCCGACCGCATGTGCCTAACTGAGCGCTACCTGAGCACCATTATCCGCCAAACAAGCAGCGTCACAGCCAAAGACTGGATTGACCGTGCCCTCATCACGCGTATAAAAATAGAACTGCGCCACACGGATAAACCTGCAGCACAGATTGCCGATGAGATGCATTTTGCCAATCCCTCATTCTTCTCAAAATACTTCCGTCGCCTCACCGGCATGACTCCCGGCGAGTATAAATCTATCAGTTGAATAAGACAAAAATCTTGTCACTCAGAGGCATTAAAAGTAAACTTTTTCCGTATTCGTCGCTCCAAAATTTGCATCTTTGCCCGCTAATTCGTATCTTTGCACCATGTAACAGCGACGAAAGATGACAGAACGACTGGATTTCACGACAGAAGAGAAAGAGAAAACGCTGGCCCTCTACCAGCGGATACGCGAAGAGATAGCCAACTCGCTGCAGGACGGCGACGAGGAGCGCATGCGCCAACACCTGCTGGACATCGTTGACAGCGACAAGGTCCACCGCAACGTGTTCGGCCTGAATCCCATACTGCTCGCCTTCCAGACAGCACAGCTGATGGTCGAGGAGATAGGGCTGCGGCGCGACGGCGTGCTGGCCGTGCTGCTACGCCCTGGCGTGGAGCAGGGACTGCTGGACATCGGTGAGGTGAAGCAGCGCTTCGGCGAGTCGGTGGCACGCATCCTGCACGGTCTGCAGCGCATACAGGAGCTGTACCAGAAGAACCCCGTCGTGGAGTCGGAGAACTTCCGCAACCTGCTGCTGTCGTTTGCCGAGGACATGAGGGTTATCCTCATCATGATAGCCGACAGAGTGAACCTGATGAGGCAGATCAAGGACACCCCGCACAAGGACGAGCAGCACGAGGTGTCTGAGGAGGCGGCATACCTCTATGCCCCGCTGGCCCACAAGTTGGGACTCTACAAGCTGAAGTCGGAGCTGGAGGACCTGTCGCTGAAATATCTGGAGCACGACGCCTACTACCACATCAAGGACAAACTGAGCGAGACGAAAAAGAACCGCGACGCCTATATCGAGCAGTTCATCCAGCCCATCAGCGAACGGCTGGCGGAGGCTGGGCTGAAGTTCCACATCAAGGGCCGCACGAAGTCGATACACAGCATCTGGCAGAAGATGAAGAAGCAGAAGTGCCCCTTCGAGGGTGTCTACGACCTTTTCGCCATCCGCATTATATTAGAGGACGGCTACGAGGACACGGATGCCAAGGAGTCGCACCGCCGCGAGGTGATGCAGTGCTGGCAGACGTTCGCCATCGTCACGTCGATGTATCAGCCTAACCCAAAACGCCTGCGCGACTGGCTGAGCATCCCGAAGTCGAACGGCTACGAGAGCCTGCACATCACCGTGCTCGGACCTGCCAACAAGTGGGTGGAGGTGCAGATACGCACCGAGCGCATGGACCTCGTGGCAGAGCGAGGCGTGGCTGCACACTGGCGATACAAGGGTGTGAAGAGCGAGTCGGGGCTGGACGACTGGCTGAACAACATCCGCCAGATGCTTGAGACCAGCGACGGCATGGAGGCCATGGACCAGTTCAAGATGGACCTCTACGAAGACGAGGTGTTCGTGTTCACGCCCAAGGGCGACCTGCTGAAGTTTCCCAAGGGTGCCACGGTGCTCGACTTTGCCTACCACGTACACTCAGGCGTGGGCAACAGCTGCGTGGGTGCCCGCATCAATAATAAGGTGGTGACGATCCGTCAGGAGCTGCAGAGCGGCGACCAGGTGGAAATCATGACATCCAGCAACCAGAAGCCCAAGCAGGACTGGCTGCAGATAGCCAAGACGTCGAGGGCAAAGTCAAAGATACGGCTGGCGCTGAAGGAGACGCAGGTGAAGGATGCCCTCTTTGCCAAGGAGATGCTGGAGCGGAAGTTCAAGAACCGCAAGATCGAGATGGAGGACTCGGTGATGCAGCAGCTCATCAAGAAGCTGGGATTCAAGGAGGTCAGCCTGTTCTACCACCAGATAGCCTCCGGCGAACTGGACCCAGGCATCGTCATCGAGCGCTACATGGAGATTCAGCAGGGCGAGCAGCCCGTCACCGGCAACAACGTGGCCCAGACGGCTGCCGACTTCGTGCTCGACGAGTCGCAGAACACGCCGAACGGTGGACACATGAATGACGACGTGCTCGTGATAGACCGCAATCTGAAGGGTGTGGACTACCAGCTGGCACGCTGCTGCCAACCCATCTACGGCGACAAGGTGTTTGGATTTGTCACCGTCAGCGGCGGCATCAAGATCCACCGTGAGGACTGCCCCAACGCCCCAGAGCTGAAAAAGCGCTTCGGCTACCGCGTGGTACGTGCCAAGTGGAGCGGCAAGGGAGCCTCGCAGTATGCCATCACCCTGCGCGTTATCGGCAACGACGATATCGGCATCGTCAACAACCTGACGAACATCATCTCACGCGACGAGAAACTCGTGCTGCGCTCCATCAACATCGATTCGCACGACGGACTGTTCAGCGGCAACCTCGTCATCATGATCGACGACAACACCCGGCTGGAGCAGCTCATCAAGAAACTGCGCACGGTGAAGGGCGTCAAGCAGGTGAGCAGAATCTGATTTTCCTTCTGAGAAGATGATATATCTCGGAAATTCAAAAGAAAAACTCGTTTTTCCTTTGAATTTCACACAACTTTTCGTAACTTTGCCGTCAATTTCGATAATACATGTCTAACCCAAACTAAAAACTATGTCGCTTCTAATGATTCTACAACTGCTGATAGTGCTCGGTGCACTATGGGTAGGTTCTCGTTACGGTAGTCTTGCACTCGGTGCCATCTCGGGCATCGGACTGGCACTGCTTGTCTTCGGATTCGGACTAAAGCCAGGTACACCGCCTACCGACGTTATATACATCATCATCGCTGCAGTCACCTGCGCTGGCATCATGCAGGCATCGGGAGGCATGGACTGGCTGATACAGATAGCCGAGAAACTGCTGCGCAAGCATCCCGACCGCATCACGTTCCTCGCTCCGCTGACGACGTTCTTCCTCACCGTGCTCGTCGGTACGGGACACGTAGTCTACACGCTGATGCCCATCATCTGCGACATCGCGCTGAAGAAAGGCATACGCCCCGAGCGCCCCTGCGGCGTGGCTTCCATTGCCTCGCAGGTGGGTATCACCTGTTCGCCCATCGCGGCTGCCGTGGTAGCCTTCGTGAGCATCAGCAACACCAACGGTTTCGACATCACCATTCCGCAGGTGCTGATGATCAGCATCCCCGCCTGCCTCTGCGGACTGATGGCCGCTGCCGGAGCATCCTACAAGCGAGGGCTGGACTTGGATAAAGACCCCGTGTTCCAGAAGAAGCTGCAAGACCCCGAACAGTATCAGTATATCTATGGCTCCAGCGCCACCACACTCGACAAGGTGATACCGCAGTCGGCCAAGAACGCCGTGTTCATCTTCCTCGGAGCACTGGCCGTCATCGTCTTCTTCGCCATCTTCCAGGAAGCACTGCCTTCCTACAAGACACTGCGTGCCGTTCAGGATGCCAACGCGCTGTATATCAACCAAGACTTGGCCGTGACGGGCGACCAGCTGGTGAAGGCCAACGTCTATCTTGAAGGCACCACCGAATGGTTTCAGAAAAAGCTGCCCATGAACGTGGTCATCCAGATTGTCATGATCTCCGCTGCTGCCCTGATGATTATCTTCTGCAAGGCCGCACCGAAGAAGGCCGTCTCCGGCCCTGTGTGGCAGAGCGGCATGGTGGCAGTGGTAGCTATCTACGGCATCGCATGGCTGGCTGACACCTATTTCGCCAACTACCTGAACGAGATGAAGTTCATGCTGGCTGGCGTGGTGGCCAAATACCCATGGAGCATCGCCTTCGTGTTTTTCCTCGTTTCCGTGCTCATCAACTCACAGGGAGCCGTCGTCGTGGCCATGCTGCCGCTGGCCTACTCGCTGGGCATTTCAGGACCGGTGCTGCTCGGCGTGCTGCCTTCGGTCTACGGCTACTTCTTCATTCCCAACTATCCCTCGGACATTGCCACGGTGAACTTCGACCGCTCGGGCACTACGGTTATCGGCAAGTACCTGCTGAACCACTCGTTCATGATGCCTGGCCTCATCTGCGTATCCGTGTCTACCATCGTGGCCTACCTCCTGTCTCTGATTATCTACTAAAATAGTCCGACATACTAAACGGAAGTGAACGAACACAAGATCATCAACGACCCCGTTTTCGGGTTTATCAAAATTAGAAGGGGACTGCTGTACGACATCGTGCAGCACCCCTTCTTTCAGCGTCTGAACCGCATCAACCAGTTAGGACTGGCCTCCGTGGTCTACCCCGGAGCACGCCACACACGGTTCCAACACTCACTGGGTGCCTTCCACCTCATGACGGAAGCACTGCGGGCGCTACAGGAAAAGGGGGTCTACATCTTCGACTCGGAAGCAGAGGCCGTACAGGCTGCCATCCTCATGCACGACATCGGCCACGGACCGTTCTCACACGTGCTGGAAAACACGCTGATACACCAGATATCACACGAGGACATCTCGCTGATGATGATGGAGCACATCAGCCACGAGCTGAAAGACCAGCTGGCACTGGCCATCAGCATCTTCCGCGACCAGTACCCCAACAAGATCTTCCACCAGCTCATCTCCAGCCAGCTCGACATGGACCGACTGGACTACCTGCGGCGCGACTCATTCTTTACGGGCGTCACGGAAGGCAACATCGGGTCGGCACGTATCATCAAGATGCTCAACGTGGCCAACGACAGACTGGTGGTCGACTCGAAGGGCATCTACAGCATCGAGAACTACCTCACCACACGACGACTGATGTACTGGCAGGTGTACCTGCACAAGACGGCAGTGGGCTACGAGAAGATACTCGTCAACGCACTCAACCGTGCCAAGGACCTGGTACGCGACGGACAAGAGGTGTTCGCATCACCTGCCCTCGCCTACTTCCTGAAAAACGACATCGACGCCCACTGGTTTGACTGCCACGACGAAGCCCTGCAGATGTATGCCGAGCTGGACGACTCGGACATCTGGAGTGCGCTGAAGGTATGGAAGCACCACGACGACAGCATCCTCGCCACACTGGCCACCGACATGCTGGACCGCCACCTGTTCAAGGTTGAGGTGACCGAAGAGCGCCCCACCGACGAATACATGGACGACATAGCACACAGAATATCCGACGCCATGGGCATACCACTGTTCGACACGCACTACATGATGACGCTGACGGAGATAGGCAAGGACATGTACAATCCTGACGACGACAGCATAGGCATTCTATACAAAGACGGCACCGTGAGAGACATCGCGGAAGCCTCGGAAATACTCAACGTACAACTACTTTCTAAAAAAATACGTAAATATTACCTCTGTTATCAACGTATTTGAGTTTTTTTTTGTAACTTTGCAGCGTTTATTAAAACTTTTTACAGGAAATGGAGTTTACAGCCAAGCAAATTGCCGACTTTGTTGGCGGTCGTGTTGAAGGCAACGAGCAAGCCATTGTCAACACTTTTGCAAAAATAGAAGAAGGAAAGGAGGGTGCCATCACATTCCTCTCAAACCCGAAATATACGCAGTACGTCTACGACACCAAGGCCAGCGTAGTGCTCATCAACGACGACGTGACATTGGAGCACCCCGTCAGCGCCACACTCATCCGTGTGAAGAATGCCTACGAGTGTGTGGCAAAGCTGCTGCAGATGTACGCACAGGCACTGCCCAAGAAGACGGGCATACACCCGCTGGCCTTCGTGGCAGAGTCAGCACAGATCGGCAAGGACGTATATATCGGTCCCTTTGCCTGTATCGGCGACGGCGTCACCATTGGCGACGGATCCATGATCTACCCCCACGTCACCATTTACGACGGCTGCCAGATAGGCAAGAACGTCACCATCCATGCCGGCAGCGTGATAGGTGCCGACGGCTTCGGATTTGCACCCAACACTGAAGGCTATGAGAAGATACCTCAGATAGGCATCGTCATCATCGAGGACGACGTGGAGATAGGTGCCAACACCTGTGTCGACCGTTCCACCATGGGACAGACCATCATCCACAAGGGCGTAAAACTCGATAACCTCATACAGGTGGCCCACAACTGCGAGATCGGCGAGAACACCGTCATGTCGGCTCAGGTGGGAATGGCTGGCTCGACAAAGATTGGAGCATGGTGCATGGTGGGCGGACAGGCAGGATTCTCAGGGCACATCAAGATTGCCGACCGTACCTTCGTAGGCGCACAGGCTGGCGTCATCAGCAACACCAAGGGTAACGGCGAGCAACTCATCGGAGCACCTGCCATCGACCCGAAGGTGTTCTTCAAGGCTCAGGCCGTCATGAAGAAACTCCCCGACATGTACCGCGAACTGGGAGCACTGCGCAAGGAATTAGAAGAACTCAAGAACAAATAACTGAGCGTGACCGTGATATTTTGATATGACGTTATTACGACATCAAGTAAATCGATAGAAAGATGAAACAGAAAACACTGAAAGGCAGTTTCTCGTTATACGGAAAAGGACTGCATACAGGACTTAACCTGACAGTAACGTTCAATCCCGCACCGGAAAACACCGGCTATAAAATCCAGCGTATCGACCTCGAGGGAGAACCTATTATCGACGGTATCGCCGAAAACGTCGTCGACACACAGAGGGGAACGGTACTGGGGAAAGGCGAGGCACGCGTCAGCACCGTGGAGCACGGACTGGCAGCACTCTATGCACTGGGCATCGACAACTGTCTCATCCAGGTCAATGGCCCGGAGTTCCCCATCCTCGACGGCTCGGCTATCCAGTATGTCGAGAAAATCAAGGAGGTGGGCTTCGAGGAGCAGAACGCTCCTAAGGACTGGTATGTCATACGCAAGAAGATTGAGGTGAAGGACGACAACACAGGGTCGTGCATCACCATACTGCCCGACGACGAGTTCTCGCTGACCGCCATGTGCTCCTTTGAGTCGAAGTTCATCAATTCTCAGTTTGCATCACTCGACAAGGTTGAAGACTTCGTCACCGATATTGCGGCTGCACGTACCTTCGTCTTCGTACGCGACATCGAGCCACTGCTCCAGGCTAACCTCATCAAGGGCGGCGACATGGACAACGCCATCGTCATCTACGAGAGGCAGATTTCACAGGAACAGCTCGACAAACTCGCCGACATGCTGCACGTTGAGCACCGCGACGCCAACGAACTGGGCTACATACAGCACAAGCCACTGGTGTGGGAGAACGAGTGTACCCGCCACAAGCTGTTGGACATCATTGGCGACATGGCACTCATCGGAAAGCCCATCAAGGGACGTATCATTGCCACACGCCCCGGACATACCATTAATAATAAGTTCGCGCGACAGATGCGCCGCGAGATTCGCAAGCACGAGGTGCAGGCTCCCATCTACGACCCCAACGAGGAGCCGGTGATGGACGTCAACCGCATCCGTGAACTGCTGCCCCACCGCTATCCCATGCAGCTGGTCGACAAGGTCATCGCCCTGGGTGCCAACACCATCGTCGGCATCAAGAACGTTACCAGCAACGAGCCGTTCTTCCAAGGACACTTCCCCGAAGAGCCTGTCATGCCCGGCGTGCTGCAGATTGAGGCCATGGCCCAGTGTGGTGGTCTGTTGGTGCTGAACACGCTGGAGGAGCCTGAGCGCTGGTCGACATACTTTATGCGGATTGACAGCGTCAAGTTCAGACAGAAGGTGGTACCCGGCGACACCCTGATATTCAAGGTTGACCTGCTGGCCCCCGTACGCCATGGCATCTCGTCGATGAAGGGATACATCTTCGTTGGCGACCATGTCGTAGCAGAAGCCTCCTTCACCGCCCAAATCGTAAAGAACAAATAGTCACGACATTACGACATCACGACAATACGTTATGAATCAGATACACCCCCTTGCAGTGGTTGACCCCGAGGCAAAACTCGGCGATGGAAACGTCATCGGTCCCTTCTGCGTAATTGACAAGAATGTAGTCATTGGAGACAACAACAAGTTTCTAAACAATGTCACCATCCACTACGGTGCACGCATAGGCAACAACAATGAGTTCTTCCCTGGAGCCAGCATCTCAACCAAGCCGCAGGACCTGAAGTTCCAAGGCGAGGACACCACCTGTGAGATTGGCGACAACAACTCTATCCGCGAGAATGTCACCATCAGCCGCGGTACGGCATCGAAGGGAAAGACCGTCGTAGGCAACGGAAACCTGCTCATGGAGAACATGCATGTCGCTCACGACTGCGTCATCGGCAACGGATGCATCATCGGAAACTCTACCAAGTTTGCCGGCGAGGTGGAAGTGGAGGACTATGCCATCATATCGGCAACATGCCTGTTCCACCAGTTCTGCCGCGTGGGAAGCTTTATCATGTTCCAAGGCGGGTCACGCACCTCACAAGACATCCCACCCTACGTCATCGCCGGCAAGGAACCTGTACGGTATGCCGGTGTCAACCTCATTGGACTGCGCCGCCGAGGATTTTCTAACGAGACCATAGAGGCTATCCATGACGCCTATCGCATCATTTATGCGCAGGGGGTACTCAAGGACGGCATCGTCGAGGCTCGCGCCAAATATCCCGAATCAAAGGAAGTGGAGTATATCTGTTCCTTTATCGAAAGTTCAAAGAGGGGAGTCATTAGGTAGATTTACCAATTTACCGATTTGCCATTTTGGATACGCTGATCGTCATCACGGGTCCCACAGCCGTAGGCAAGACGGTGCTCACCATCAAGCTGGCCCGGCACTACGGTATACCAGTCATCAATGCTGACTCGCGTCAGATTTATCGTGAGCTGAAGATTGGCACAGCACCACCTACCGACGAGCAGCTGCAACAAGCCACTCACTACTTCGTAGGAACGAAAAGCATTGACGACTACTACAATGCCTCCATGTACGAGCAGGAGGTGCTCGGCTTACTGGAGCATAGGGATTGGGGAATGCCTGATGGCGATTCGCTGACAAGCCGACACGCCCCGATCGCTATTCTTTCAGGTGGCTCGATGATGTACATTGATGCCGTATGCAACGGTATTGACGACATACCAACCATACGTGACGATATACGTGAAGAGGTGAAGCGCCGTTACCAGCAAGAAGGGCTGGAGGCGCTTTGCGAAGAGCTGCGCAGATTAGACCCGGAACACTATGCCATTGTCGACCGCCAGAACCAACGCCGCGTCATCCATGCCCTTGAGATATGCTACCAGACGGGGCATACCTACACATCGTTTCGCACCCAACAACGCAAGCCCCGCCCGTTCCGAACTATTAAGATTGGATTAAACCGTCAGCGCGAGGACATATATAATAGGATTAACGCGCGCGTAGACCAGATGATGGGCGACGGATTATTAGACGAGGTGACGAGTCTTTACGACAAGCGCAGCGTGAACGCCCTGAACACGGTAGGCTACAAGGAACTGTTCGACTACATCTACGGCCGATGGCCACTGAGCGAGGCCGTTGAGCGCATCAAGGGCAACACCCGACGCTATGCACGCAAACAGCTGACGTGGTTTAAGCGCGACACGGAGATGAAATGGTTTCACCCCGACCAAGAACAGGATATTTTGAATTACATAGAACAAGAAATCACAAACTATCATTCACAACATGAATAACTACTTGAAGACAACTGGCCAGTGGTTTAGCAAGGCCTGGCAGTGGTACAAAGGACTCTATAAGGGACGTGCATGGTACGTCAGAACGCTGGCTGTCATAGGCACCCTCCTTGTCGCATTCGTACTCTATCTCGGCATGGTCGATGTCAACTTCCTGTGGCTCTTTGGCAAGTCGCCAAGCATGAGCGACGTCAAGAACACCCACCCTGCCGAGGCATCAGAGATATACTCGGCCGACGGCAAGATGATAGGCAAGTTCTTCAGCGAGAACCGGATGCCAGTGAAGTACGACGAGGTGAGCCCGCAGTTCTGGAATGCACTCATCGACACCGAGGACGAGCGTTTCTATCAGCATAACGGCATCGACTATCAAGCCTTCGGCGCTGCCCTGAAGGACTATGTCATGCACCGCGACGCCCGTGGCGCATCAACCATTACACAGCAGCTGGCCAAAAACCTCTTCCGCGTTCGTACGCAGTATTCTACAGGACTGTTAGGCAACATTCCCGGACTGAAGATTCTCATCATGAAGAGCAAGGAGTGGATAACGGCCTACAAACTGGAGTGGAACTTCTCGAAGGAGGAGATACTGACCATGTACGCCAATACCGTCGATTTCGGCTCGAACGCCTTCGGCATCAAGACGGCCGCAAAGACCTACTTCGGCACTACACCCGCCAAGCTGAAGGCCGAGCAGGCCGCCGTGCTGGTGGGACTGCTGAAGGCCACCACCTATTATAATCCGCGCATCAATCCCAAGAACTCGCTGGCACGCCGCAACGTGGTGCTCGACAACATGCTGCGCCACCGCCACTTGTCGCAGGAAGAGTGTGAAGCACTGAAACAGACTGAAATCAAGCTCGACTACAGTGTAGAGAGTGCTTACGACGGCGAGGCCAACTACTTCCGCGAGGCCGTGGCCGACTATCTGAAGGACTGGTGCGAGGAGAATGGCTATAACCGCAACGCGCTGTACACCGAGGGTTTCAAGATTCATACCACACTCGACACCCGCATGCAGCGCTACGCCGAGGAGGCTGCCGTCAAGCAGATGAAGCAGGTGCAGCGCTCATTCAACCAGCACTGGGGCAACGTCAACCCCTGGCAGGACGAGCATCACATCGAGATACCTCACTTCATCGAGGATCTGGCCAAGAAACTGCCTGTATATAAAATCCTATCGCAGAAGTTCGACGGCAATCAGGACTCCATCGACTACTATCTCAACAAGCCGCACACCGTGAAACTCTTCGACTACGAGAACGGTTTCATCGAGAAGGAGATGTCGACGCTCGACTCTATCCGCTACATGGAGCACTTCATGCACTGCGGCTTCGTTGCCATCGAGCCACAGACAGGACACGTCAAGGCATGGGTGGGCGACATCGACTTCAAGACATGGAAGTACGACAAGGTACGTGCCATGCGACAGCCTGGTTCTACCTTCAAGCTCTTCGTCTATGCTGAAGCCATGAACCAGGGCATCACACCGTGTGACACCCGCCGCGACGAATATTTCTCCATGAAGGTGATGGACCACGGCAAGGAAGTGACATGGGCACCGACGAATGCCGACGGCCACTTCTCAGGCCAGAACATTACCCTGAAGCAGGCCTTCGCCATGAGCATCAACTCGGTGGCCGTGCGACTGGGACAGGAGGTGGGCATCGACCGCATCGTCAAGACGGCTCATGACATGGGCATCAAGAGTAAGCTCGACGCCACCCCGGCACTGACACTCGGCTCCAGCGATGTCAACCTGCTGGAACTGGTGAACGCCTACTGCACGCCCGTCAACGAGGGCAAGGCTCACGACCCCGTGTTGGTGACCAAGATTGTCGACCGCGAAGGTAACGTCATCTATGAGGCCCCGCAGGACGAGCGCCAGGTGCTGTCGCACAAAAGCGCATTCTACGTACAACAGCTGCTGCAGGGCGGCATGAGCGGTACGTCGTCACGGCTACACAGCTATGTGGGCTACGATACGGATACAGACTTCGGCGGCAAGACCGGCACATCGAACAACCACTCCGACGCATGGTTCATCGGCACCACGCCACGCCTGGTCTGCGGTGCATGGGTGGGTGGCGAGTACCGCTGCATACACTTCCGAACGGGCATGCTCGGACAGGGCAACCGCACGGCACTGCCCATCTGCGGCTACTTCCTCCAGAGCGTGCTGGGCGACCCTGCTTTCAAGCACTACCACGCCAAGTTCACCAAGCCTGCCGACCTCGACGCCACCATCACCGACTACGGCTGCGGTGGATACTTCCGCTCGGCATCCGACTCTGACTCCATAGCCGTCGACTCGCTGGCTACAGGGCTGGAAGAGGAGATAGTGCTCGACGCTGACGGACATATCGTCACGCAGCAGCCGGCAGCCACCGACCAGCAACCGGCAACTCCCAGCCAGCCGGCTGCCACTGAGCCAAAGGCCGCAGAAGAGCCGAAAGAGAACTGACAACCACATATCAGACAATAAAACGACAGAAACGGCGTTATTAACTATAATGAACAGCCGTACGATAATACTCTCATTGCTCCTGTCGCTGACAGCAGCCCTGACCTACGCCCAGCAGTTTACGCTCACTGGACGAGTGACCGACGACAATGGTGATGCCATTGAATTGGCCACCATATCCTGCTTGGAACAGGGGGCCGTCACGATGGCCAACCTCAAAGGCGACTACTCGCTGAACCTGCAGTCGCGCGACTCCGTCGTCATCAAGTTTTCCATGGTCGGATTCCAGACGCGAACCCGCGTGCTGCGCAACCCCAAGGGCAACCAGCGGCTCGTCGTCGTGCTACACCCCATGAAGGCTCTCGACGAGGTGGTGGTCACCGAGCAACGCCGACAGACTACCCAGACGCAGGAACTCAGTACGAAGGATCTCAAGTCCATGCCTTCGACGACGGGTAATGCCGTTGAGGAACTGGTACAACAGCAGGCTGGTGTCTCGACGCACAACGAACTGTCGAGTCAGTACAACGTACGCGGCGGTTCATTCGACGAGAACTCCGTCTACATCAACGGCGTAGAGGTGTACCGCCCTCTGCTGATCCGCAGCGGACAGCAGGAAGGCCTCTCGGTCATCAACAGCGACATGGTAGAAAAGATCGGATTCTCCAGCGGAGGTTTCGAGGCGAAGTACGGCGACAAGATGTCGAGCGTGCTCGACATCCAGTACCGCAAGCCCACTCGGTTGGAAGCCAACGTGCAGGCCTCGTTGCTCGGCGGCAGCGTCTTCGTAGGCTATGGCAACAAGAAATTCTCCATGAGCCACGGTGTACGCTACAAGACGACGCGCTACCTCTTAGGTTCCCTCGAAACCAAGGGCGAGTACCGTCCTAACTTCCTCGACTACCAGACGTACCTGACCTACCAGATCAACGACCGGTGGAGCATCAGTGCCATCGGCAACATCTCGGAGAACCACTACAACTTCCGACCGTCAGACCGCGAGACATCCTTCGGCACGATGCAGAACGTCAAGACCTTCAAGGTCTACTTCGACGGACAGGAGCGAGACATCTTCCGCACTCTCTTCGGCACGGCGGCACTGACTTGGCAACCCATGGCTGGCACACAGCTGCGGCTGCTCTTCTCAGCCTTCCACACCAAGGAGCAAGAGACCTACGACATTCAGGGGCAGTACTGGCTCGACGACACCCAGACGCAGGAGCAACTGGGCGTGGGCACCTACATGGAGCACGCCCGCAACTACCTCACGGCCGATGTCCAGAGCGTCAGGCTGCTGGCCACCCGACAGATGAAAAAGCACCACCTGGAGGCGGGCGTCACCATGAAGTGGGAGCGCATCAGCGAACAGGCCCGTGAGTACGAGATGCGCGACTCCAGCGGCTACAACATACCACACAGCAGCGAACGCCTCGACATGATCTACTCCCTTAAGTCCAGTAACAAGATTACGTCGACACGCATCGAGGCCTTCGCACAGGACACCTACCGGTGGCAGACGAAAGGCAAGAAACCTTGGTATTGGACGCTGAACTACGGTGTACGACTGGCCAACTGGAGCTACAACCACGAGACGCTGCTATCGCCGCGCGTGTCGCTGGCCGCCGTGCCGGGGTTCAACGAGAACATGACGTTCCGACTGGCAACAGGACTGTACTATCAGGCACCATTCTATAAGGAACTGCGCGACACCAGCACCGTCAACGGACAGACCATCGTCACGCTGAACGAGAAGATCAGAAGCCAGCGAAGCATCCACTTCGTAGGTGCCTTCGACTACCGCTTCCGCATGATGAACCGCCCATTCCGCTTCTCGGCAGAAGCCTACTACAAAGCCATGTCGAAGCTCGTACCCTATAACGTGCAGAACATGAAGGTGGTCTACTACGGCGAGAACATGGCCAGCGGCCACGCCCTCGGACTTGACCTCAAACTGTATGGCGAGTTTGTGCCTGGCACCGATTCGTGGCTGACATTCAGCGTCATGAGCACCAAACAGAAAATCAACGGCGTCTCCGTGCCGCTGCCTACCGACCAGCGATGGGGCATCAACCTACACTTCACCGACTACTTCCCTGGCACTGAGCGATGGAAGATGACGCTGCGACTCGCCTTTGCCGACGGACTACCCTTCGGCGCACCACACCAGGGACTGGAGTACCAGCAGTTCCGCGCGCCAGCCTACAAGCGCGCCGACATCGGCATGAGCTATCTGGCTTACGACCGCTCAGACAGCTCGTCGGCATTCGGCATCAAGCGTGTATGGATAGGCATCGACGGCCTGAACATCTTCGGCATCTCCAACGTCAACTCCTACTACTGGGTGACCGACGTCACCAACCACCAGTATGCCGTACCCAACTACCTCACCGGACGGCAGATCAACGGAAAAGTCATCGTGGAGCTTTAACGACGACAGGTTACCCCTGTCATCGTTCCCTTGAATACAGACGGGCAATAATAGCCCCACTGATATTATGCCACACACTGAACAACGCACCAGGGATGGAGGCCATCGGGAAAGCAGCAAAATGCAGCGTGGCAAGACTGGAAGCAAGACCCGAATTCTGCATACCTACTTCGATACTGATGGCCTTGCGCTTAGCTGACGGCAAGTGCAGCAGGACACCGATAAGATAGCCTAAAGACAGCCCACAAAGGTTATGGAGCACCACAACGAGGATGATGACCATACCACCTGCCAACAGCTTCGAAGCATTAGCAGCTATAATGATCAGCACGATGGCACAGATTGTCAGCGACGACACAGCAGGTAGATAAGCCGTTGCCTGCTGACTAAACCGAGGCCATAACCACTTCACAAGAAGACCCGCCACAATGGGGAGGATGACAACCCATAGGATGCTCAGCAACATGCCGGCCACATCGACATTTACCGTCTGCCCTACCAACAACCACACCAACAGAGGCGTGAGCAGCGGGGCAAGCACCGTCGACGTAGCAGTCATGCCGACACTCAGCGCCAAATCGCCTTTGGCCAGATAGGTGATGACGTTCGAGGCAGTACCGCCAGGGCAGCAGCCTACAAGCATGACACCTACAGTCAGCGCATCGTCAAGTGCGAACAAACGGCTAAGCCCCCAAGCCAACAAAGGCATTACGGTAAACTGCGCAACACAACCGACAGTGATGTCGCGGGGACGGCTGAACACCATCTTGAAGTCCTCTATACGCAGCGACATGCCCATACCGAACATGATCAGGCCGAGCATCGGATTAATGACTTTGGGCGAAATACCGATGAATGCCCCAGGGAATACCAAAGCCAATAGAGCAGACAACAGCACCAGCGCCCCCATATAGTCGGAAATCAGTTTACAGAATTGCTTCATTGAAATATGAAATACATGATACCTTGCCTAAAAAAGAACAGCAGCTTGCACAGCCACTGCTTGGCGCTGCAAAATTAGCAATAAAAGATGAGATGGCAAAGAAAATAAACGAAAAACCCTGCACCTGTTGTTTATTAATCACTTGACTTCGGCACTGCGTCATCCTCCTCGCGCGCGTGCGTGTATATAATAGGGAAAGGAAAAAAGAACCCACACTTCCCACACTTCCCACACCTACCACGCCCACACC
>CAMJWJ010000059.1 GCA_946409435.1 uncultured Prevotella sp. | reverse complement strand
AGATGCTTGTCTGCTTTCTGATGAGCAAGCTCGGCAGACATTAGGGTCTTGTTTCACTGAATTGTTATTTCACAACAAGGAATTTTCAGAATGAGCCTATTTGAAGATTATGGTTTACCTTTGCCTGCAAATTACAAAAACTAAATAAGACATGCATTCTGCCCCAATTTGCGTTGTCGATTAACCTGCATCAGAACCCATTTTTTGGGTTACGATTTGGCAACCTAACTCCTTCACCATTCCTACCCAATTTGCTTTTTGACACAAATTGAACTTCTTCATTCTTCCCCTCTTTGCCTTTATTTCTGGCCGAAATGCGTTAATCTTCCCAAATCCGTTGTTCTTTACAAGCTTTTTTCGTAACTTTGCCAAAATTTTAGAAGACGATGTATTTTACAGGACTTATTATTGCAATATGTACATTCCTGACGATAGGTATCTGGCATCCTATCGTCATTAAAACGGAGTATTACTGGGGAACGCGCCCCTGGATAGTGTATCTGATGATAGGAGTGGCATCAATAATTGCCGCACTGTTTATCGAGAACACCATCATATCTGCCATAGTAGGCGTGTTCGGTGCCTCGGCACTCTGGGGCATAGGCGAACTGTTTCAGCAAAAGAAACGGGTAGAGAGAGGGTGGTTCCCCAAGAATCCTAAAAGGAAGTGATGGGAGAAGGGTGGGGACTTAGCCCCCAATCCGAAATCACTGTTATGGCTTTCTTACTATGACACTGCCGCTGGCCTGATGGGTAGCCAGTATCAGCACCTCGGCTATCTGTACGTGCTCAGGGGCATTGGCAGCAAAGACGGCTACATCGGCAATGTCGTCGCCTGTCAGTGGCTTGATGCCTTTATAGACGTTGGCAGCACGATCGTTGTCGCCGCGGAAGCGGATATTGCTGAAGTTTGTCTCAACGAGTCCAGGCTTTAGGTTTGTCACACGGACGGCAGTGTCAGCCACATCGATGCGCAGTCCGTCTGAGAGTGCCTTAACAGCAGCCTTTGTGGCACAATAGACGTTACCGCCGGCATAGGCGGCATCGCCAGCCACTGAACCGACATTGATGATGTGGCCACTATTGCGCTTCACCATTCCTGGTACAATGATTCGTGTCATGGTCAGCAATCCCTTGATGTTGGTGTCAATCATGGTCTCCCAATCGTCCAAACTGCCTTCATACTCAGGCTCTAGGCCTAAGGCCAGACCGGCATTGTTCACCAGCACATCTATCTGCTGCCACTCTGCAGGTAGTTCAGCAATGTATTTCGTAGCTTTCTCGCGGTCTCTGACATCGAAAGCCAGTGTCAGCACATCCGTACCTTGGTCTGTCAGTTCCTTCTTGATTTCTGTCAGCCGTTGCTCATTTCTCCCCGTCAAGATTAGTCTGTCTCCATTCTCGGCAAATTTACGTGCACAAGACAGCCCTATGCCGCTTGTTGCGCCCGTGATTAATACCAGTTTATTCATACGTATGTCTTTTTCTGATTGTTATTCGTAGTCGTCAATTACTGCATTCATGAAGTCCATCATAGGCTTGGCAGCACGGAACATTTGTTCCATCTCATCAAGCCAGTCATCGCCCTCGAAGAATGTATCGGAGACGGCATGCCAACAGCAGTAGTCTTTCAGTCGCAGATAACGGGCATGCTGCCAGTCTCTGGGGAATCCTGCAGGGTAAGTCTTCAGCTTCGACAGTCCAAAGCCCTGAGGCTGGTCCCAGCTGTCTATTTCCGTGGGCTGGATAGTGCTGCTGTCTACGTCGCTGCCATAGTATTTCAGAAACTCCTTGCTCTCTACTCTTTTGAGCCACTCGTCTGTGTTTGCCATCATTTCGTTGCGGCATGAAGTCAGAATATTCGTCGGTAGCCAGTAGTTACCTACGGCCAGCAGGCAGTGGCCTGGTTCCAAGTGAATATAGTAACCGCCCCGGAGTGCCTTCTTACCTTTAGCATTGATATAGGCGCCGAGGTGGTTCTTGTAGGGCGACTTGTCGGCAGAGAACCGTGTGTCGCGGTAGAAACGGTAGGTGCAGTCCTTTACTTGAACGTGTGCTATCTCAGAGTCGAACGTGACAATCCGCTCCAAAGCCTGGTGTATGCCGTGTTCATACTCAGCCTTGACGGCTTCGTACTCCTTCTTGTGTTCCTGAAACCACTCACGGTTGTTGTTGGCCATGACTTGTCGCAGGAACTTCAAAATCCTCTTCTGATTCATTGTCTGTTAGAACTTCTTGCCGAATGCAATATTCAGGAATGTCAGTACCAGCAGTTTGAAGTCAAACCACAGTGAACGATGTTCCAAGTAGTAGAGGTCCAGTTCCAGACGGCGTAACATTTTCTCCATCGTGTCAGTGTATCCGTTATATAGCGTGGCATAGGATGTAACGCCGGGACGTACCTGATAGAGATAAACGTAGCGGGGGTCTTCCTTGATAATTTGGTCGATATAGTATTTCCGCTCAGGCCGAGGTCCGATAAAGGCCATCTCGCCCATGAAGACATTCCATAACTGTGGCAGTTCGTCCAAATGGTGCTCACGGAGGAATTTTCCAACCTTGGTCATACGTGTCTCATTGTCGTGTTGGTAGAGTGCCGGTCCGTTTTTCTCGGCATCGACACGCATGCTACGGAACTTGTAGATATAGAACGGACGCCCGAATCGGCCTATGCGTTCCTGTTTGAAAATGGCAGGTCCTCCGTCTTCACGCTTGACGGCAATATAGCATATAAGAAACAGCGGAGAAAAGATAATCAAGCAAAACAATGAAGTGAAAAAGTCGATAATCCGTTTGGTGTTACGTTCCAACTCGTTCATACCATCTTCGATAAACTTGGGATCGTTTTTATCGGCGTTTAGCTTATATTTCGGTTTAGAGTCTTCTGTCATACCTGTTGCTTTTTTACTATTGAACGTAAGGAATGGTTATTTATTGTATGAAAATTTGTTTTTTTTATTATTATTATCACGTTATTTACGCCCCTTCCTCATCTTACGAGTGAGATGGGGCGGGACTTGTTTCACGAAGTGTGATGGCGAATGGCGCCAGAAACCTGATATTTGGTAGAGGGCAAACTATCTATTCAGCACCGAAGTATGCCTGTAACTCGTCGTTGGCACTTCTTTCACTGTTAGGCAAGTCACGGATGATGTGACCGTGCTCCAATAGTGCGATGCGGGTTGAGATGTCAATGGTGTGCTGGAGATTGTGGCTGGAAATGAGGATGGTGCTGCCCGTTTCCTCGGCATAGTCCTTGAGCAGGTGCTTGAGCACAAGCTGGCTGGTGGGGTCAAGGAAGTTGAAAGGCTCGTCGAGTATGACTGTCTTGGGATGACGGAAAAGTGTGGAGATGATGCCGACCTTCATTTTGTTGCCTGCCGAGAGGTTACGGATGAGCTTCTTCTGCCCGAATACCTCACCATTGGCAAAGCGCTCGAACTGCGCAATCCGCTCGTCTACCTCGTTTTGCTTCATGCCCGACACTTTGCCAAGAAAGGCGAAATACTCCTCAGGAGTTAGGAAGTCGATGAGGAATCCTTCGTCGATATAGGCTCCTACATATTGTTTCCATGCTTCGCTCTCCGAAGGGTTGATGGCTTCAGTTCCCTGTTCCTCTCCATCGGTGGAAGGTAGTATGTAGTTTACGCTGCCCTCGTCGGCCTTCAGCAGGTCTAGCAGCAGGCGGAAGAGCGTGGTCTTTCCCGCACCGTTGTTGCCTACCAACCCCAGTATGTCGCCGTCGTTAACGGTAAACTCAGGGATGTCGCATGCCACTGTTTCTCCGAATTGCTTCTTTAAGCCTTTTATTTCTATCATGTTTTTTTATTTACTGTGATTAGCCGACAAAGTTAGTAAGAAAAACTGAAACATACAAATAATCATGTCCTTTTTTTATATTTGATAAGGAAAAACAAACAAAACAAATGCCCCCAAGAGTTTTACAAAAAACTATTGGGGGCACATGATGACGCATCCTTTTTGGTTGCGTTGGATGTTGTATTAGGAACAGTGACTTATACCAGTCCTCGTCCGTGGCAGTTCTTGAACTTCTTGCCAGAACCACAGGGACACGGGTCGTTACGACCGGGCAGCTTGTCCTTGATAATCGGCGTACGGGGCTGCTGTGCACGGGTGTCCTGGGCAGCGGCGGCAGCCTGGTTGGGATCGGTCATCTGCTCCTGGGTAAGGTTCTGTTTCGACTCCGTGTACTGCTGGCGCTGGGTGTGTTCCTCAGGAGCGGCCTCCTGTACTTGCTGCATAACGGGAATTTGGGCACGCATGAGAATGCTGACCGAGCGATTATTCATTGTGTTCACCATGTTGTCGAACAACTTGACGCTCTCCAGCTTGAAGATCAGCAGTGGATCTTTCTGCTCGTAGCTGGCGTTCTGCACAGAGTGCTTCAACTCGTCGAGCTCGCGTAGGTTCACCTTCCACGCGTCATCGATGATGTGTAGCAGAATCTGCTTCTCGAACTCCTTGACCACCGACTTGCACTCTGTTTCGTATGCCTCCTTCAAGTTGCAGGGGATGTTGTACATCTTGCGACCGTCGGTCAAGGGTACGACGATACGTTCGTAGATGGCACCCTGGGTCTCGTAGACTTGCTTGATGACGGGCATGGCCGTCTCCTGGACGTGTTCCATCTTTCGCTTAAAGTTACCCATTGCCACTTGGAACACCTCTTCGCACAGTTGCTCATGGTTCTTGTTGATAAACTCGTCGCTGGTGAACGGACACTCCATGGCGAACACCTTGATGAACTGTTCCTTGCAGCCTTCATAGTCGTTCTGCTCGATGATGTTCACCACACGGTCCCAAATAGTGTTCGAGATGTCCATGCCGATGCGTTCGCCCATCAGTGCATGGCGGCGCTTCGAATAGACGACGGTACGTTGCTTGTTCATCACGTCGTCGTATTCCAGCAGTCGCTTACGGATACCGAAGTTGTTCTCCTCGACCTTTTTCTGTGCACGCTCCACCTGCTTGGTGATCATGGAGCTTTCAAGCACTTCGCCCTCCTTGAAACCGAGTTTATCCATTACTGTGGCAATACGCTCGGAACCAAACAAACGCATCAGCTTGTCCTCCAGTGATATGAAGAAAAGCGACGAACCTGGGTCGCCTTGACGGCCGGCACGTCCGCGCAGCTGGCGGTCCACACGACGTGACTCGTGACGCTCGGTACCGATGATAGCCAGACCACCAGCAGCCTTCACCTCTGGCGACAGCTTGATGTCGGTACCACGACCTGCCATGTTGGTGGCGATGGTCACGGCGCCCTTTCCGTTGGTCGACTGTCCGGCCAGAGCGACGATGTCGGCCTCCTTTTGGTGTAGCTTAGCGTTCAGAACCTGATGGGGAATGCCCTCGCGCTTGCCTGTCTCAGGATTGACGTACATGTCAAGCATGCGGCTCAGCAGTTCGGAAATCTCCACGCTGGTTGTACCAATCAGCGTCGGACGTCCCATGTTGCGCAGACGGACGACCTCTTCGATGACGGCGCGGTATTTCTCGCGGGCAGTCTTGTAAATGCGGTCGTCCATATCGTCACGGATGACGGGCTTGTTTGTGGGAATCTCTACCACGTCGAGTTTGTAGATGTCCCAGAACTCGCCAGCCTCTGTCGAAGCGGTACCAGTCATACCAGCCAGCTTGTGATACATACGGAAGTAGTTCTGCAGTGTGATAGTGGCAAAGGTCTGCGTGGCAGCTTCTACCTTTACGTGCTCCTTGGCTTCAACGGCCTGGTGTAGCCCGTCGCTCCAGCGGCGTCCCTCCATGATACGTCCTGTCTGCTCGTCGACGATTTTTACCTCGCCGTCGATGACCACATACTCGTCATCCTTATTGAACATGCAGTAGGCCTTCAGCAGTTGCTGCAGGGTGTGGACGCGCTCCGATTGTATGGCATAGTGCTGAAGTTTTTCGTCCTTGAGGTTGATGCGCTCCTCGTCGGTCAGCGTATGGTCGCCTTCCAGTGCCGACAGTTCTGACGTGATGTCAGGCAGCACGAAGAGGTCCTTGTCGTTCACTTGCTTGGCCAGCCAAGCGGTACCTTTGTCGGTGAGGTCGCACGAGTTGAGTTTCTCGTCGACGACGAAGTATAGTGGCTCTACAACCTCCGGCATACGGCGGTTGTTGTTCTCCATGTAGGTTTCCTCGGTCTTGAGCATACCGCTCTTGATGCCCTCCTCGGAGAGGTACTTGATGAGCGGCTTGTTCTTAGGCATCGACTTGTGTGAGCGATACAGGGCCAGGAAACCTTCATCAAGCAGTTTCTGGTCGTTCTTCTCGCGTCCCTCACTGATTTTCTGCTTGGCATCGGCCAGGTACTGAGTGGCCAGCTGCTTCTGGACACCTACGAGTTTCTCAACCAGCGGCTGGTATTCCTCGAACATCTGGTCGTCACCTTTAGGCACGGGACCAGAGATAATCAGCGGTGTACGGGCATCGTCGATGAGCACCGAGTCCACCTCGTCAACGATGGCATAGTTGTGGGCACGCTGTACGAGGTCGGATGGGGATATGGCCATGTTGTCACGCAGGTAGTCGAAGCCGAATTCATTGTTAGTACCAAACGTGATGTCGGCCTGATATGCACGGCGACGCTCGGGAGAGTTAGGCTGGTGCTTGTCGATACAGTCGACGCTGAGACCGTGGAACATATACAGCGGTCCCATCCATTCGGAGTCACGCTTAGCCAGATAGTCGTTGACCGTCACGACGTGAACGCCGTTGCCTGTGAGTGCGTTGAGGAAGACGGGTAGGGTAGCGACCAGCGTCTTACCTTCACCCGTAGCCATCTCGGCTATCTTGCCTTGGTGCAGCACGACGCCACCGAAGAGCTGCACATCGTAGTGGACCATTTCCCATTTCAGGTCGTTACCGCCGGCTGTCCAGTGGTTGTGATAGATGGCTTTGTCGCCATCGATGGTCACAAAGTCCTTGCGGGGGTCGGCAGCCAACTCGCGGTCGAAGTCGGTAGCTGTAACGACGGTCTCCTCGTTCTCGGCAAAGCGGCGGGCAGTGTCCTTGACGATGGCGAACACCTCGGGCATCACCTCGTTGAGAGCCTCTTCATAGATGTCGAGCACCTCCTTCTCCAGCTTGTCGATCTGGGCAAAGATGTCGGCACGCTCGTCGATGGGCGTGTCCTCGATGGTAGCCTTCAGCTTCTCGATTTCTTCTTTTTGCTTGTTGGCCGATGTCTGTACTTGCTGCTGTATCTCCTTGGTACGCTGTCGCAACTCGTCGTTAGAGAGTTGCTGCATCTTGGGGTACACAGCCTTCACCTTCTCGACGAAGGGACTGATGAGCTTGTTGTCGCGCGAAGCCTTGTCGCCGAACAGCGAGCGTAGAATCTTATTGAAATTCATCTTTATAATTTACGATTTACTGATTTTACTATTTACGATTTCTTGAGGGAAGTTTTCTGTTGTCTAATGAGCCGTTTTTGCCACTGCTCCCCACATTTTTTATAAAACGGGTGCAAAGGTACGAAAAAAAGTGAAAAGCAAAGAGTGAAAAGTGAAGAATTTGCTTTCACACTCGTTTTTTTTGCTTTTTTATTTTAAAACAGCGGCCTGACGCTGCATGCGTTCGGTGCCCGGATGCGCAGTGAACGGGCTACGGTAGGTGCGATGTGGTCGGCGGTTACTGCAGTAGCGACGCGCTGTGCTGCGATGTGTGGTGCATAGAATATGATAGGAAATGGTATGACACCCGTACGGGATGTGTAGTTGGTGTGTGCTTCCTCGTCAACAAACTGCCAGCCGGGCAGGATGTCAATCAGGATGTCGCCGCAGCGGTCGATGTTGAATCCGTTTCGTATTTGTTCCACGTGGCGGCTGTCGCTGGTCAGCAGCTGTAGCGATGTATAGACGTTGCGTACGCCGGAAATCTGTAGCAGGAAAGCCTGCGAGGCACCCAGTACTTCACTCAGGTTGAGATTCTTCTTTTCCAGCAGCTTGTGGTTCAGGAACAGTTGGTTATGAAAGCATGTCTCCACGTAGGATGCCGCACCGTACAATCCGCCGAGATACATGTTGAGCAGGTTGGCGGTACGGTTGACATTAAACTTGCCCGTGGGAATGCGGAACCGCTCGTTGCTGACGTTTTTCTTGTCCTCCTCTTCCTCAGTTGTATCCGTGCCCGTCAGCACGAAGAGCACCCGCTCTCGTGGCAGATGACCGTCGATGGCACCGAGGATGTAGCCTACTGACTGGTCGAGCGACAGGTAACTGTCGATGTCTGGCTGCGCGGTGAGTGTGACATACAGCATGTCGGGATTGTCGTCCTCGCCCATGGCCGCTTGGCTCAGGCAGTAGAGGGCAGCCTTTGCCACGCTCATGTTGACGTCTGCGTCGGGTATGTAGTCGTGGCAGAAGTTAGCCAGCCACAGGTTCTGTTTAGTGAAGTAGGGTGTCGATGTCCATGTGCCCTTATGAATCCATGCTGCTCCGTCGGCGGCATGGCCGGCTGACAGAATGGCACATTCTGCCGAAGTAGCGAAGGCATACACCTTGCCCCGTCCGTTGGTGGCAATCTTCAGTTCGTCGCCGAGGGTGGAGACGGCAATGGCTTCAGGCGACAACTTGTATTCCGCGTCGGCCAGGATGCTCTGGGGACGTAGCGTCTCACGGTCCAGCCATTCCGTGCCGGTGATGCCGTGGTAGAAGGGACAGGTCCCTGTGGCCAAAGTCGCGGTGGCAGACGCCAGGTCGACGGGCTTGAAGTCAAACGAGGCATTGGTGTATACCAGTCCTTCTGACAGCAGTCTCCGCAGCCCGTCGTCAGAGAATGCCGGCAAGAAGTCTTCCAGCAGGTCGGTGCGCAGCTGCTCCACCTGGATGTTGACCACCAGTCGTGGCGTGGGTGCTACCGACTGTGCTGCCGACTCTGTGGTGAGCGCTATGACAGACAGCAGTGTGATGTACAAATACCTGTTTCTCATTTCTTGCGGGCAAAATCGCTATGTATATAACTCTGTAGCAGCAAACAGTATGCCAAAACCCAAATCCCCTCGGCATAGCTCTGTTTCAAGTAGCATCCCATGAAAAAGATGAAGAGCACAGGGCATAACAGCCAGTAGCCCCGGCCTCTGCCCTTGATGACAGGCCACAGAAAAAGCAGATGGATGGGGTTGAAGAATATCAGCTGGCAATTGAGGCTTACCGTGGGGTGCTGTGAGAAAACCATGAGGGTGAGCACGATGCCGATGATACCCGATACGACCATGAGCAGTAAGTCCCACAAGAGGAAAGCCTTCTTGCGCTTCCATTCCCACAGGAACAGCAAGGTGCCTACAATCATGAGTATACAGGCGCACTCCTTGGGTGACAAGGGAAAGCCCGTCTGAACAATCTGCACACCGGCAGGAACGGCAATGCGACGCTCTTTGACAAGCGGACGGTATTGGCCGTTCTCATGGATTTGCGCTCGGTCGAAGTCGTACATCAGGTTTTTAGGCAGAAACTCCTGCTCGCGTTGTGTGGTCGGCTGGTCAGCCTTGATGCCGAGCAGCAGATCGTTGCCCCAGCGCGACCACGGATTACGTTGTGTCATCTCGTGAACCATGTCGCGGTGGGATGGCGTATAGTCTTCTTTCTCAGTGTATTCTATCTTTCCGTTAATGCACTGCTCAATGATGTCGCGAGCCTTGGTGGTACAGTTATTATAGAAGTAGTTGTAGCGGTAGACGCGGTTTTCATCGCGCAGGTTTTCGTTCAGTGCATTGTAGAGTCGCTGCTTCTCTGCCTCGCTCAGGTTCAGCACCTGTTCGGTCACCATACTGCCAAAATGTCGGTACTCCTTCTGGAAGAGGCTGAAGGGGTAGCCTCCCAGCTCGTAGTCTGTGAGTCCAAACACGAAGCGGGCTGCAAAGTAGGGCGCATGAAAATTAAACACGCCCCAGTTGAATGCCAGGTCAGCCTGTCCTTTGTGCATGTCGTGCCATCGTAAGGCGGTATGGCCGTAAAGACTGTACACCTCGTCGTGAGGCTGACATGTGAGCAGGCAGACCTCAACGGAGTCGAGGTAGCCTGTCTCGAATGTGTGCTCTGCCCGAGCGTGAATATTCGTAAAAAGTGCTGCTTGGAGCACTAAAAGAGTCCTAAAAACGGTTTTTAAATGTTTCACGATGCAAAATTAACCTATATTTTCCACTTATCGTGCGTTTATTTCGTTTTTTTTCAATAATTTTGCAGACTGAATTTGAAATGAATAAAAAAAGACAGATGAAAAGACGTATATTTTCACTCCTTCTGACGGGTGTGGTGGCCCTGTCATCATTCGCTCAGGTGAGTAATACCCTCTCCCCCTACAGCCAGTTCGGCATGGGTGTCCTGTCCGACCAGTCACTGGGTTTCAACCGAGGTATGGGCGGCGTGGCTATGGGCTTGCGTGACGGTAAAACGGTGAACATGCAGAATCCTGCATCGTATTCCGCCATCGATTCGCTGACCATGATTATCGATGCTGGTGTCTCCGGCCAGATCACCAATTTCAAGGAAGGTGGCAGGAAGGTGAACGCCAAGACCGGTCAGTTCGACTATGCTGTAGCGCTGTTCCGTGTCATGCCGAAGCTGGGTGTCAGTATCGGCGTGGTACCTTTCAGTAATATCGGTTATCAGTATATGAATACCGAGGAAGAGAGCGAGACGCTGGCCACCGTAACCACCTATTCTGGCAGTGGCGGCTTCAGTCAGGCATTCCTCGGCGTGGGCTGTGAGGTGCTGAAAGGCCTTTCCTTGGGTGCCAACATCTCCTATTTCTGGGGCGACTACACACGCACTGTCGTGCCCGTGCAAAACCTGTCAGCCGCCATGACGCAGACCTTGATGTACACTGGTTCAGTGTCGAGCTACAAGCTGGACTTCGGCATTCAGTACCAGAAGTCGCTGAACAGGTTCAACAAGCTGACCGTTGGTGCCACCTTTGGCGTGGGCCATCGGCTGTCTGGCGACGCCCGTTTTGTCACTTCGCTGACTGATCCTAACGGAGCCTCTTTCCCGCCTGACACGCTGACAGTTGCCGACGCTTACCGCCTGCCGATGAGCTTTGGTGTGGGTGCTACCTTGCTGCACAAGCAGAAGTTGCTCGTCGGTGTGGACTACAGCATGCAGCATTGGGGCAATCTCGACTTCCCATCCGTTGTCAAGGGTGGCGACAAGACACGCTACGACCTCGTCTCCGGCATGCTGAAGAACCGTCACAAGGTGGCCCTTGGCGTTGACTGGTTGCCTACTACCAACCTGACGCGCAACTACCTCAAGCTGATCCACTATCGTGCCGGTGTTTCCTACGCTACACCTTATTATAAAATAGGAACGCACGACGGCCCCAAGGAACTGACGCTGAGTGCAGGTTTCGGTATACCTATCCTCAATACATGGAACAGCCGTTCTGTACTGAACATCACTGCCCAGTGGGTTCACACGACAACCCGCGACCTGGTCACTGAGAACTCGTTCCGACTGACGCTGGGCCTGACGTTCAACGAGCGTTGGTTTGCCAAGTGGAAGGTTGACTGATTCCTTTTTAAATGAGAAATGAGCAATGAGAAATGAGAAATTTTCTTTGACGGCGATGTGGAATGTGCGAAAGACATTGTTCATTTCTCATCTCTCATTTCTCATTTTGTTCGCTGCCTGTAGCGAGCAGCGCGAGCATACCGCACCAGCCGTCAACGACCGTGACTCGGCATCGATGATGACCAGCTACGGCATCAATACGCTCATCAGCGACTCCGGTGTCATCAAGTACCGCATCGTCACAGAGCGGTGGGACGTCAACACCGTCAGACAGCCGTCGCGGTGGACTTTCGAGCGTGGTATCTTCATGGAGCAGTTCGACGAGCAGTTCCATATTGAGGGCTACATCACTGCCGACACCGCCTGGTACTACGACCAGCTGAAGCTGTGGGAACTGCGTGGCCGTGTGTACATCCGTAACGTCAACGGCCTGCGCTTCAACAGCGAGGAACTGTTCTGGGACGGCATCCGCCACGAGTTCTATTCCCATAAGTTCTCACGCGTCGTCACTCCCGAGCGCACCTTAGAGGGTACCTACTTCCGCAGCGACGAGCACATGACCCACTACGAGGTCACCAACTCCGTCGGCTCTTTCGTAGCATCCGACATGGAGTCTGAGCCGGAGACGTCGCAGCCCGCAGCGGGAACGGCAGCCAGTGGCGACACGACGAAGGTGGCACCGCTCGTACGCCAGGCAGCCAAGCGCCATAGAAAGGTGAAAAGGTGAATAGAACTATGAACTATGAACTGTGAACTATGAACTATGAACTATTGACCGGTCTTCTTGTGGCTATGGTTTTCTCAGCCTTCTTCTCGGGCATGGAGATAGCCTTTGTGTCGAGCAATCGGCTGCGCGCCGAGATGGACCGCGACAAGGGCAACTTGTCGCAGCGTGTCCTGTCTGTGTTCTACCGTCATCCCGCCGACTTCGTGTCCACCATGCTTGTGGGCAACAACATCGCACTGGTCATCTACGGCATCCTCTTTGCCAAGATCTTCGACGCCACGCTGTTCAGCTCGCTGAGCGACGGCGCCCGCGTCACGGCCGACACGCTGCTGTCGACCGTCGTGGTGCTGTTTACGGGCGAGTTCCTGCCAAAGACCATCTTCAAGTCCAATCCTAACGTCATGCTCAGCATCTTCGCCCTGCCCGCCTGGCTGTGCTACGTGCTGCTCTATCCCATCTCGCGCTTTTCCACACTGCTGTCTCGCGGCCTGCTGCGTATTATCGGCGTGAAGCTGCCCGACGAGACGGGCGACAAGGAGTTTACCAAGGTCGACCTCGACTACCTCGTACAGTCGAGCATCGACAGCGCCAAGGACGACGACGAGCTGGACGACGAGGTGGAGCTGTTTCACAACGCCCTCGACTTCGCCGATACGAAGGTGCGCGACTGTATGGTGCCACGCACCGAGATAGATGCCATCGACATAGAGGACTGTACCATCGAGGAGCTGAAGAACAAGTTCATTGAGAGCGGCCACTCCAAGATTGTGGTCTATCGTGACGACATCGACCACATCGTCGGCTACGTCCATTCGTCGGAGATGTTCAAGCAGTTCACCGACATCTCCAAGCATATCCAGCAGATGCCCTTCGTCCCTGAGACGATGGCCGCCCGCAAGCTCATGCACATCTTCCTACAGCAGAAGAAGTCGTTAGGCATCGTCGTCGACGAGTTTGGCGGCACCAGCGGCATCGTGTCGCTCGAGGATATTGTTGAGGAGATAACGGGTGACATCGAGGACGAGCACGACAACAAGAAGTACGTGGCCAAGCAGCTGGCCGACGGCGACTACATGCTGTCGGCGCGCCTTGAAATCGAGAAGGTCAACGAGCTCTTCGACCTGGAGCTGCCTGAGAGCGACGAGTACATGACTGTCGGCGGCCTGATACTCCATGAGTACCAATCGTTCCCCAAGTTGAATGAGGTGGTGCGCATCGGCCGCTTCGAGTTCAAGATTATCAAGAACACCCTTACCAAGATAGAGCTTGTCCGCCTGCACGTTGATAACTGACGACATTTCTCAGCCAAATCATTTGGTCAGTTGTTTGTTCTTCTGATTATTTTTTTTTTTCAGAATATCATTTGGTCATTTGAGAATATGTTTGTATCTTTGCCGACACGAACCAAGTAAAACGTAAAACTATCATGACCATGAGGTTGCGACAGGCATAATCCGATAAATGTCGTTTTTCATCCTGATTTTATAGAGTTTCCAGTTATATCGGCTAGACGGGTTTGCAATATGATATATAGTATATATGACATAAGGGGAGAAAGATGTGATAATCAAGGTCGTTATACACCAAAGTGCCATTATCTTTCCAGATTTCTTTGACCTGCTTTTTTATATATAATGAGAAACAAGGTCAAAGTGAATATGTAGAAAATATCTGTCTAGCGAAAGCCGGATAAGACACTGCTTAAAACCATGGAATCCGTTAAGGCTGGTGCTTCACATATCGAAGACAAGGGTAAGTAATGATGAAAGAAACGCCCATATACGATGTTTATGACAGACCAAAGCCAAGTAAATACAAATGTCAGACATAAGCTAAACTTTGTTCTACCTCTTGTCAATAGTAGGAATATCGACAATAAAAGAGTAACATCGAGGATAGTCATCATAAAATTTGTTATCCAATGATATGAGTAAATTAGCCATTCGCTGCCATCCCTAAAACTGAGCCTAAAAAAGTAGTGCATATATAGGAAATTAAGAATGCACAATATAAAAAGGGACAAGAAGTATTTGTTCCTGCCTGTAATAAAAGAAAAAATACCAGGTTGTTTCATGACAATTGAACGAAAGAATTATATTGTTCTATCAGCAAATCCACACAGTTCTCCACGCTATATCTCCGTTTAATATCATTACGAAGCTTGGGCTGAAGATGGTCTACGCGAAGCGCAAGGTTGATAGAAACGCCAATGTCGTCGACGTTGTATGGGTCAACAAGCCAAACAGTTCCCTCGGTGTAATATTCTTTCGGACCGCCAAGCCGGGTGATAACAATATTACAACCGTGAACAGCTGCTTCGAGAGCTACTAGGCCTACACCCTCATTCAGGCTTGGCAAGGCAAATACTTTTGCACGATTGTAGAGGGAATAGAGTTCCGCATCACTGACAAAGCCTTTTAGCTCAATGTTAGGAGTTCCATCAACAAGCGCCTTCAGCTTTAATTCAGACGCTGTGTTGCCTGTGCTTCCTGCAAGAACTAAGCGGAATTGATATTTCTTGGCAGCGGCTATGAGCCGCGAAACATTCTTACGTTCTTGTGTCATTGTGCCAACAAATAGGCAGAAAGGCTCCTTCTCAATAGCTACATCATAATGGTCCGCACTATAGGATAGCGGTACGAGACCTATCTTGTCTGGACTAATTCCGTACTGTTGTATATATGCTGCTTCATATTGTGTGCGGCAAAGAAAACGACGGACCTTTTCTTTATAGCAGCGGACTGCATAGTTCTGTGAAAACAAGCGTAGTTTTTCGCAGCCGATATGGGAAAACAGACGATATTTCCACATAGGGGTATTCGAGTCGATGACAGGAGAAAACACCACGTTGGGGTTCATTCCGCTACCCCATTTAATCATGTCGTAATTCCACAAGCCGAATCCAAAGAAATGCACGATATCGTATTTTTTCCAATCATAGTTGCCCCAAGGACTTACCATATCAACCTGATGGCCACGACGTTGCAATTCCTTGCACCATATTTCTGCTTGCTTCCGCGTTCCGTCTCCACTGCCATTATAGCAAGTGTCAGGTTTCATGATATATGCAATTTTCATAAACGCTCTCCCTATATATAGTCCGCCAAACACCCAAAATCGGACTGGTTAAATTGATGTTCCGTTGACTACAAAAGAAAAAGCGGGGTATCTGGCTTCTGCCTGTCCGCAGTTGAGGTCTTAGGAAACCTGTAGGATGAACAGACAGAGTGATACCCACGCCGTTGGTATACAATGAGCCCATAAAGGTGTGCGTGATGGCATGGTTTAGCCATCGGCACACCAACGGGACAGCATATAATACCTACCCGCAGCATCTACCTCTGCATTGTCTCTGACCTACGTTCGAAGTTCCTAAGTTCCAACTGCCAAAAACAAAGCGTCAGCGACGCATTCTCATAATGTAGTGCTCCCTCCCTGTAGCCGCCCCGGCATCTCGAAAGAGTCGGCATGGCGTGAGTTAGCATTTGCAAAGATACGAAAAAAATCTGAAACGCCAACAAAAAGGAACAAGAATTTAGCAAAAGGGCACACTTTCTACTCACTCCATAAATCACGGGGACAGGTCCCCATGATTCTCGTCCTGCCCTCTTTCATCAATGTAGAAGCAACACGCATCTATAAAGACAAGCAAGGACAATGCCACATCGCAATGAAGTTTACAGGTGGTTCCAAGGAATATTGCGAGAAGATGAGCAACGAGGACTTCATGACTTTCAGGAATGGCGACTTGACGAAGGAAGAAGTCATCGCCAAATATCATAAGTCCCTCATTTAAGGTTACATCCGCAGAGAGTTTTCAAGACCAGAAAAACGCTCCGCAGCACTTTCCCTCATAGAGAACACCATCTTCGGCTACATGAAACTCTATGCCAGTTCTACATTTGTTCCATCATCCAATGGTGACAATAACCCACGCAAGCGAAGAAACTATGATGACATTGACGATATGAACGACGAAGAGCGCAAAGGATTATCATATCGATGATACTTCGCCACGATTTCAACCAAATTCTTACATCAATGGCAGAATTATTGGAATTTCAAACGTTATTCGAAGAAAAATGACTACCTTTGCACTCGCAAACTCACGCCGAGCCACTTTGAAATAAGGTGGAGCGGCTATAGGGAGGGAGCACTACATTTTGGAAATGCGTCGCTGACGCTTTGTTTTTGGC
>CAMJWJ010000058.1 GCA_946409435.1 uncultured Prevotella sp. | reverse complement strand
GTTATCGCTGACTACTTCGACGCTGACAACAAGATGCTGGGTCTGCTGATGGAGAAAGAGGTACAGGCTGTCGACAACGTGCTGTCGAACATCAAGCGCCCGTTCGTTGCCATCATGGGTGGCTCGAAGGTGTCTTCCAAGATTGGTATTATCGAGAACCTGCTTGGCAAGGTCGACAAGCTCATCCTCTGCGGTGGCATGACCTACACCTTCTCCAAGGCTCATGGCGGTGAAATCGGCGAATCTATCGTCGAGATGGACAAACTGGATGTTGCACTCGGCGTAGAGGAACTGGCCAAGAAGAACGGCGTAGAGCTGGTGCTCGGCACAGACTGCACAGCCACCAATGGCCTCGACTTCGACACGATGACGGTTAAGCCCGGTGCCGAGATTATCACCTGCCCCGCCAACAAGGTTCCCGCAGGTTTCGAGGGTGTCGATGCCGGTCCTGAGAGCCAGAAGGCTTTCGCTGCCGCTATCGCTGGTGCCAAGACAATTCTGTGGAACGGTCCTGCCGGTGTCTTCGAGTGCGACGACTTCACTGCTGGCAGCCGCGCTATCGGCGACGCTATTGCCAAGGCTACCAAGGAAGGTGCTTTCTCACTGATTGGCGGTGGAGACTCTGTAGCCTGCGTCAACAAGTTCGGTCTGGCCGACCAGGTGAGCTACATCTCTACTGGTGGCGGCGCACTGCTTGAAGCTATCGAAGGTAAGGTACTCCCTGGCGTTGCAGCTATCAAAGGTGAGTAATTCATAACGAACTGGCAACCAGTCGTAAAGGATTAATCCGACAAAGTATTACACTAAAACCAAGAAAAAGAATCTGAATAGAGAATTTATGTTGAAAAAAACATATCTCACTATCACGATGGCCGCGGTGCTAACAGCCTGCGGCCATCGTACTTCTACAGACAGTACATCTGCTGATACCGTTACGGCAGTAACCGACTCAGTGGTTCCTGAGAAAACGCCACAGCTGACAGTCGATAGCATCGGACTGGTGCGCCAAGACTCAATGGCCATAGTAGAAATCCGCGTCGACTGGCCCGTCAACGGCAACGAGGCTTTGGTACAATCCATCCGCAAATATCTCTGCGAGGAACTGGCCGACGACCCCGTCAGCGAGTCACGCCCCAAGCCACAGGTGACCGACGATGGCAAGGAGGCTGTCAAGACTACTGTGAAGCGGCTATACAATGAACTGTCAGGCATGTGGAAAGAGGCCCATGACGAAGGGTACGCAACGGACATGGTTTTCTCACGATACCAGCATGTCTTCCTGTTAGAGGACACGGAAAAGTATGTCACTTACCAGAGCAATTCAGAGGGTTTCACTGGCGGCGCACATGGTTATGCCACTGCTGATAATGCTACCTTCCGCAAGAGTGACGGTCTGCGCATAGGCTACAGGACGGAGTACAACTCGGCAACGGAAAAGTTTGAAATCAAAGGCCAGACGCTGTTCAAGGACACCAAGTCGCCTGCAATCCACCAGCTTATCAAGGAGAACCTGCGCCTCGTATTAGCCGACACCGAGAACAGTGGGATGCCCAACGACGAGCAACTGACCGACATGCTGCAGGTAGACGACATCAACCGCATTCCCCTACCCTCGGCCCCACCATGTTTCACACGGCAGGGACTGTGTTTCACCTACCAGCAGTATGAGATTGCCTGCTATGCCATGGGCATCATTTCCTTTTATGTGCCCTACGACAAGATACGCCCCTACCTGACAGCTGATGCTGCAGAACTTTTGCCATAAATGAAATCAGCAGCAAAGCAGCAAAAGCAACAAAAGTAACAGCGGCATACAAGAATTTCTGCAAAAAGGTTTGCTGAAAGGAAAAATATGTGTATCTTTGCAGACATTAGAATACAACAAAGCGAACAATATTATGGCAAAGAAAGAAATGGAGGGCGAAGCCCTCAACCCACAACAGGAGAAATTGAAAGCACTGCAGGCTGCTATGTCGAAAATTGAAAAGGACTTCGGAAAAGGCAGCATCATGCGCATGGGTGACGAACAGATAGAGAACGTAGAGGTGATACCAACTGGTTCAATATCGCTGAATGCTGCACTGGGTGTTGGCGGTTACCCGAAAGGGCGCATCATCGAGATATACGGTCCTGAGTCGAGCGGTAAGACGACCCTGGCCATCCATGCCATCGCTGAAGCTCAAAAAGCCGGTGGCATCGCTGCATTCATCGACGCTGAGCATGCCTTCGACCGTTTCTACGCCCAAAAGTTGGGTGTTGACGTGGAGAACCTCTATATCTCACAACCCGATAATGGCGAACAGGCTTTGGAGATAGCCGACCAGCTGATACGCAGCAGCGCCATAGACATCCTGGTCGTTGACTCTGTGGCCGCTCTGACCCCCAAGAAGGAGATAGAAGGCGACATGGGCGAATCGGCCGTAGGACTGCAAGCCCGCCTGATGTCACAGGCGTTGCGTAAACTGACTGGCACGATATCGAAAACCAATACGACATGTATCTTCATCAACCAGCTACGCGAAAAAATTGGCGTCATGTTCGGTAACCCCGAGACCACTACGGGAGGTAACGCCTTAAAGTTCTACGCCTCGGTACGTCTGGACATCCGCAAAGTAACCTCTCTCAAGGATGGTGATCAAGTCATTGGAAACCAGGTGCGTGTCAAGGTTGTAAAGAACAAGGTGGCTCCTCCTTTCAGAAAGGCAGAGTTTGAAATTACTTTTGGAGAAGGTATCTCGAAGATTGGCGAGATTGTAGACCTTGGAGTAGAGTATGGTATCATCAAGAAGAGCGGTTCATGGTTCTCCTATGAGGATTCCAAACTGGCACAGGGTCGCGACGGTACCAAGCAACTGCTGAAGGACAACCCGGAGCTGTGCGAGGAACTGGAAGAGAAGATTATGCAGGCCATTACCGACAAGAACTAAATTGCCAAGGAACAACGTGTTGACAATGAGAAAACTGATAGTCCTTTTGTCTGTCGTTAGTATGCTGGCATGTGTTCAACACGTGTCGGCACAACAGCAAAAGACGAAAGAGGAGAAAGAAGCAATGGCATCACAACCGACAGACTCGGCAGCCACGCAAGCTGCCGACTCTGCCATGGCCCTTATCGATGCCGACCTTTCTTCACCCGACGAAGAGCTGGCCGAGGGAGGCGGACTACATAAGCAGTTGAAGCGTAAGTTCATCGAGGGATCGGCTGGCTTCATGTCACTTGTAGCACTGGCCTTGATATTAGGGTTGGCCTTCTGTATCGAGCGCATCATTTACCTGACGCTGTCGGAAATAAACACCCGTAAGCTCATGAGCAACATCGACAAGCGGTTGCAGGCCGACGACGTGGCTGGCGCTAAAGAGCTTTGTCGCAACACACGAGGCCCTGTGGCCAGCATCTGTTATCAAGGACTACTGCACATCAAGGAGCCACTGGAACAGATAGACCGACAGCTGACCAATTACGGAGAGGTACAAGTATCGATGATGGAGAAGGGGTGCACATGGATAAGGCTATTCATTGCCGTTGCACCTTCACTCGGATTTCTTGGCACTGTGATTGGCATGGTGATGGCCTTTGACCAGATTCAGACTGCTGGCGACATCAGCCCGGCAATCGTGGCTAAGGGCATGAAGGTGGCACTTATCACCACGATCTTTGGTATCATTGTTGCCATAGTGCTTCAGTTCTTCTACAACTACATCCTGACGAAGATAGAACGTCTCACCTCACAGATGGAAGAGTGTGCTATCACTTTCCTCGATTCCGTTGCCGAATACAAGCAAGGCAAATAGTTATATGTCAAAACGTAAACAGTAATTGACATGATGGCAGAAGCAGGTAGTTATCTCATGGCTGAAGTGATGCTTTGGCTGATGTATATTGTTGTTGCAGTGGCTACGGTGGTTGCCATCGTGTCTGCTGTACGTTCCTATTGGCTTAACAACCACAACTCATAGTGAGATAAGAGACAAGAGCTATGTTTCGTCGCAGACGCAGGGAAGTCCCTGAACTCAACACCACGTCAACCGCCGACATATCGTTCATGCTACTGGTGTTTTTCCTGGTCACCTCGTCGATGGATACCGACAAGGGACTTGGACGCAGATTACCACCCATTGACGAACAGCAGCAGGAAAGACGCGACATCAGTCGTAGCAACGTGCTGCAGCTGCGAATCGGTGATGACGACGTGCTATACTGCGATGACAAACAGGTGAACACTGACGAGCTGCAACGTCAGGTAGAATCTTTTGTGGCCTCACGGCAGAACGATAACAACATCATAGCCGTTGAGACTTCGCGAAAGGCAAGCTACAACGCTTATTTTGAAATGCAGAATGCCGTAATGGCAGCCTATCACCAGCTACGCGAACAGATGGCCCGCCGCACGTACGGCCATTCATTCAGCCAATGCAATGAGGCAGAGCGTGACGCCATCGTCCGCCGTTATCCTCAACGCATCAGTGAAGGCGTTGCCGTCCCTCCAGCAACGAAGGGCGAGCAGAACAATATGGGGGGCCAGACTACAGCAAGCGGGCATCCTTCCAACACACAGAAAGGAGGTCACCCATGAGCCGTTTCCGCCATCAACAAAAACGCAGTGTGCCAGGACTAAACCTGGCCGCCATGCCAGACCTTATCTTTACAGTGCTCTTCTTCTTCATGATTGTCACCCACATGCGACAGGTTACACCTCGTGTCCGTTATGAAGTACCGCAAGGTACAGAACTGTCGAAAGGCGTACGCAAGGCTGGATTGGTTTACATCTTCATCGGCAAGCCAGTCGACAAGCAGGGCAACCTGCTTTCCGATGAGACGCGTATACAGTTGAACGACCGATACGTAACAGTCGGGCAGATAGGTGAAGAAATACGCAAAGAGCGAGCACTCATGAGCGAGGATGACCGTCAGCACATGACCGTCTCTATTCGTGCCGACCGTGACACGGACATGGGAATCATAAGCGATGTCAAAACAGCACTACGTCAAGCAGGTGCGCTGAACATTAATTATTCTGCTACCAAACGGAAGAAACAATACTAATAAATTACCGTAAAGTTTGCGAGAATAAAATAATTGTTGTACCTTTGCAAACAATAAAACAAACCCAATAATTAAACAAAACAAACAATGAACAACATCAAACTTGACATCACGAAGGCCGCATGCTTCCTGGAAGCTGGTGCCGTGAAAGCTTTTGAGCCAAAAGTAAAAGCCGCTCAGGAGGCTCTGGAGAATGGAACATGTCCTGGTAACGATTTCTTGGGATGGCTGCATCTGCCTACAAGCATCACACCCGCTTTCCTTGACGAGGTACAAGCCACTGCCAATACGCTTCGTGAGAAGTGTGAAATAGTGGTTGTTGCCGGTATCGGAGGCAGCTATCTTGGTGCACGTGCCGTCATCGAGGCGCTGGGCAACACCTTTGCATGGCTTATTCAAGACAAGAAGAATCCCACGATTCTTTTTGCCGGTAACAACATCGGAGAGGATTACCTGTCGGAGATGACCGAATACTTGAAAGGCAAGAAGTTTGGTGTCATCAATATCTCCAAGTCAGGCACAACCACTGAGACAGCCCTGACGTTCCGTCTGCTGAAGAAGCAGTGTGAGGCCCAGATGGGCAAGGAGGCTGCCAAGGAGGTCATCGTGGCCGTCACTGACGCCAAGCGTGGTGCTGCCCGCACCTGTGCCGACAAGGAGGGTTACAAGTCATTCATTATTCCCGACAATGTGGGCGGCCGTTTCTCTGTGCTGACGCCAGTGGGCCTGCTTCCCATCGCCTGTGCCGGTTTTGACATCAAGGCACTCGTACAGGGTGCTGCCGACATGGAGAAGGCATGCGGTAAGAACGTACCTTTCGAGGAGAACCTTGCAGCTCAATACGCTGCTGTACGCAATGGCCTTTATCAGAGTGGCAAGAAGATTGAGATTATGGTGAACTACCAGCCCAAGCTGCACTTCGTCAGCGAGTGGTGGAAGCAGCTGTACGGTGAGTCGGAAGGTAAGGACAAAAAAGGCATCTTCCCTGCCAGTGTTGACTTCACTACCGACCTGCATTCTATGGGTCAGTGGATTCAGGACGGCGAACGTACCATCTTCGAGACAGTCATCAGCATTGAGGAGCCTAACTGCAAGCTGCTGTTCCCCAGCGACGAAGAGAATCTGGATGGTCTGAACTTCCTGGCTGGCAAACGAGTCGATGAGGTGAACAAGATGGCTGAACTGGGTACCCGTCTGGCACATGTCGACGGTGGTGTTCCCAACATTCGCATCTCAGTGCCCAAACTCGACGAGTACTATATCGGACAGCTTATCTATTTCTTCGAGATAGCCTGCGGTATCAGCGGCAACGTACTTGGTGTGAACCCATTCAACCAGCCCGGTGTGGAGGCTTACAAGAAGAACATGTTCGCCCTGCTCGACAAGCCTGGCTACGAGGCAGACTCCAAAGCTATCAAAGAACGCTTGGCAGCAGAGCAGTAACCCCATTAGACACTGAGACATAGGAGCTTGTTCTAAAAAGACAAGTTCCTATGTTCTAATTATAGCCCTTGTGTCTGAATAACAAGCTTACCTTTATCACGATACCCAAATATATATTTGTTTCCATGTTCCTATATCAATACGATAAAAGAAAGGTGTCCCTCAGTCCGAAAGCCGTACTTTTCGATATGGATGGCGTCATCTACGACTCCATGCCAAACCATGCCGTCAGCTGGCATGAGGCCATGAACGATTATGGGCTGGACATGCCTTACGAAGGAGCATACAAATATGAGGGCATGAGGGGTGTAGAAACCATCAAACTGCTGTCCAGGGAGCAATGGCACCGCGAACTGAGTGACGAAGAGGCAGCAAGTATGTATGCCCATAAGTCGGAACTGTTTGCTGAGCACTCCAAAGAACATCCTGCCCAGATTATGCCTGGTGTGCGTGAGCTAATGCAGCAGATTCGAGCTGACGGATTGAAAATATGCGTGGTAACCGGAAGTGCACAGCATGCGCTACTCGACAGACTACTGACCGACTTTTCCGGACTTCTCAAGAGGGAACTCATCGTGACAGCTTTCGACGTAAAGCACGGCAAGCCCCATCCGGAGCCCTACATCAAAGGTATGGAAAAGTGCAATACAGAACCATCGCAGACTATCGTCGTAGAGAATGCACCGTTAGGTGTACGCGCCGCTGTCGCCGCCCACTGCTTTACCATAGCCGTCAACACAGGTCCCTTGGACGACCACCTGTTGGCCGACGAGGGAGCCGACATCGTCTGCAAACCGATGACGGCACTCAGTGAAGCTTGGCATCAACTGCCGTTTAAGGATTAGACATCCTCCTCATCAGTTGGGGCACTGGTGTCCATCTGAGTGTCACGCTGAATGGTTAGTTCACCCATGCGTGACAAGCGCAGGACAAGCGGAATATACTCATCGGTCTGCGGATGGCCTACACTGGCAGCAAATACCAGCCAGTCACCATCGGCACGATCAAAGACAAGCCCTTCAAAAATACCGGTTCGCCGATAGTCTTCGTCAAGACAAGATGCCACATCACGCTTGGTAAAACGACGGCTGAAGAAGATTGACCCATCACTACGGGATACTGCCAGCGAAAAGACATTGTCAACAAACTGCTGCCCTGTCTCATCCTTCACCAGAGGTAGCGAGTCGCAAGCCTGGCGGTTGATGGCAACATGATAAGTCTTGCCTATCCACTCCACGTCACGCTCGTCGACATACTCTTGCATGCGCTGAGGACCTTTGGGCTTTTCAACCTCCACACGCTGGGTAATGATGTCATCACTCTTCTTCTTTCCTCCGCATGCAGCCAATATCAAGGCTGCTACGGCAACTATTAGTATCTTCTGCTTCATTGTCTGCAATATTCATTATCAGGGTATCTTACACCCATTCAGCAGGCAAAGGTAATGTAAAATAGGCAGAAATCCAAATGCGTAACGCTTTTTTCTGCGTTTTTTGTACTTTTTTGTGCTTTTATATCCCATGAATCACACATCTCCGAATTATTTTATCAAGAATAGCATTTGATGACAAAAGCAACAGGTCGTTCGTCTATATATTAATAAATAGGAATATGAAAACACTGCTCACCATATTACTGACACTGGCTGCGACCACGCTCTGGGCGCAGGACTATTTTGGCGGGGCACAATGGATAGGAGCTATCAGCAAAAAAGATGCACACATACCGGAAGGTCGCCATTATAACGGCCAGGCACTCAAGGAAAGCCGAGAGGCATGGGCCAAGGCCGCCCCGCTGTCACGACGGAGCATCGTACTCAAACGACATTTCAAGCCACTGCGTAGCATCAAGCACGCAGAGGTGCGCATCGCCGGACTGGGTTTCTACGAGCTGACACTCAATGGACAACGGGTTGGTAATTCAGAGTTTGCACCGTCATGGAGCGACTACGACAAAACGGTTTACTTCAACACCTACGACATCACTGACCAACTGCTGAATGATGAGAACGAGATACGCGTTCTGCTGGGCAACGGATTCTACAACGAGCAGGGAGGTCGCTATCATAAGTTGAAAGTGTCCTTTGGTCCCCCGACACTACTTTTCTTACTTTACGTAACCTATGACAACAATACCCGCGAGCGACTGCTCAGTGACCAGCAGTGGCAGTGGAGGGAAAGTCCCATCACGTACAACAGCATTTACGGTGGTGAGGACTATGACGCACGACTGGAACAGGAAACTTCTGTCAAAGCCTTAGCATCAGACCCAGCAGGAGACAGCATGTGGCATCCCGTAGTCCTGCAGGAAGGTCCCAAAGGAAAGCTATGCCCACAAATTGCCGAACCCGTAAAAATCATGGAGCGCTTTCCTGTAAAACAGAGACTGCGTAATGACTCTGTCATCGTGCTTGACATGGGGCAGAACCTGGCTGGCTACCCCGAAATCACAGTTCAGGGAAAGGCGGGCCAATATGTAAAGCTGACACCCGGTGAGACGCTGACAGCCGATGGTCTTGTCAACCAAAAGCAGACAGGTCGCCCACATTATTATACTTACACATTAAAGGGTGACTCTGTGCTGGTCAATGGCCAGTGGACGACAGCCAGCGAGACGTGGCACCCGCGATTCTCGTACTATAGTTTCCGCTACCTACAGATAGAGGGCGACGTCGAGGTATTGCGACACGTAGAGTCATGCTTTACCTACAATGCTGCCCGGCGCATCGGCACCTTTGAATGTTCCAACCCGCGTATCAACAGCACCCATCAACTCATCGACCGTGCCATTCGCTCCAACTGGCAAGCAGTATGGACAGACTGTCCGTCACGAGAGAAACTGGGTTGGCTGGAACAGGACTGGCTGAACGGCGAGGCACTGATGTACAACTACGACTGCCGCTCGATGATGGAGCAGACCATGCAGAACATCGTCGACGCCCAGCACCCCGACGGCAGCATGCCGGAGATTGCGCCGGAGTACACTCGTTTTACAGGCTCATGGGCACTACCTTTCCAGGAGTCTCCCGAATGGGGCGGTGCCATCATTGCACTGCCTACGTTCTATTGGCTCCACTATGGCGACCTGCTTCTGGCACGAGCATACTACGACCCTATGAAACGCTACATGGACTATCTATGTACTCGGGACTCTGCCTACATCCTGCGTATGGGACTTGGCGACTGGTATGACCACGGTCCGGGTCGTGCAGGTTTCTCGCAGAACACTCCCGTTCCGTTGGTTGCTACTGCCCACTACTACCAGTGGGCATGCTACCTCTACTTGCTGGCCAAGCATACAGGCCACCTACAGGATGCCACACAGATGAATGCGCTGGCCGACAGCATCCGTCACGCCTTCAACCGCGAGTTCTACGATGCCAAAAGGAAAATATATGGTACGGGGTCGCAATGCTCTCTGGCACTGCCACTCTATTTGAAACTAGTACCCGAAGGCGACGAGGCAGCGGTACTGCGGAATTTGGTGGAAGACATACACCGTCATGGTGACCGACTGACGACAGGCGACATAGGCAACCGCTACCTGTTCTACGTGCTGGCACGTAACGGACAGCGCGAACTGCTCTACCGCATGCTGAACCACGACGATGTCCCCGGTTACGGCTATCAGATCAAGCGCGGCATGACAACGCTGACCGAGCAATGGAATCCCGACCACGGCGCATCGATGAACCACTTCATGATGGCACACATCGAAAACCTGCTCATTCCCGACCTTTTAGGCATTCAGCGTCATGGTGACCTTATCGAGATTGCCCCCCACCCCGTGGGCGATGTCACTTGGTGTCGTGGTTCAACGGAGAGTGCTTTCGGCGAAGTAACAGTGGAGTGGAAGATTGAGGGTAGCCGTTTCCTGCTTGACATTGAAATTCCTGTCGACGGTTTTGCCGACGTTTACATGCCCTACACCGATCATGCAGAGTCAGTGGGCGAAGGGCGCCATCACTTTGAGGAGGAGATTACAAAAAAGACAAACAACAAACAATAATCATATGGAGACACGTTTCAAGAAACCCCTCAGCGGTATCATCCCACCGCTTGTAACCCCGCTAAAAGACAATGAGACACTGGACATAGAAAGTCTCGAACGACTGATAGAGCACCTCATTGCCGGTGGCGTACACGGACTTTTTGTGCTGGGCACTACAGGCGAGGAACAAAGTCTGTCGTACGACGTACGCAAGCAGATGATTAAGGAGTCGTGCCGTATCAACCACGGTCGTTTGCCCCTGCTGGCCTGTATCACCGACACCAGCATCGAGGAAAGTATACGGCTGGCCCGAAAGGCTGCCGACTACGGTGCCGACGGCGTTGTCAGTGCTCCCCCCTACTACTTCGCCACTGGTCAGCCTGAATTGGCGCAGTTCTACGAGGAGCTGGTGCCCCAGTTGCCGTTGCCTGTATTCCTATATAATATGCCTTCGCACGTCAAGGTAAGTTTCGCCCCTGACACGGTGGCCCGCATCGCTCGCAACATGCAGGTGGTCGGTTTCAAGGACTCATCGGCCAATGCGGTCTATTTTCAGTCTGTGATGTACAAGATGCAGGAGCGTAAAGACTTTGCCATGCTCGTAGGACCTGAAGAGATCACAGGTGAGTGTGTGTTGCTCGGTGCCCAGGGCGGCATCAACGGTGGTGCCAACATGTTTCCTGAGCTGTATGTCGGCATGTACAATGCTGCCAAGAGCCACGACATTGAGCGAGTGCTACAGCTGCAGCAGCTGATTATGCAGATTTCCACCAGCATCTATACCGTCGGCAAGCATGGCAGCAGCTATCTGAAGGGACTGAAGTGTGCGTTGTCGCTGCTCGGCATCATCAACGACGACTTCGTAGCCTCTCCGTTTTACAAGTTCGAGGCTCCAGAGCGTGAGAAGATCCGTCAGGCACTGGAAGCGCTCCCGATAAATAATGGTCGTTTACTTGTCCCTTAAGTGAGGAAACTCATGGCAAGAAAATGCATATCATAGACTTTATCATCTTCCTCGCCTTCACGTTAGGCGTCGTGGTATTCGGTTGCTCGTTCTTCAAGAAAGGCAGTTCTGCCGACGAGTTTACGAGTGCAGGGCACTCGATTCCCGGCTGGGTGGTCGGCATGAGTATCTTTGCCACATACGTCAGCAGCATCTCCTACATCGGCTATCCGGGCAAGGCTTTTGCTGCCGACTGGAATGCTTTTGTGTTCTCGCTCTCGATACCCATCGCCTCATATTTCGCCGCCAAGTACTTCGTGCCATTCTACAGGCATAGCGGCTCTGTGTCGGCCTACACTTTCTTAGAGGAAAAGTTCGGAGCCTGGACACGTCTCTATGCCTCGGCCTGCTACCTGCTGACGCAGATAGCGCGCATGGGCAGCATTCTCTATCTGCTGGCTGTACCGATGTATATTCTGATGGGGTGGAACCTGCATGCCGTGATCATACTGACCAGTATCGGCATCATCATCTACTCCATGATGGGCGGACTGAAAGCCGTCATCTGGGCTGACGCCATCCAGGGCATCATCCTCATCGGCGGTGCACTGCTGTGCCTTGGCATCCTGATGTTCAGCATGCCCGAAGGTCCCATGCAGACCTTTGAGCTTGCGGCCAACAGCCCCATGGGTAACAAGTTCTCGCTTGGCGCCTTCACCAGTGACCTTACGACAAGCACTTTCTGGGTATGCCTCATCTACGGTGTATTCATCAACCTGCAGAACTACGGCATCGACCAGAACTACGTACAGCGTTACCATGCAGCCAAGACCGATAAAGCAGCCAAGTTCAGTGCCCTCTTCGGTGGCTACCTCTTCATCCCCGTTTCGGCACTGTTTTTCCTCATCGGATCTGCACTTTATTCTTATTATGCAGCAGGAGTGGCTGAGCTTCCGGCAGAAATTCAGTCCAAGCCCGACTATGTCTTTCCGTATTTCATCGTCAACGGTCTGCCCGTAGGACTACGTGGACTGCTCATTGCCAGTATCTTTGCTGCCGGCATGTCTACGGTATCGACCAGTGTCACCAGTGCTGCAACGATAATCCTCACCGACTATGTCCGTCCCTTCTTCCTGAAGGCACGCAACATGGCTGACCATCTGCGCCACCATGACCCCACCCAGCACCATAAGCATCAGAAGATGGAACTGGCCGTAGTCCGTCTTTCCAGCGTCGCCGTTGGTCTCATGGGAGCTGCCGTGGCTATCGCCATGCTGTCGGTCGAGAGCATCATTGATGCCTGGTGGACGCTGAGCAGCATCTTCTCTGGCGGCATGCTCGGTCTGTTCCTGTTAGGTTGTATTCCCCAGCGCATCAATCGCACCGCCGCCCTTCTGGGCTGCATCTGCGGCGTGCTCGTCATCGCCTGGATTTCGCTGGCCGACCTATGGTCACTGCCAGGCATCCACCTGCACACCTATCTGGCCATCGTCTTAGGAACCACCGTTATCTTCCTCGTTGGCTTTCTTGCTACCCTTCTGTTCAAGGGTAAGCAATAAGTGCCAGACGTCATCATCGTTTACCAAGCCGTACACCGAAGAATGTGCGTACAAGCCATTTGATGTTATTTACTGCGAGATTGTTTTTGTTACCGACATTGGTGTAGTTGAATACCATCGACATACCCAGGAACTTGTTGCTCCACTGGTACACGACGGCCCCGCGACCAGTGATGATGACCTCGGGGAAGTGGTAGCGGAGTGGTATGCGGTCATTGCCGAAAGTCATTGACGTATGGCTGTAGAAGATAAACGTGGGCAGTGCGGAGATGTGTAGCAGCCATCGCTTACTTGGCACATAGTTGTAGCCATACCCTGCGCCGATGCCCAGATTCGTCATTTTCAGCTTCATCGGCTGTTCCCAGTCGAGGGTAATGCTCTGTCCCATGCCTGACGCTGCCAAGAGGAAGCTGCCTGCAGAGCGCCGCTGTATGTAGCTCTGCGAGAATGCTGCAGGATAGGAGAAACGTCGGCTGTTAAATACGTAGAAGGCATTCAGGTTCAGCGTCTTCATCCTCAGCATGCCGTCGGGCAGTTCTATGCGCTCCATGCCTTCCTCATCGAACCAGCCCGTAAAGTTCTTGGCATCCTGATAGATGACGTCGAAACCGAAACGCCGGCCGTAGCTGTTAAAGTTCAGCTCGAAGTCGCTGTACTTGCCACTCAACTTGGCGGGGTTAAGTGCTGCGCTGAGCGTAAAACCCATATAGCTGACGGCCAGACTGATGGTTGTCTTCCTGTTGGCTTCCATTTCCGACTTGAAATGCCGCCCGTTGTCAAGTCCTTCACTTTCAAACATCGAACCCGACTCGTTCAGCCTCGCTCTGACGGTCCACTTCGTGGCAGGCCGCACGATATACGCCGTGTCAATGCCGCCCCTGTTGTACCTCTGCGTCAGAAAGCTGTCAACACGCAGAAGAAGGCTCTGCGCAGACATGCGCAGAGCCTGACTACTCAATACGATGAGCAGGAGAATAGACAGATAGGGTTTCATTTGAACAGTTCCGGACCTATCACCATATCCATTACGCCATCATCCATTAGACCAGGAGCTAACAACTTGTCGAAATCGTTAACCGCTTCATAGCCGATGGCGACTCCTTGCTGACGGTGTTTCCCTCCTCGTAAGCAGGATGTTCTTCATAGCACTTGAGGTAGTCAGGTCGACCACCACCACTTCATCGTTTGTGTCAAGTGTTGCAGAACCTTGCACCTGCTTCCACTTGGTAAACGTCTCTTGTGCATTGACACTGCATATTCCGAATAGTAGGAGCAGCATGGAAAAGAGTAGATTCTTTTTCATCGTTGTAATGAATTAATTAAAATATGTGTTGTATTCTTTAAGTCAGTTTAATAACAAGATAACAAGTTCAGCGTGCAAAGATACGAAAATAAATTGAAAGTGATACTATTTTACATAAAAAAGTTTTAATTCTACCGTTTATTTGTTCCTTTGCACGAAAAGAACAATCAGGTGGCAGGAAAGGCCAAGCTATATTTCCAGAATACACTGTGGGCCTTGTTCAATCTGTTAGGGTTGTAGTGCAACAAAACCCTTCACCGGGCGGATAACGTGCTATGATACAGTAAGATACGGTGAAGGGTTTGATGTGAGGGGTTTGACGTATGAGGTATGAGGTAAGATTTGAGAGGTGAGAGATGAGAGATGAGTGTCACATCGCAGGTCTTTGCATTCACACAATGCATTTCTACATTTACCCAATGGGTAATTTCAGTAAGTAGGCCACTCATTGGAATGAGAAGCCCACTCACGATCGTGAGAAGGCCACTCACTGAGCTGAGAAGGCCACTCACAGCGCCAAAAATGATTGGAAGAATTTGTGAAGGGCGCTTCATTGCGCTACGTGCACCAGTTTTTCTACGGAGTGCTATCATGTTGCCACCCCACATCCTCTGTCCATCCACCGTCACGCTGCCATCCCGGCATCCCTTCACAATGACTCGACGAAACCCTTCACCGCAAGCCATTGTCGTACAACATATTACAGCGTTGGTGAAGGGTTTTTCGCTTGATGAATTTTAATAAGAGAGAGGTGATCCAATAGGTCACCTGCTATATGACAGCCATGATATTACGGGCTATTTGCTCATGCTGTTGATATAGCTCATGATGACATCCACGGCACCATCCTCAGTCAAATCGTCCATGGAGAGGACGAGCTGGTAGTTGCGGGCATCGTAACGCGAGGTGTCCTCGTACTTCTGGATATAGGTTTCACGGTCTGCATCCAGCTTGGCAATGATGTCGCGGGCCTTCTGCTCGGTGACGTTCTGGCGCTGCATGATACGCTTGACGCGATGCTCCATGGAAGCCTGAATGAAGATGTTCAGGTGGTTTGGCCACGTGCGGAACACCATAAATCCTGTACGACCGGCCACGACACATGAGGTCTGGGCTGCAATTTCCTGAAGAATGCGTTTCTCGGTCTCGAACATGGTCTTGTTGTCGAGCTTCACCTCTGCCTCCATTGGCAGGGCTGCACTGCTGACCAGCGTATTGTAGTAGTTGTTGATGTCTTTCCACCACGATTTCTTCTGGGCCTTGATTTCCTCGATGCGTTCGATAGAAAGGCCGAACTTATGTGTCAGCCCCTCGACAATAGCCTTGTCGCAATACTTCACACCCAATTTCTCGGCCAGTTTACGGCCGACGGTACGTCCACCAGAACCGACTTCACGGTTGATGGTTATCACAAATTTCTCGTTCTTGTTCATAATCGTTCTATTGTTTGTAGATGCTTACCCGACTTACCTTCTGCCACGCTGCTTCTGCAGCTCCTCTGCCTGCTTCTGCATGGCTTCAAGACGGGCAGCCAGTCCGGACTGCTTCTTGGGATTGTTCTTGTTGGCCTGATAGTTGGCTTCAAGGATGGCCAGCAACTTGGCGTCATCGGTAGTCTTGCGCAGCGCCCACATGATGGCGGCCGACATGAACAGCGACACGAAGTAGTAGAAGTTAAGGCCTGACGAGTAGTCGTTGAAGATGAAGAAGAACATCAGCGGCATGATGTACATCATCCACTGCATCACCTTCATCTGCTCGGCCTGCTGTCCTACCATCTGGTCTTTCTGCTGCTGCATCGAGAACCATGTGTAGACGAGCTGGGCGGCGCAGAACAGAATGCAGGTCAGCGACAGGTGGTCGCCGATGCCCCAGATGTTACGCCCCCACTCGACGATGGGGTCGTAGGTCGACAGGTCGGCCATCCAGAGGAACGACTCACCACGCAGCTGGATGGCGTTCGGCACGAAGAAGAACATGGCCAACCAGATAGGCATCTGGATGAGCATGGGCAGACAGCCGCTGAGAGGCGACACACCATACTTCGAGTAGAGGGACATCATCTCCTGCTGTTTCTTCATCTGGTCCTCGGGCTTGTCTAAGTGCTTGGTGGCTTCCTCGAACTTGGGTTTCAGCACACGCATCTTAGCGCTGGACATGTAGCTCTTCTTGACCATGGGGAAGGTGATGGCTTTCAGCAGCAAGGTGATGAGGATGAGCACGATACCCATGTTCAGACC
>CAMJWJ010000057.1 GCA_946409435.1 uncultured Prevotella sp. | reverse complement strand
AGTCCAACGACCAGCTGGAGTTTTCCTTGGGATGGGGACAGACGGGTATCATCGGCCGTGTGGGTGTCAAGCTCAACAACTTCTCCATGCGTAACCTCTTCGGCAAGAACAAGATGCACCGTGGCATCATGCCTATCGGCGACGGTGAGCAGCTGTCGCTGTCGTTCCAGTCGAACGGTACCTACTACAGCTCTGTCTCAGCAGGATATTCTACCGGATGGTTTGGTGGCAAGCGCCCCAACTCGTTCAGTGTCAGCGCCTTCTATTCCAAGCAGAGCGACATCTCAAGCACGTACCGCAACTCGGCTTGGATGAACAACTACTACAACTACATGGGTGGCTATGGTTCCTTCAACTCTGGCTACTACGACTATACCTCGATGATGGATGACGACAAGTACATCAAGCTGTTCGGACTGTCGTTAGGGTGGGGCAAGCGACTCCGCTGGCCCGACGACTACTTCAGCCTGTCGATGCAGCTGGCCTATACACGCTACATGCTACGTGACTGGAGCTACTTCATCATCAGCAACGGTAACTGTAACAACATCAACTTCGGTATCACCCTGTCACGTACCTCTACGGACAACCAGCTGTTCCCACGACGGGGTTCCGAGTTCATGGCATCGCTCACGCTGACGCCGCCCTGGTCGCTGTTCGACCATAAGGACTATGGCTCGATGGCTACCTCGAAGACGTACAATACCGACATCGACCGCTACAACGCAGAGCTGCAGGACAAGTACCGCTGGATAGAATACCACAAGTGGAAGCTGAAGACCAAGAGCTATACCGCGCTGACCGGCGGCACGAAGTGCCTGGTGCTGATGACGCGTGTGGAGATGGGTCTGTTAGGCTCGTACAATAAGGACAAGCGCTCACCCTTCGAGACGTTCTATGTCGGTGGCGACGGTATGAGCGGCTACTCGTCAGGATATGCCGAGGAGACCATTGCACTGCGTGGTTACGAGAACGGTGCGCTGACGCCATACCGTGCCGAGGGCTATGCTTACGATCGCTTCACCCTGGAGCTGCGCTATCCCTTCATGCTCGGCAATACCACCATCTATGGACTGGCATTCCTCGAGGGTGGTAACGCATGGACAGAGGCCAAGAAGTTCAATCCCTTCGACATCAAGCGTTCCGCAGGTGTCGGTGTGCGTATCTTCCTGCCTATGGTCGGTCTGATGGGTATTGACTGGGCCTACGGTTTCGACAAGCCCTATCCCAGCTCCAACAAGGGCGGTAGCCAGTTCCACTTCATACTTGGACAGGAATTCTGATGAAAAGGTGAAAAAGAGAAAAGGTGAAAGACGCTTGAGAAAACTATTAAACCTTTTGCCGGTTTTCTCGTCAAAGAGATTGTATTAACTTAAAAGAGAAATAATATATGAAGAGAATATTTTTAATAGCCATTTTGGTGTGTGCATCGGTGATGACGATGCAGGCACAGAAGTTTGCATTGGTGGATATGGACTATATCTTCAGAAACATTCCCGCCTACGAGCGTGCCAACGAGCAGCTCAACCAGGTGTCGAAGAAGTGGCAGGCAGAGGTCGAGGCCATCCAGATAGAGGCACAGACACTCTACAAGAACTATCAGAACGAGGTCGTCTTCCTCTCGCAGGAGCAGAAAAAGGCCCGTCAGGATGCCATCGTGGAAAAGGAAAAGGAGGCCGCCGACCTGAAGAAGAAGTACTTCGGACCACAAGGTGAGCTGTTCAAGAAACGCACCGCACTGATGAACCCCATCCAGGAGGAGGTGTACACCGCTGTCAAGGACATTGCCGACCTACGTGGCTACCAGCTCGTCATCGACCGTGCGAGCGACACCGGCATCATCTTCGGCTCGCCTAAGATCGACATCTCCAACGAGGTGCTCTCGAAGTTAGGATATTCTAATTAACGAAGAAATCCGATTCAACGACATAATGAAACAATCATTTTTAAAAAAACAACTAATAAGAAGATTATGAAAAAGATTATTCTTTGCGCCATTTGCGCAATCTGCAGTTTCACAACCGTAAACGCACAGAAGTTCGGCCATGTAAACTCACAGGAAATCATTCAGGCCATGCCTGAGTTCACCAAGGCACGTACCGACATTGAGGCACTGGCCAAGCAATATGATGCTGACCTCAAGTCAATGCAGGACGAGATACAGAAGAAGGCTGAGGCCCTGGAGAAGGAGCAGGCTTCACTGCCCGCCAACATCAAGCAGCGCCGCGAGACCGAGCTGCAGGAGATGTACCAGAAGTACCAGCAGAGTGCTCAGGACAACCAGCAGGCTCTCGCCAAGGAGCAGAACGAGAAGATGCAGGCCATCACCACCAAGGTCGTTGAAGCCATCAAGCAGGTTGGCCAGGCTGGCAACTACGTCTACATCATGGACATGGCCAGCGGCATTCCCTACATCAGCACTACGCTGTCTACCGACGTCACCACCGAGGTCAAGGCCAAGCTCGGACTGAAGTAAATCGTATCGTCGTGCACCCGTGCACCTGACGACATCCAATAAAACACGCCCCGCTTTCTACAGCGGGGCGCGCTTTTTTCTGCACCTCGTTCATTACGACGACGAATTTTACGAATTATTATTTTAACAGCGAATTATGACGAATTGCACGATTTTTTTATTTTTCCAGGCTTCGGCATAGCGTCACTCTACGCGCGCGTGCGCGTATATGTATAGGGAAAGAAAAAAAGAAGTGCCCCTTCTGACATATATATATGCGTATGCGCGCGCATGTGCACACACGAAAATAAAGGGTTATTAGGGGTTGTTAGCAGATGCCAGGGGTCAGATAACCACTGGTTAGGGGTCAGTTCTTTTCATAACTGACCCCTAAAGTCACACCTGTACCAGAAGGCCACTCACTGAACTGAGTGGACCACTCAGTTTTATAGCGTTTCTATTTCTCTACCTTATTTATTACACCACGGAGATACAGCGTCAACGCGTATAGCCCAATGAAGGTGAATGATGGCGATTGCAAAAGACAAGTTGATTTTTTTTCCCGAATCGCTTGGAGTTTCGGTTTATTTGTGTTAACTTTGTGGCCAAGACATGCGGACGTGGAGATTTAACGTATGGTTGTCGTCTTAAACAAGTAAGAAACTACGTGTGTGAAACTTAACTCCTAATAATTATGACAAATCCAAGATTCCGATTATTTCTGAGCTTACTCATTGCTCTGTCAGTGAGTCAGGTCTGTGCTTACGATGCCAAAGTGGATGGCATTTACTACAATCTTGACGAGGACACTCATGAGGCCACAATCACCTATTACAACTCCTATATTAAAGGCAGTTCCATGGTGTATACCCCATGGTGTAGTGGTTCATTGACACTCCCTGAAAAGATTACTTACGAGGATGAAGATTATAGTGTAACGAGTATTGGACAATTTGCTTTCTGTAATTGCAAGGAATTAACTGCTATTGATATTCCCGGGAGCATCAAGTCTATTGAGAGCCACTCTTTTTATCAGTGTACGGCTCTGGAGAATGTCATGTTTCATGAAGGGTTAGAAACAATTGACGGCTATGCTTTTTCTTCATGTTCAAGCTTGAAGTCTGTCATATTGCCTGCATCGGTCAATAATATGTATGGCAACCCCTTTGCATACTGTTCCTCATTGGAGGAGGTTATGGTAAAAGACGGCAATAAGGAATTCTCTTCGCCTGCGGGCAGCAATGCCATTCTTGTGCCTGACTTTCCTGAGACAGGCTACATTCTCGTCGTCGGATGTAAGAATACGGTCGTGCCCGACGAGGTGACAGAAATAGGCTCCTATGCTTTCAATAGTTGCACGGGACTCAGCACCATCGAATTGCCAGAAAGCGTGTGGAAGATAGATAGCTATGCCTTTTCTGGTTGTACTGGACTGACCTCCGTTAAGATGCATGAGGGTATCTCTACAATCGGCTATTATGCGTTTAGCAATTGTAAGAGCCTGCAACAGATTACTCTGCCAATGAGTCTTCACTCTATCGGTGAAAGAGCTTTTGCAAATTGTGAGTCAATGTCCAGCATTGAGCTTCCCGAGGATTTGAAGGAATTAAGCAGCAGTGTCTTTTACGGAACACCATTGGAGAAAATCACCAGTCTTGCTGTCGAACCTGCTACCGCTAAGGAAGATGCCTTTGAAGGTGTAGAATCTGCCATACTCTTGGTACCTGCAGGTACAAAGGATACCTATCGGGAGGCAACCGGCTGGAACGCACTCTCCTCTATAATAGAGGCTGACGATAACGGGGATCCTCTCTGGACAGAAGGCGATGCTTTCATTGCGAAGACAGAAGAGGGTGTGTCCATGAGTTTTGTTGTTACCGATGCGGCTGAGAAGACATGCACCGTCGGACAGGCTCGTAACAAATCGGCAATATACAACTATACGCAAGGCGTAGTGACTGTACCGTCAGTAGTCAATGGTTTTGACGTGACAGGAATCGGCAACTATGCTTTCGATGAGTGCCGCAGGTTGACAACGATCAATTTGCCATACGGCATCAAAACCATAGGGGATGTTGCATTCAGCAGCTGCAACCAGTTAATTAAAATCAACATACCCAGGAGTGTCAAGTCTATTGGCGGATGGACTTTTTATTGGTGTACCAATCTGGCACGTGTTGAGATTCCTAATGGTGTGGAAAGCATAGGGCAGAGAAGTTTCTATCAGATGAATAGTCTGACTACTGTAGTACTTCCCATAAGCATGAAGAGTATTGGCACCTTGGCGTTCTATGGTTCAAAGAAGCTGAAAACCATTAAAGTCTACATGACAGACACCATCAGTATTAACACAAACGTCTTTGAAGGTATTTCGGCGGATGCCACACTATATGTACCCAAGGGATGTAAAGAACGCTATGCGCAGTCAGCGGGGTGGAGTGTAATTCCTAATATCGAGGAGTTTGACGATGCTGCTGAGAACTTGCCTGCTGCCGAACGTTATCCTGAACTGGCTGATGCTATCAATGAAGTGGGCGAAATGGCTGCTCAGTGCTCAAGAAGAATAGCACAGCTTGACCATCGTAATGCTTCGGTTCGGTCAGAGACGGTAGCCGAACGTCTAAATGCTGTCAGGGAGTATGAATTTGACGGACCTAAACAGACGGAACTGTCGCAACTGATAGAACAGCTGTTTGCTTCCAATGATAGCAGGGAAAATATCGAAAATCAGTTGGTTGTACAGAAACAGCATATTACGGCTGTTTTGGATGAGTTGGCGAGCATCAACGAACTGCTGACCAAGTTAGAAGAGGAAATCAAGCGTGAGAAGGAAATCCGTGCTTTGGAGACCGACATTTCACAATTAGACAACATTATTTATATTGACCGCGTGCTTGCCACTTCTGGTTCACAGATGAAACTGTCTGTAAAGATGAAGAACTCAGCCCTTATTCGTGGTTTCCAGTTCAATATGTATCTGCCCGATGGCGTGACGGTAGTGAAGAACAGCAAGGGCAAGATACAAGCTTCTCTTTCGAAAGGGCGTCTTCCAGAGGATGACGAACACACGCTGACGGTCCAGGAGCAAACTGACGGTAGCGTGATGTTCTTGTGCGGTTCGATGTACAATGAAAACTTCACTGCTAATGATGGTGAGATAATCACGTTACCAGTCGATATTGCAGGCGACTTGGATGATGGCAATTATGTGATAAGGCTGAAGGACATCAAGTTGACGGAAACAGATATTACTACGAGTTATAATACGGAACTGATACAGTCGGTCTTGGTGTTGTCTGCAACAGCATTCTCACCCGGTGACATCAATGGCGACGGTAAGGTGGATGTCAGCGACTATATCGGAATAGCCAACCACATAGTGGGCAATACCCCTGAGGGCTTTATAGAAAAAACCGCAGATGTGGATGGTAACGGTGCCATTGATGTAAGCGACTATATCGGAGTGGCTAACATCATACTTACAGGGTCTGTCAAAGGAGAATAAAAATGCTAAAAACAACAAACAAGATGAAAAAGACGATATTCCCCATCCTGATGCTTTGCATCAGCTTCACAAACCAGATGAAAGCTGAGGATACCCTCCTCAGTACACCGGATAACGTGATTTACGTGGCATCACAGCATGTGACGCCCGGTGAGCAGGTCACTCTTTCATTCCAGATGAAGAATACGGCACCCATCCGTGGCTTCCAGTTCGACCTGTACTTGCCTGATGGCTTTACGGCGATGAAGAATAGTAAGGGCAAAATCCTTGGCACGCTCAGCAAGGATCGTCAGCCAGAAGATGACGAGCACACACTGTCTATGGCTGTACAGCCTGACGGTGCCATACGGTTTCTGTGCGGCTCGATGTATGATGATTCGTTTACAGGTTCTGATGGCGAGATAGCCACCTTACAGGTCGAGGTGTCAGCCAGCATGATTGTAGGCGATTACCCCGTCATCCTGCGCAGCATTAAGCTGACGGAGAGTGATATCAGCAAGTACTATGAAACAAGTGAGATGAGGACGACATTTACTGTGGGTGGCAGTACTACTGCCGACGTCAACGGCGACGGCACAGTCAATGCACTGGACATTCAGGCAGTGATTAATGCGGCAGCGATAGAGTCGGTGGAGGCTAAGTACGATGTCAACAGTGACGGTAAGGTCAATGCACTGGATATTCAGGAGGTCATCAATATCTCGGCTGCCACGGCAGCGCGCCAGCTTGAGTTGGAGCAAATGAAGCTTCAGGCTCCTAAACTGAAGGCGCGCTCTGTCAGGCGCAATAGTAAAAATGCGGAATAAATTTGGTCAACTCGGATTTTATTCGTACCTTTGCCTGCTGGAAAACGAAAAACTATTGCGTTATGAAGAAAGCAACACTGATATTGATGATGGCCCTGATGGGGCTGGTGGGCTATGCGCAGACCGACAGCACACAGGTGCTGAAATTCGGCTACCTGAGCTACAATGCTGTGTTCAAGGCCATGCCGGAGTATGCCACTGTACAGCAGACCGTCAAGGCGCTGCGTGAGAAGTATGATGCAGAGCAGAAACGCGTCGAGAATGACTTCAACAAGAAGTATGAGGAGTTCCTCGACGGACAGAAGTCATTTCCTAAGACCATTCTGCAGAAGCGCCAGGTAGAGCTGCAGGAGATGCTCGACAAGAACATCGCCTTCAAGAAGGAGAGCCAGCGCCTGCTCGCTGAAGCCGAGGCCGAGGCCGAGGCTCCGCTGAAGGCCCGTCTGGCCGAGAAGCTGGCTCAGATTGGTCTGGAGCGTGGTTTTGCCTTTATCCTTAACACCGATGCCAACGCTGCCCCCTGGCTTAACACTGCTATGGGAGAGAACGTGACAGAAGCCGTGACAGAGCTGCTGAAATGATCGACGAGCGATGCGCAGTGAGGCAGGACCTATAGGCATTTTCGACAGTGGATATGGCGGACTGACCATTCTGCATGGCATTCGCCAGCTGTTGCCCCAGTACGACTATCTTTATCTGGGCGACAATGCCCGTGCGCCCTACGGTCCTCGCTCGTTCGATGTCGTCTATGAGTTTACCCTGCAGGCCGTCACAAGGCTGTTTGAGATGGGGTGCCACCTCGTGATACTCGGCTGTAACACCGCATCTGCCAAGGCTCTGCGTACCATACAACAGAAGGACTTGCCTAAGCTCGACGCACAGCGCCGGGTCTTAGGCATTATCCGTCCTACCGCCGAGGTCATCGGCTCGCTGACGCAGTCGCGCCATGTCGGCATCTTCGCTACAGAAGGTACCATCAAGAGCGAGTCGTACAACCTGGAGATTCATAAGCTGTTTCCCGACATTACTGTCAGTGGTGTGGCGTGCCCCTTCTGGGTGCCGCTGGTAGAGTATAACGAGGCTGACTCGCCTGGTGCCGACTATTTCGTCAAGAAGCGCATCGACCAGCTGATGCGTATGGACCCACAGATTGATACTGTCATCCTTGGCTGCACACACTATCCGCTGCTGTTGCCGAAGATTCATAAGTACATTCCCCGTGGTGTGCGTATTGTTGCCCAGGGCGAGTATGTAGCCAACTCCCTGCAGCAATACTTCGAGCGACATCCTGCCGTAGAGCAGAAGTGTACCCGTGGAGGCCGCGTTCACTATCTGACAACCGAGAACCCTGACAAGTTCAAAGAACAGGCTCAGCTGTTCCTCCATGAACCTGTGGAGGTAGAAAACATCACACTGGGCTGATAAAAATGCATATTGTGAAAGAAATGAGAAGGATTGTATTGCTCCTGTTGATGGCTTGGTCGCTCTCTCTTAGTATTTTTGGAGAGCGGCGCGAAGTACATATCCTCTCTGCCAACGATATGCATGCCAACATCGAAGTGTTTCCCAAGCTGGCAGCCATTGCCGACAGTCTGCGCAAACTCTATCCCTCGCTACTGGTACTGTCGGCAGGCGACAACCAGACTGGTAATGCACTGAGCGACATGTACAGGGTGCCGTCGTACCCGATGGTGAGTCTGATGAACCAGGTGGGATTCCATGCCACCACCTTAGGCAACCACGATTTTGACTTGAAGTCACTGCCGAAGCTCATGGGCGTCTCGCACTTCAGCTATATCTGTGCAAACGGCTATCCGGAGCCAGAATCCGGCATCCACGTCGTGCCGAAACAGACTTTCGACGTCGAGGGTGTCAAGGTCGGCGTCATCGGTGTGGTTCAGCTGAACGACCAAGGCCGTCCCTCTACCCATCCCGACAACGTCAAGCACATGACGTTCAGCCAGCCCCTCAGCACGGTCGGACTGTATGAAGACTTCAGTCGCCAGTGCGACGTCACCATATTACTGTCGCACATCGGCTATGAGGAAGACATCAAGATGGCTAATGCATACCCGTGGCTGGACCTCATTATCGGTGGTCATTCCCATACCCAGTTGACGGCCGACGAGCCGCTGCACAACGGAGTGCTCATCACGCAGAACAAGAACAAACTATCGCAGGTGACTCACATCACCGTGACGGTTGAAGACGGGCACGTCGTCGACAAGAAGGCAGAATATATTAAGCTGAAGTCGTTCTCACAAAAGAACAGCTTGGTGGAGACCATGGTTTCGCATTTCAGCGAGAACCCTTACTTCAAGCAAATCGTTGGTTATGCCGAGGCTCCGTTCAAGCAACGCGACCAGATTACCTTCATGATGTGCGATGCCTTCATCTCGGAGACCCATGCAGACATCAGCATCGTCAACAATGGCGGTGTGCGCCTCGACTCGCTGCCTGTCGGCAGCATTACGCTGAAGGATGTCTTCTCTATCGATCCGTTCGGCGGCGAAGCGGTAGAACTGAGACTTACGGGCAAGGATATTCTGACGATACTGACCAGATACAGCCACGGCTCGCTATACCACCTGCCCCGCTTAGGCGGTATCGTCTGCGAAGCTGTCATCGACAAGAACGACCCACGCAAAGACAAGCTGAAAAGTGTTAGGCTGCTGACCCTTGACGGAAAGAAACTCGACCTTAACAAGACATATACCGTTGTAACCAACAGCTACTTGCCCACCATCTTCCAGTCTTATATCAATACCACTGTCCACAATTTGTACACCAAGACGTCAAAGTTGCTCATCAATTTTCTGGAAAAACATCCAAGGGTGAATTATGAGCATGTGAACCGCCTGATTGTTAAAGAGAAATAGCACGACGGACTTCAAACTTGGTCCGTCAGTAGGACGTTTTTATGCCAAAAATCATTAATTGCTTGGCTGTTTCACGGAAAAGCAGTACCTTTGCATTTTGTAACAATGTTAATGAAAATATTAAGCACACAACGTGTATGAACTATCTTGATAGAAATGAATTTAACTTCGAGCCAAGCCAGAAGGTGCTTGAAGCAGTGAAGAACTTCAATGCGAAAGACCTCTGCTTTTATACCCGTATCTATGATCAGGGAAAGAAAAGCGTCATCAGTGTCCGCGTGAGCGAGATTTACGGTGTGCCAGAAGAGCAGGTGCTGCTGGCTTACGGCGGCGAGGACATTCTGAAGAATGCCATCCACTATTTCCTTACCAAGGGTGATAACAAGAAGATTCTCATTCCCGAATTCTCATGGTGGTACTACAACCGTGTGGCCAGCGAATGTGACGGCCAGTTCGAGATGTACCCACTGCACGAGCAGGATGACACCTTTGCCTACGATGTCCAGGAGGTCATCGAATATACCAACCGTGTCCACCCCCGCATGCTGTTGCTGGCATCGCCCAACAACCCCACGGGTAACAGCCTCTCGTCTGACGAGATAGGCCGCATTATGGAAGGCATACCGTCCGACACGATGGTGTTGGTCGACGAGGCTTACGCCAGCTTCATTACTTCTGACGTAGACTATATAGCCCCGCTGGTCAATAAGTACAACAACCTCATCATCTCGCGCACGTTGTCGAAGTTCTACGGACTGCCTGGCCTGCGCTGCGGTTTCGGCTTCATCGGCAAGGGACATGACCAGTTCCTCAGTTACGTCAACAAGTACTTAGGCTACAACCGCTTCTCCGAGGCCGTGGCTCTGGCTGCCCTCGACAGCGACGAGCACTACCGCCAGGTGGCCAACGACATGGAGTGGGGGCGCCAGCTGTACAAGCGCGAACTGGGCGGGCTGCCCGGCTTCAAGGTGTATAAGTCGGTGGCAAACTTCATCCTCATCAAGTACCCTGTGGAAATCAAGGATGCGCTGATGGAGGCCCTCAAGATACAAGACTACAAAATCAAGTTCATGGGTGACAAGGGTCTGGAGTCTTGCCTCCGTATAACACTGGGGCGTAAGGAGCAGACACAAGTGGTATGTGACACCATCAAGCGCGTCTTTCAGGAATTCAAGGGTTAGAGAATAACGAGGGTTAGGAATCATCAAGAATTAGAGAATTACAAGAATTCTTGAAGCCGTAACAAAGCATCATTCTTTAATTCTCAAATTCTTGATTAGCAAGACACAATCCATTAGAAAGATTCTTTAGTTCTCAAATTCTTGATAAACAAGACACAATCCATTAGAAAGATTCTTTAATTCTCAAATTCTTGATAAACAAGAAACAATCCATTAGAAAGATTTCTTAGTTCTCAAATTCCTGATAAGAAGAAATAAGAGTACTTGATGTCTTCAATGATAAAAGAAATAAACAGACAATATTGTGAACGACAATTTTAAAGCATCACTGAAATCTACAGAGACGGAAGACTGGTTAGACCTCCACGTCATCCGTCCCTTCTGTTATTACTTGGCTGTTTTCTTTGCCAAGTTTGACATCCATCCCAACACCATCACCATCTGGTCGATGATTATCGGAGCAGCCAGTGCAGCGTTCTTCGCCTGCGGCAGCTTCTACTATAGCGGTACGTGGGGACTCATGATGAACATTGTGGCCATCGTACTGCTGATGGTGGCCGACATCTTCGACTGCACCGACGGACAGCTGGCACGGTTGACAGGCAAGAAGAGCCGACTGGGCCGTATTCTCGACGGTGTGGCTGGCTTCGCGTGGTTCATACCTATCTACCACCTGTTGGTCTATCGGTTCTACCTGCATCACGACATCGAGTTCTCGCTGCTCGGCATTGAGGATACACCACAGAATGTGCTGATCGCCACCGCCATAGTCTATGGCCTCGGACTGGTTTCCGGCATTGCCGGACTGGCTGGCCAGCAGCGGTTGGCCGACTACTATATTCAGGTCCACCTCTTCTTCTTGAAGGGCGAGAAGGGTAGTGAACTCGACTCTTCGAAGCGTCAGCAGGAACTGTATGACCAGATGACGCCTGAGACGCATAGCTGGGTGGAGCGATACTTCCAGAAGTCGTACATCGACTACACCCGCAAGCAGGAACAGGTGACCCCTCAGTTCCAACGCCTGCTGCAGACTATGCGCCGTAAGTACGGCTCGCTGGATGCCATCCCCGCGAGTGTTCGTCAGGAGTTCCATGACCAGTCGCTGCCCGTCATCTTCTGGAATGGTCTGCTGACGTTCAACTTCCGCGAGTTCTGGCTCTTCCTGTTCTGTCTGCTCGACGTACCTGTGATGACCTTCCTTTGGGAAATTGTCGTCTTAGGGCTGATCTGGCTCTACGTCAATCGTCGTCATGAGGCGTTCTGCAAGAAACTTAATGAGTCGATTAGCAACGAGTAATTTCTCATTTCTCATTACTATTTTCTCGTCTAACAGAGAGTATGACTTGGACTAAGCAACGACTCAACAACCTCTTTTTCTTTTTGGGCTGCGCCGCGTGTGTAGTCATGCTCTTTACCTTCGATGTCAGTTTCGTCGAGTTATGGGAGCATCTGACACATGCAGGCTACTGGCTCATCCCCATCGTTGGCATCTGGATTGTCGTCTATGGGCTAAACGCACTGTCGTGGCGTGCCGTCATCCTTGGCAATGTCGGCAAGGAGGACATTGAGCGCTGCAGACTGTCCAGTCTGAAATACTTCTGGCGTATTTACCGGCTGACCATCACCGGCTATGCCCTGAACTATGCCACACCGGTGGGAGGACTGGGAGGCGAGCCGTATCGCATCATGGAGCTGTCGAAAGACATCGACAAGCAGCATGCCACCAGCAGCGTCATCCTCTATGCCATGATGCACTTCTTCGCCCACTTCTGGTTCTGGTTTATCAGCATCTTCATCTATCTGGCATTGGTCATCGTGGGCGATATGCCCATCACCACTGCCATCGCCATTGTGCTGGCCGTCATTGTTGTGTTCTGCCTTGTGGCATTCTATATCTTCTCCAGGGGCTATCGCCATGGCTTGGTAGTCTATGTGCTGGGACTCGTTGGCAAGATTCCCGGACTGCGCGGCTGGAGCCGCCGCTTCCGTGGCCGTCATGCTGATGCCCTGCGTAACATCGACAGCCAGATATCGGCACTCTATGCACAGGACACACGAGCTTTCTATATCAGTCTCGTGCTGGAATACTTCTCAAGAGTGGTGCAGAGCCTTGAGGTGATGTTCATGCTACTGCTCTTCGGCATTGACTGCGGCGGTGGACTGGGAGGCTTGACGCTGACCTTCCTGCATGCCATCCTTATTGTTTCGTTCACCACGCTGTTTGCCAACCTCATCGGTTTCCTGCCCATGCAAATAGGTGTCCAGGAGGGAGGCTTCGTACTCTCCATAGCTGCCCTCGGTCTATCGGCAGCCCTTGGCATCTTCGTCAGCATCATCTGCCGTGTGCGTGAAATCATCTGGATAGCCATTGGCATGGCACTGATGAAACTGAAGAGCGAACGGTGAAGAATGAAGACTTTGCTGCCACCTCATTATTCATGATTAATGATTGATAAAAATATGATAGGAGTAATATTAGCTGCCGGAATGGCCAGACGGCTTCGTCCGCTCACCGACGACCGCCCCAAGTGTCTGCTGAAGATTGGTGAGCGCACTCTGCTGCAGCGTACCGTCGATGCCATTGTCGCTGCCGGTATCAGCGAGATAGTCGTCGTCACGGGCTACCGTGCCGACCAGATTCGTGCGTTCCTCGACGAACACTTCCCCCACGTTGTGTTCCACTACATCCACAACGCCGACTACGAGCACAACAACAACATCTACTCGCTGTGGATGACGCGTCCCTACTGCGACGGCCGCGACTTCCTGCTGTCAGACAGCGACATCCTCTTCGATCCGCAGATTATCCCTGCTGTGCTCAATGCCGAGGGTAACGCCCTTGCCCTGAACCGCCATGAGTTAGGCGAGGAGGAGATCAAGGTCATCGTCGATGCCGACAACCGTGTGACGGAGATTAGCAAGGTATGTTCCATCGAACAGGCCATTGGCGAGAGCGTGGGCTTCGAGAAGATGACTGCCAGCTACTCTGCCGCCCTCTTCTGCGAGCTGGAACAGATGATTGAGCGCGAAGGACTCATCGACATCTTCTACGAGCGGGCCTTCGAGCGTCTTATTCCTCAGGGGCACACCTTCCGTATCGTCGACACCACCCGCTATTTCTCCATTGAGCTGGACACCGTCGACGACTTCCATAACGCCCAGCAGCTTATCCCCGCAGAACTGTATTGACACAGTGCTACGGGACTGGATCGTAGCCGGAGCCGCCCCAGGGATGGCATCGGAGCAGACGTCGCACGGCGAGGTAGAGACCTTTGAAAGGACCATGCTTTACGATGGCCTGTCGGGCATACTCACTACAGGTGGGGGTAAAACGGCATGAGGGACCAAGGAGGGGTGAGATGCACAGCTGGTAGAAGCGGATGGGGAGTATCAGCAGCCACACCAACAGGCGGGAGAGGTGGTGCCAAATGGTGGTCATAGCTTCTCGGCAATACACTTAACGAGTCTTACCACCCGCTGCTCTACGTCAGCAGTGGGCAGATGGCTGTCGGAGAGCCACAAAAAGGCAAGAAGTAGCTGCCGGTCGTCGGGCACTGACTGCCATAGTGCTTGCTTGTGGTGGCGATAGGCTTCGCGTACCTGCCGCTTGACGCGGTTACGGTCGACGGCATGTCGGAAGCGGCGCTTGGGTACGCTGACGAGTATCTGAACGGGCGGTTCGCCTTGCGCGCGTTCCTTTATCATATAGACGGCGCGCAAGGGAAATGCTGCCAATGAATGGCTGTCACCGCCCCCGAAGAGCATCTCTATCTGCTTGCGGCTGACGATGCGTTCCTGTTTTGGGAAATGGCAATCGGCTGTTGTATCAATCATCTTGTAACAGCAGGAAGTGCTGCAGTGCTCCGGTCATCGAGGGATATTTCTCGGTGGGGGCTTCCAGGTCGAGTCGCAGCCCGGCATCGCGTGCTGCCTGAGCTGTGGCGGGGCCGAAGGTGGCAATGGCTATGTTGTCCTGCTTGAAGTTGGGGAAGTTCTTGGTCAGTGCCTCTATGCCCGACGGGCTGAAGAAGATCAGCATGTCGTAGTCGAAAGTCTTTACCTCTTCCGGTGAGAAGTCGTTGCTCACGGTGCGGTACATGACGCACTCCTTGTGCTGGAGCTTTTTCGCGGTGAGCATCTGCGCAATGCTGTCGTTATGTACGTCGCTCATGGGCACGAGGTATTTCTCGGTCTTGTGCTTGGCCATGGTGGGCAACAGGTCGTCAATCTTGCCTGTGGTGCCGAAGAATACCTTACGCTTGCGGTACTGTACGTACTTCTGAATATAGAGCGAAATGGTTTCCGTGACGCAGAAATACTTCATGTCCTCGGGGATGGCAACGCGCAGTTCCTTGGCCAGGTTGAAGAAGTGGTCAATGGCGTGGCGCGAGGTAAACACAATGGCTGTGTAGTCCAGTATGTTGACCTTCTGGGTCCGAAACTCCTTGGCGGTGAGTCCTTCGACCTTGATGAAGGGACGGAACACCAGTTCTACTTCGAACTTCTCGGCGATGTCGTAGTAGGGAGACTTATCACTCGACGGCTTCGGTTGTGAAACCAGAATCTTTTTGATTGTCATTATGTCTTAAAAATTTATTTTCAAATTGTTTGCTGTAAATACCAGCGTGCCCCATAGAGCGAGCAAAGGTACCATTTCGAGCGCACAAAAGTACAAAATAATCTGCAAACTCACGACATTTAGCCTGAAAAAGATAACGAAAGCTTTATAAAATGTCAAAATTTTAACAATTAACAGCACAATTATAAAATAAATTACAACATTTTGCATGGACAAATCGAAGTATGCGCGCAGCATGACAATGGGGAAAAGTGCTATGCCTTCAACGGAGGTAAGGAAGAGCATGGACTTTATCCATTGTATGCTTTTTTTACCACCGAAGAATATCAGATTGGCCAATGTCTGGACCAGAGTCTTCAGTAGCATGTAGCCCACGATGAGTCCCATGTAGATCACTATCAGGTGGTACTGCGACTTCAGCACGAAGGTCTCGCCGATGTAGTGGAGGGTAAAGAAGTAGAACAGCAGCGACAGCAGCAGCCCTGCGAGGAACGTCAGGAATATCTGAAAGCGTACCTCGTTGCCAGTCTCGGTAATCTCGGTGGTGGCATGCTGCACATAGAAGAAGTGCTTGGCCTGACGGGCGAAGAATCCGCTGACATTGCTGAAGGAGACGACGACCACGATGAAGCAGCTGAGCAGCAATAGCGTCAGCACGTCGTCGCCATGAACGCTGTAAGGAACGGGATCGCCTGCCGTACCATAGCGACCGCCAGGCAACTCGGGGTGGAACAGGGTGTCCTTCGAGAAGAATCCCTCGCGGTAGTATTGTGGCAACTGTACGTCGAGCAGGTTATGCCCTTTGTCGTGACCGGGCAGGTGCAGCGTGTCGGGGCGTGTGCTCCACCGTATCTCAGAGGGCTTGAAATGGGCCTGAATGGCGGAGTCCTGTTGGGCGGGTGTGGCGGAACGTGGTAGCCAGCGAAGCACCATGGCGGGTGTGAGGACGGTATGATGGGCGGCTGTTGTGGTGTCGCCCGTCATGCCGACTGGTTCCTGCAGGATGCTGTCTTGCTGTACCGTAGTCATTGGCTTAGAGTCCGAATTCGCGTTTGATGTCGTCTACCCTGTCTAACTTCTCCCACGTAAACAGCTCAACGTCAATGACCTTGGTCTCGTGGTAGCGGCTGGTGAAGGTCTTCTTCACCACCTCGTTCTTGCGTCCCATGTGTCCATAGGCTGCCGTCTCGAGGTACATGGGCTGGCGTAGCTTCAGGGTACGCTCGATGGCCTTCGGCCGCAGGTCGAACAGGCGTTCTATGTGCTGGGCTATCTCGCCGTCTGTCATGTTGACACGCGAACGGCCGTAGGTGTTGACGTA
>CAMJWJ010000056.1 GCA_946409435.1 uncultured Prevotella sp. | reverse complement strand
TCACGGAGCTGAGAAGGCCACTCACGGAATTGAGAAGGCCACTCACGGAGCTGAGAAGGCCACTCACTGAATTGAGAAGGCCACTCACGGAACTGAGAAGGCCACTCACTGAGCTGAGAAGGCCACTCACGGAGCTGAGAAGGCCACTCACTGAACTGAGTGGGCCACCCCCTTGCGAGGTTCCACAAGGCAAGCGATTCTTGGTGGGTACTTAGGAAGTCAGATGGTGATGCTTATACCGAGAAAATGTGCTTGGTTTTCTTTTTACCGGTTGTGTCGGTTGGGTGGCTACTAATAAGCTAACACCTGCCACAGGTCGCGGATGTGCTGCTCGGGGTTCCACCGCTCACCGAAGGTCCACTGTGCGGTGATGGCATGGAACTCAGGGTTGCCGGGGGCTGACTGCAGGTTGTCGCTGAGCCAGCCGCTGTGGCCACCCAGCCTGCGGCAACCGTAGTAGTAGACGCGCTGTCCCCACGGGCAGGGATCGAGCACCTTGCCCTGCTGGGCCATCTCTTCGGCCGTGCGCCCCTTGTAGGCATGCTCGATGTTACGGTCCATGATGTTTTCCGACAGCTTACAGTTGACGAGATAAAACTGCGAGTCGTGGTGGTAGCGCCCCAGTTCGGTAGGCCGCAGCGCGTCGAAGTCAGAGTTGGTGATGACCAGCTTCTTGTCCTTGTCGCCGCGTCCGTCGTGCCAGATGATGGCGTGGCCGTCGCCCATGAATCGGCAACGCGTGGCGTAGCACCATCCTCGCGGACACAGGAAGTCGACGCCCAGACAGCGCAGGTAGAGGTCGGCATGGTAGTACATGCCGCCGTCGGGTGCCCACAGCGAGAGGGCGTCGTTGCCGTCAGCCCAGATGTTGCTGTTCAGGATGATGGTGCGCGTAGCCCTTCCGAAGACCGCCATCTGGTGTGTCGTATTGCCCGGCTCCACGGTGGTGCCGTAGTTGTTGTAGATGGTCAGCCCGCTGATGACGCAGTCGTCGGCGCCCTCCTGGATGACGATGACACCGTTGCCCACCGTCTTGCCGTGGTACTCCTTGACGGTTCGCGTCTTCATCGTTTCTGCTAAGACGATGACGGTGCTGTCGCGCTGCTCGCCCACCAACACGATGTTGGGCCGGTCGATGACGACCTTCTGGCGGTAGGTCCCCTTACGGATGAATATCTTGAACGGCTTGTCGGGCTGTGGCGGTGCCTGCTCGATAGCGGCCTGTATGCTTTCGCCCTCGCTGACCACCACATCGAAGTCGGCCAAGTCCCTGGCGGGCTGACGGAACATCTGTATGAGTCCGTTCTCGTTGGCTCCCTTCGTCGTCAGGCTGATGGCTACCTTGTGCTGCGGGTCGTGGCGGTCGGCCCATTGGTCGTACAGCTCGTACAGCTCTGCCGGCCGATTGCCGAACCATGCATAGCCGTTGCGGCGCTCGTGACCGATGTCCTCCAGCCGGCGGCGTGGCAGTCCGTCGCGGTCGCAGACGTACGGTTCACAGTATTTCAGGTCATAGTAGCGTGCCCATAGCGGACCGGCCTGCGCGTCGGCTATCAGGCGCGTGTCGCCGTCGGGGCTGGCCCACGGGCCATGGCGCACGACGCGCAGTCCCGTCAGTTTGTAGCGGTCAAGCCATGCCATGGCGGCATGTATGGCCTGTTTGATGCGCTCGTCGGGGTGGGGCAGTGTCATGAGTAGCTGTACGATGGCGGCACTCTCCATCGAGCAGTACGACGGCAGCTCGTAGGCTCGTGCCTTGGCCGGTGCCAGTGTTTCGCGGTCGTGCTGCTGGCACCATACGGTCAGCTTTCCCTCCTTGTTGCGTATCTGTGTGGCCAGCATGCACTCCACGCCCTTGTCGAAGGCCTCCATGCAGCGGCGACGCATCCGCTTGTCTGCCAGTCCCTGATAGGGAGCTTGCTGGTGGGCCACGTCGCGCAGCAGCGTCATCGTGTTCACCATGGCGTTGTCGTTGTAGGTGATGTGTCGCTGGTAGCCATGCATCTCAGGCCAGAACTGCGGCCATCCGCCGTTGTCGTACTGCCCGCTGAGCAGGTATTCCACCGCTTTTATAAATCCCTCCTTATAGCGTGTCGTCTTGGTGGCCTGCCATAGGCGTGCCAGGTATCGCATCTGCATCGACGTAGCTCCGTTGTCCGTCGTCGAGTCGTCGCGCCGTTCCTTGTCCTTGAGCACCTGTGCACGATCCGTATCGGTCAGTGGCCGGCTCATGTTGATATTTTTGGGCCATCCGCCTGTCACTCGTTGGTACAGCAGCACTTGGTCGCCAATGCGTCGTGCCTCCTCCGTTGTGTAGTACTCGTCGGGCTCCTGTGTGGGCAGGTTCCTGCCGCTTCGTCCGCGCTGTGCCGACATGGCCAGCACTGTCAGCATCAGCCCGAGGGTCAGTAGTAGTCGTTGTGTCATAGTCTGTTTGTTGTCTGAGGTTACCGGTTGCAAATATAAGGTTTATTTCGTTAAGAGCCAAGTGTAATTGTCGAAAAACTAACGAAAACTTTTGGAAGGTATGTTAAAAAATAACAAGCCGCAGTCATTTCTCACTGCTCATTTTTCTTTTTTTCATTTTTATCATGTACCTTTGTAGGGTAAAACACGGCAGAAGCACTTTCGCCGCAAGCATGTAAATAACAAACTGAAGGAAGCCATGATGAAGAACGACAGAGACGCCCTTGTGACGGGCAATATGGGATATGTGGTGACGTTGGCTCGCCAGTACAAGTGTGAATTGCTGACGACCGACGACCTCGTGAGCGAGGGTGTCCTCGGGCTGATGAAGGCCGCCGAGCGCTTCGACCCCCAGCGCGGCAAGCCCTTCGTCACCTTTGCTGCCCCCTACATCCGCCACAGCATCGAGGAGGCCATCAACCGTGTGACTGGCAACGTGCCTGTGAGGTCGACCGACGAGAGTCTGCCGGTAGGTTCCAACAACAACTACACGCTGTTGAACGTGCTGGAGGACAAGGATGCTCCGCAGGCCGATGCCCTTGTCGAGCGCGACGCCCTGGATGACCGCTTCGTGGGTGCCGTCGATCAGTTGGATGAGCGCTCGCGTGCCGTCATAGTCCGCTACTACGGCATCGGCTACGGCCACATGACGATGGCCGAGATAGCTGAGGACTTGGGACTGAAGCGCGAGCGTGTACGCCAGATTCGTGACCGTGCCGTCCGCCTGCTTCGTAAGAGTGCCAAGGCATAGCGGCTACTGCTGACGGCAGTTTATTGAAATAATCACTTAACATCCAGTCGGCTGGTGCGTATATAGTATAGCATGACGTACCAAGATTTTGAACAGAAAGCCCGACAGTTGCGCCCGCTGCTATTGCATGTGGGGCAGCAGTTCTTTGGCGACACCGACAGTGCCGAGGACGTGGCACAGGAGACGCTGATGCGCCTCTGGCTGTTGCGCGACCGCATCGACGCAACAGTCGGCCTGGAGCCGTTGGCTGTTCGCATGGCCAAGAACGTATGTGTCAGCGAGTGGCGGCGGCGCCAGGTGCGGCAGTCGGTCACCCTGCATGCCGAGTTGCCAAGTCAGGAGTTCCCGCATCGCACACTGGAATTTCGCGAGGAGGTTGAACGGCTGCGCCAAGCCGTCGCCCGGCTGAAGCCCGCCGAACAGCGACTGTTCCGCATGCGCCATGAGCTTGAGATGGATATTCCGCAGATCAGTGCCGTCACCGGCATCGGTACACGGTCGGTCAGCGCCATGCTAAGCACCGCCAAGCGGACACTTACCGAATTATTATATAAGAAAGGAGTATAGCTATGAATGACAATCTGATAGAGAAACTGCTCAACGAGCAGACCACTCCCGAGGAGGAGCACCTGATTGCCCAGATGTTGCGCCATCCACAGTCCGACGAGGCCTGCTGGCTCACCGATGACGAGACGGCTGTCTACGACCGCATTGTCAGTCAGCGGCATGCCCGGCGAACCCGTCTGCGCTGGGCTGCGGCAGCAGCCATTGTCCTCGTGCTGGCTGTGGGAACCCTTGTGCTGTGGCCGCGACACACGAAGGAACAACAGGTGGCTACAACAACCGTTGCCACCGGTACTAGTACCGAGCCGAACCTGTCCACATCTGCCTCTGTTGCCGAGCCTAAGCCCACGGCAGCTCCTGTGGCAGCAGCACCGGAGCCGGCAACGCCGAAGACAGCCCTCCGACAAGTCGCCAAGCGGGCAAAGGCCCATCAGGCAAGTACACACCAGCCGTCGGTTACCGACAGTCTGCAGTACTACATCGCACGTTTAGAGAAAGAGTTGGAAACAGTCAACGAAAATACTTATGCTGTCAAGGCTGAAGAGGTCATCCGTGCCGATGTCCGCCTGCAACGGCTGGTGCAGCGTATCATGATAGGCGAACTGACCAGGAGCGATGAGCCGTCAGCAGCTCTAAACACAAACATTACAATGGAGGAACAGCCATGAGAAGATTGTTATTCATCATAGTCGTAACACTGGTAGTGGCATGTGCAAGTGCTCAGACCATCGAGACGTACGGCGACCTGCGTGCCAAGTTGTTACACGTCAAGGAAAGACTGACCGGCCAGCAGACTGCCAACGACCAGGCCATAGCTGTCATCACCCGCCAGATGGCACTCAACTTCCAAGGCCGGCTGTCGCACCAGCAGTTCCAAGAACTGGCGGACACCATCGGCGTCATGAGCCTCCAGCTCAACGATGCACGCTGGCGGACCGTGCTCGACAGCAGTATTGGACTGTTAAGACAGCGCACGGACACGCTGGACATCCAGCAGCGTATCATAGACTACTACCGCCACGTGCCGCAGGAGCATATCTATATCCATACCGACCGACCGTACTACGTGCCGGGCGACACGGTGTGGATGCGCGCACATCTGGTGGATGCCGTTACGCACACTCCCATCAGCCGATCGAAATACATCTACGTGGAACTTTTAGACAATGCCGCCGACACGCTTTGCCAGCGTATCATTGCACACTGTGACTCAGACGGTGTGTTTGCCAACCAGCTGATACTGCCACGCCATCTCCCGGCAGGTGCCTATACGCTGGCAGCCTATACGCAGTGGATGCGCAACTTCCCCGCCATGCGATTCTTCTATAAACAACTGGTGGTGGTCGGTGGTCAGCAACCAAGGACTGTTGGCAGCAGTGACGGGAAAGCCAGGACAGACTCACAGGAATACTTGACAACCACCCCGACCGCTACACCTGCCACACCCCTGCAGGTCGTCCAACGTAAAGGCCAGTTGCTTGTCCGTTTAGACGATGCCACCAACGAGCCATTGTCGTGTGTCATCTACGGCAGCGGCAATCTCCTCGTCACTGACTACACAGCAGGGAAGGTGCTGCGGGTAGACAGCCAGTCGCTTCGCCCGGGCAACCTCAGCGTGGCCATGGTCAACCGTCAGACGGGTGACGTCGTTGCCGAGCGTCAGACCATTATTGAGGGGAAACAACCACAAGTCACCGTACATGGGGAAGCTCACAGCCAGAATGAGCCGATGACCCTCCAGATAACAATCAACGATGCTGACGGCACACCGATTGACGGAAACTTCTCTGTATCAGTGACTGACTACGACGTGGTCAAACCAGACACGCTGCAGCCCTCCATTACCGCCTACCTGAAAGAACGGCATGGCGACTATCCTCTCAGCGACATGCTTGCCAGTCACTATCCTGCTATAGACTATGGCTTCCAGACCTCGCAGACGCTGTCGGGCAGCATCCGCGGCACCATCTTCAAGCGCGTCAAGCACCCCAAGCTGATGCTTGTACGCCCCGACACGGGCTTGCGCACCACCTTTGAACTATGCGACAGCAGCCGCTTTACCATCAATGGCCTTGACTTCCCAGACGGTACCACCTACATCTTGGAAGGCATGCGGCCGACAGGTAGCACCCATCTCGTGCAACTCGACATCGACGAGCCGTCGTACCCCAGGCTGCATGCGCAGACCACCGTCGGCAACGCTCATCTCGTACCCGCGGCCTTTGTCAGGCAGGCCGTCGAACAGGTGATGTACGGTAGCACCGGCAGTACCATCGAACTGCCCGAGGTCGTCAAGGAGAAGAAACGCCAGCGCAAGTCACAGGGGCGCGGCCAGCTGGAACCCTTTAGGGCCTATTATGACGACATGCCCATACTCAACAATGCTGCTACCATAGAAACCCTGCTGAGTTCGCTGGGGCTTAAGGTCGGGAAAGACGATGATGGCAATAGCGTCGTCAGCAGCCATGCCAACCGTCAGCAGCCCCTGATGTATATTGACGATTCGGAGAGCAACACCGAGGAACTGCTGATGCTCACGCCAGCCAACATCCAGGCCATAGAATATTACAAACCTACAGACCCGCGGCTGTTGGTGTACCGATGGGATGCCCCCACACGTGGCGTGCTGGTCGTCAAGTGCAAGCCAGGTTACCATACCAGCAGCAACCGCCAGCTGTCGATGGTCACTGTGTGCCAGCAGGGTTATCAGCCTTCGCTCGATTTCTACTCCCCACAATACTCTGACCTGTCGGTCAAGATACGCCCTGACCGTCGTACGACGCTCTACTGGAATCCGAAGGTCAAGACCGGTGGTGCTGGGCGTGCTGTTATCCGCTTTTGCGCCAGTGATGTGTCTAAGCGCTACCTCGTCACCATCGAGGGCGTCGGCAGCGACGGCACGGTCGTTCATCATCATCAAGTTGTAGAGTAATTCCCGTCGCGTGACGACAAATGCGACGGTTGTGAGTCTATTTTATATAGAGACAAACAACAATGATGAAAAGACTCAGTTGCCTGCTACTTGGCATGATGGCTGTAGCCGTCGCAACGGCACAGCAGTACAGACTATGGTACGACCGTCCAGCCCAGACGTGGACACAGGCCCTGCCCGTGGGCAATGGTGTCGTCGGCGGCATGGTGTTCGGTACCCCTGGTGTGGAACATATCCAGCTGAACGAAGAGACCATCTGGGCCGGTCAGCCAAACAATGTCGTTAACCCTCAGGCCAAGGCCGCCCTGCCGCGTGTGCGCCAGCTCCTCTTCGAGGGCCGCTACAAGGAAGCCCAGCAGCTGGCCGACGCTGAGGTGATGCCGCAGGCTGCCGGCAAGAATATGGGCATGCCCTTCCAGCCCTTCGGCGACCTCTACATCGCCATGCCCGGCCATGCCGACTATGATGGCTACGAACGGTGGCTCGACCTGGACAATGCCCGTTGCGTCAGCCGCTATCGTGTGGCTGGCGTGCAGTACGAGCGTGAGGTTATCGCCCCATTAGGCAGCAGCCCCGTTATCGCCGTGCGGCTGACGGCCAGCGCCCCTGGCCAGCTGTCGTTCACCGCCTACATGACCACACCCCACGAAAACCCGCTGACGGGGAGCCTGCCTCGTCAGGGCAGCGTTTATCTGCAAGGTGTCTCAGCCAAGCACGAAGGGCTGAAGGGCAAGGTACGCTTCATGGGGCGCATGGCCGTTCAGACAAAGGGCGGTCGGCAGTCGACTGCTGACGGCATTATCAGTGTGGTCGGTGCCGACGAGGCCACCATCTACGTGGCCATTGGCACCAACGTCAAGAACTACAAGGACATCACGGGCGATGAAGCCGCATTGTCGGCTGAGCGCTTGCAACAGGCCATGGACCTCGGCTACGACGCGCTGAAGGCCCGTCATGAGCAGATGTACCACCAGTACTACCGCCGCGTGACGCTCGACCTTGGTCCAGACCGTTATGCAGGCATGTCCACCGACAAGCGCATCGCACAGTTCGCTACAGTCAGCGCATCCCCCGACAACCGAAATGCCCAGTTTAGTGCAGTCAGCGGCTCCGTCGCTGACAACTATCTCGTAGCCACCTACTTTCAGTTCGGGCGTTACCTGCTCATCTCGTCGTCGCAGCCCGACAACATGAACCCCGCCAACCTGCAGGGACTCTGGAACGACAAGTTGCTGCCCTCGTGGGACTCGAAATACACGACCAACATCAACCTTGAGATGAACTATTGGCCGTCGGAGGTCACCAACCTGACTGAGCTGAATGCCCCGCTGTTCCGACTCATCAGAGAAGTCTGCGAACAGGGCCGTCAGACCGCTCACGACATGTATGGTGCCGACGGTTGGGTGCTTCACCACAATACCGACCAGTGGCGTATTACCGGTCCTGTTGACCGTGCTCAGACGGGACTATGGCCTATGGGCGGGGCATGGCTCTGCCGCCACCTCTGGGAACACTGGCTGTACACGCGCGACAAGGACTTCCTGCAGCAGTACTTCCCCGTCATGCTCAATGCCGCCCGATTCTTCACCCAGACGCTTCAGCGGCATCCTACCCGTGGCTGGCTTGTCGTCTGTCCCGGTGAATCGCCAGAACATGGCGGTAAGGGGCGCCCGACATCCCTTGACGCCGGTGTCACGATGGACAACCAATTGGTGACGGAACTGTACTCCAACGTGCTGGAGGCATGGCAGGAACTGCAAGGAATGAAAGACGTGGAAGGAGTGAAGGAAATGGCAGAGGCGAATGGTGCACGTGGGCTGATAGACACCATCAAGGCACAGCTGCCGCAACTTCCCCCCATGCAGGTGGGTCGCTGGGGCCAACTGCAGGAGTGGCTCGACGACCTCGATGACCCGAAGGACGACCACCGCCACTTCTCCCACCTCTATGGGCTGTACCCCTCCAACCAGATATCTCCCTACCGTACCCCAGAGCTGTGGCAGGCTGCCCGCGTGTCGCTCGAGGCTCGCGGCGACGTCTCGACGGGCTGGTCGATGGGCTGGAAGGTCTGCTCGTGGGCACGGCTGCTGGATGGTAATCATGCCTACAAACTCATCAAGGACCAGCTGACGCTGACGGCCGACACGTTCCTTATCTTCGGCACCGTCAAGCAGCGCGGCGGCACCTATCCCAATATGTTCGATGCCCACCCCCCGTTCCAGATTGACGGCAACTTCGGCTGTACGGCAGGAATTGCCGAGATGCTCCTTCAGAGCCACGACGGCAGTATCCACCTGCTTCCCGCATTACCAGCGGTGTGGCCTGAAGGCTCGGTGCGTGGTCTCGTGGCCCGTGGCGGCTACGAGGTAGACATCGACTGGCGTGACGGTCGGGTGGTGCGTGCGGTCATACGTTCCCGACTCGGTGGCACCTGTCGTCTGCGCAGCAACACACCGCTGAAGGGCAGGGGACTAAAGCCCACGAAGGAACAGGGCTTCTATATCCTCCAAACCAAGGCTGGCGGAGAGTATGTGTTACAGTAATGTTACATTTTCTTTGATTTTTGTAGCAATTTGCCCATTAGCCTTTGTGGTTTGTGATTTTTTCTATACCTTTGCATAATAGAATTCAAAACTATCACGATAAACATCATGAACAAAAGACTAACGACATGTGCTGCCCTGCTGTTGGCAGCCGCACTGGGACTGAATGCCCAGAAACCGATGAAAGCTCCCAAGGGAGGCAAGGCCATCAGTGATGAATTGATTGGTATCTTCTTCGAGGATATCAGTTCCTCGGCCGACGGAGGACTCTGTGCCGAACTGGTTCAGAACGGTTCCTTCGAGTACAATCCCAACGAGAAGGACGGATGGGGTGCCAGCACCGCGTGGAAGACCATACGTCCCGGTCATTCACTCGGTATGCTGGAAGTGCGTATGGACAAAGGCATCCACCCCAACAACCCTACCTACATGAGGCTGCACGTAGAACGCGTCAAGGAATTCTACGACTACAAGGGCTGGAAGGGCTATGGACTGGAGAACAGCGGGTTCGACGGCATCAGTGTCAAGGCTGGCAAACAGTACGACTTCTCTATTTTCCTGCGTAACTACGGACAGGCCAAACAGCTGCGTGTCGTCTTAGGCGTACCGCAGGGCTGGGGCAAGGATCCCAAAGTGTTGGCAGAAACCACGCTGAATGTGGCTGACAAGAACTGGAAGAAGTATGCCGCTACCCTGACACCCGCAGAGGACTGCACGAATGCCGTTCTTCAGATGCTGGTGCTGAATCAGGGAGATATCGACGTCGACATGGTGTCGCTCATACCGCAGGATACCTACAAAGGACACGGACTGCGCAAGGATCTGGCCCAGGTGCTGGCCGACCTGCAGCCGAAGTTCATGCGATTCCCCGGCGGCTGTGTGGTACATGGCGGCGGCGATGGATTCTGGAACACTTATCGCTGGAAGACCACCATCGGGCCCAAGGAGCAGCGCCGCGGTCTGAAGAATACTTGGGGATATCACCAGTCGATGGGACTTGGCTACTATGAGTACTTCCAGTTGTGCGAAGACCTTGGCATGGAGCCAGTGCCCATTCTGCCCTGTGGCGTTAGCTGCCAAGGAACCAACGGCGGCTGGAATATGTGGCCCCATCAGGCTCAGGACGTATGCCCCATGAGCGAGATGGATGAGTGGACTCAGGATGCCCTTGACCTCATTGAGTGGGCCAACGGCGACCCTGCCACGTCGAAGTGGGCTAAGATGCGCGCCGACCAGGGCCACCCCGCTCCCTTCAACCTGAAGTACCTCGGTCTGGGTAACGAGGAGAAGATTACCCCCGAGTTCTGCGAGCGCTTTAAATATATGTACGAGCGTGTGACGAAGGCTCACCCCGAAATAGTTATCGTCGGCACGGCCGGTCCTGGCTCTCATGCCAAGAACCCCGACTATGAGGCAGGCTGGAAACTGGCTGACGAGTTGGGCATGCCTATCATTGACGAGCACTACTACGAGCCGAACAAGTATTTCCTCTCCTCTCGCCAGTACGACCAGTACCCCCGCGACCGCAAGACGAAGGTGTACCTCGGCGAGTATGCTGCCAAGGACAAGAAACTCATCGATGCGCTGGCCGAGGGACTGTACCTGCTGCATGTCGAGCGCAACGCCGACATCGTCTGCATGACATCCTACGCTCCGCTGTTTGCCCGGAAGAACGCCACCAACTGGAATCCCGATCTCATCTACTTTGACAATGAGCGCCCATACCTGACCTGCAGCTACTATGTGCAGCAGATGTTCGGACAGTCCAGTGGTCAGTATTACTATGGTGACTGTGTCCGCTTCGAGGGCGACGATGCCGGTGTACAGCAGCCGCAACCCGACGTACACTACGGACAGTCGGTGGTGCTCAACGTCAAGACGCGCAAGCTGTATGTCAAGCTGGTCAACGCCTCGAAGGACGAGAAGGAGGCTGACATCAACCTCTCGCGCTTCCCGCTGAAGAAGACTGCCGTCAAGACTGTCCTTACTGGTAAGGCTGACGACGAGAATAACTACGACAAGCAGCCCGTCGTTCCACAGAAGGAGACCATTAAAGCACAGAAGAAGTTCGACATTGACCTGCCTCCCTATTCGATGGTCATGCTTGAATATCAGCTGTAAGACTGACGGCTAAACATACAATAGGCTGATGACAAAATCGATTGTCATCAGTCTTTTTTATATAAGTGTCAACGAGCTATGAAGAGAATATTGATGACTGGTTGCGTAGCACTGCTCGCAGCCCTTGCCGTGCAAGCTGCCGGCAAGCCATGGGACAACGGTAAACTATGCGTGTCGGATAACCTGCGCTATCTGCAGTTTGAGAATGGGACACCCTTCTTCTGGCTGGGCGAGACGGGATGGCTCCTGCCTGAACGACTCGACAGGGCAGAGGCCGAGTGGTACCTCCAGTCCTGTGCACGGGCGGGCTATAACGTCGTACAAGTCCAGACTATCGACGGTGTGCCAGCCGTTAATATCTACGGACAGAAGTCGCACCCATTGCCCCCCATCACCAAGCATCCGGCAACCAATACCTATGGCTATTGGGACCACATGGACTATATTGTCGACATGGCTGCACAGCACGGTATCTATATCGGTATGGTGTGTATCTGGGGTGGGCTGGTGAAGGACGGCAAACTCTCTGTCGAGGATGCCAAGAAGTACGGTACCTTTCTAGCCAACCGGTATAAGGACAAGCCCAACATCATCTGGTTTATGGGTGGCGACATACAAGGCGACATCAAGGCCGAGGTCTGGGAGACGCTGGCCACCACTATCAAGGCTATCGACAAGAACCACCTGATGACGTATCATCCCCGTGGGCGCTATACCTCGGCCAAGTGGTGGAGCAAGGCTCAGTGGATGGATTTCCATACCTTCCAGAGCGGCCATCGGCGTTATGGTCAGCGGATGGGCAACAAAGACTATCCCATACCCGACAATACCGAGGAAGACAACTGGATGTATGTGGACTCGACATGGAAATACAGCCCCATCAAACCCGTGCTCGACGCAGAACCCTCGTACGAGGATATTCCCATGGGACTGCACGATGCCCATGAACCCCGCTGGCAGGACTATGACGTGCGCCGCTATGCCTACTGGAGTGTCTTTGCCGGCAGTTGCGGACATACCTATGGCCACAACGCCATCATGCAGATGTTGAAGCCAGGCTATCCAACAAGCTATGGTGATGCCGGCGACGTGAAGACGTGGTATCAGGCACTGCACGACCCCGGCTTCAGCCAGATGCAGTACCTGAAACGTCTCATGCTGTCGTTCCCCTATTTTGAGCGTGTCGCCGACCAGAGCATCATCCTTGAAAATGGCGAGAAGTATAACCGATTGATTGCCACCCGTGGTCAGGACTATCTGCTGGTGTACAACTACAACAACAATAACATGAGACTTGACCTGACAAAGATTAGCGGCGAGAAGAAAAATGTCTGGTGGATGACGGCGGCTACAGGACGGCTAAAGTACCTGGGCGAATACGACTCGAAGGTGGTCACCTTCCGTTACCATCCCCAGTCGGCACGTGTCGAGGACGGTGTGCTCATTGCTGTTGACACTGCGAAGGACTACCTCACGAAAGAGCAGACGGAGCTGTCACCCGATGGATATAAGGCGAAGGAGCGCGACCTGAACGAGTAGCGGGAATGGCTGATCGTACGGACAATTCGGATTAAACAGATAACACAGACTAATGAAAAGACTCCTTATTATATTGTTGACACTGCTGCCGCTGGCTGCCATGGCCAAGGGCAAGAAGGAAGTGAAGGCCGACGTCAGTGTCGGTGCACTGCGGGTGGAGAACATGGAACAGCCGTTGGGCATTGATACTGCTGAACCGCGCTTCTCGTGGAAAATCTTCAGCAGCAAGCAGAATGTGCGGCAGACGGCCTACCAGATTGTGGTCAGCAGTGACAAAGGGGAGATGTGGAACAGCGGTAAAGTCGCTTCCGACGAACAATTGTGGATACGCTACGCAGGAAAGCAGCTGAAAAGCAACACCCACTGCTCGTGGCGCGTGAAGGTGTGGACCACTGTCGGCGAGACGGCATGGAGCAGCGAAGAGCGCTTCACCGTCGGACTGCTCAGCGAATCCCATTGGGGAGGCTACTGGATGGGCCTTGAACGCATGATGCCTGGCGAGCAGCGGGGTATGCACACACGCATGGCAGCCCGCTATCTGCGCAAGGAGTTCCAGCTGAAAGACAAGGTGATACGTCGCGCAACAGCCTACGTGGCAGGCATCGGCCTGCATGAGTTCTATGTCAACGGACAACGAATGGGCGACGGCGTGCTGGCTCCTGTCCCTTCCGACTATCGTAAGACCATCTACTATAATACCTACGACGTGACGAAGAGCATCGTCAACTATCCGCTGATAGCAGAAGGTTCTAAAAGGTCTCTCTGTCTTGGCATCGTCTTGGGCAACGGCCGGCTGTTTCCTATGCAGCAGCACAAGCCCTACAAGATTCATACGTTCGGCTATCCCAAGTGTCGCATCAACGTCATCGTGGAATACGAGGACGGAAGCACGCAGCGCCTGCAGACCGACGACAAAGGCTGGCGCATCACCGCCGACGGACCTGTCCGTGCCAACAACGAATATGACGGTGAAGAGTATGATGCACGCAAGGAACTGACGGGGTGGGCTGAAGTGGGCTATAACGACTCGAAATGGCTGATGGCCGAGCGTACCGACATTCCGCAGGCGTATCTTCGTACACAGATGACGCAGGGCATGAAGGTGCTTCAGCAACTGAAGCCCGTGAGTGTCAGAAACAATATAGCTGATGTGGGGCAGAACATGGCAGGATGGCTGAAGGTCCGGGTGCGTGGACAGAAGGGCGACACCATCCGTATTGTCTATGCTGAGAAGTTGAATGCTGACGGTACGCTATATCGTGACAATTTCCGTAATGCCCGCTCTACCGACATATATGTATGCAATGGCGACGAGGGTGCCGAAGACCGCTGGTGGACTCCGACGTTTGTCTATCACGGTTTCCGCTATGCCGAAGTGGTGGGGGGGAGTCGTGTCACGAAGGATGACATACTGGCTGAAGTGGTGGCCGACGATATGCCGACGACAGGACATTTTGAGTGTTCAGACACGATATTGAATAAGGTGTTGCGGAATGCCTGGTGGGGAATACTCGATAACTACAAGGGCATGCCCGTAGACTGTCCGCAGCGCGACGAGCGCCAGCCGTGGCTGGGCGACCGTACCATGGGGTCGCTGGGCGAGAGTTTCCTGTTCGGCAACGAGCGGCTTTACACAAAGTGGATGCGGGACATCTGTGAGGCACAGCGTACAGACGGCTGCATTCCCGACGTGGCACCGGCTTTCTGGAACTACTATTCTGACAACGTGACGTGGCCAGCTGTCCTGCCTTTCACTTGTGACATGCTTTGGAGGCAGTACGGAAACCGCCAGCCCATCGACGACTGCTATCCGGCTATCAGGAAATGGGTCCAGCACGTCGTCGATGAATATAGCCGAGACGGCATCGTCACAAACGATAAGTACGGCGACTGGTGTGTGCCTCCCGAAAAGCTGGAGCTGATACACTCGCAGGACCATACCCGTCAGACCGACGGTGCGCTGATAGCTACAGCATACCTGATACGTGTCATGCAGTTGATGGAGCAGTGGGGCTGTGAGGCAGACCGTTGGAGTCCCCTTCGTGAGCAGATGACGAAGGCTTTCAACCGGCGCTTCCTGCATGTCCGTCGTGGCACTTCCCCTCGGCCGGGGCATGTGCTGTTTCCCGATTCGGTGTATTACGGCAACAATACCGTTACCTCCAATATCCTGCCCTTGGCCATGGGTATTGTGCCGGCAGATTGCCGCGACGACGTGGTGAAACAGGTGGTGGAGAATATCTGTGTCAAGAACAAGGGACATGTGTCATGTGGTGTCATAGGTATCTCATGGCTGCTGAGAGGCCTGAGCGACAATGGCTTCTCGGATGTCGCTTACCTGTTGGCTACCCAGAACACTTACCCCTCATGGGGCTATATGGCCGAGAACGATGCTACCACTATCTGGGAGCTGTGGAACGGTGACAAGGCTAATCCGAAGATGAATTCCGGCAATCACGTCATGCTTTTGGGCGACCTCGTTACTTGGTGCTACCAGTATCTTGGCGGCATTCGGCAGGTATGTTGCTGTACTACAGCAACAAACAGGACATCATCCGACGCCACGGCCTACCGGCACTTCATGTTGAAGCCGGCCTTCGACATCCAGGACTGTGAATGGGCAAATGTCAGCTACGACACGCCTTACGGCACAATTGTCAGCCATTGGGAGAAAAAGCCTGCGAGCACTGGTTCGCAACAGCATATCGCGTGGCATGTGGAGATTCCTTGCAACACCACGGCTGACATCTGCATGCCAGATGGTACGGTGAAGACTGTCGGCTCTGGAACCTACGACTTCAGTTGTGACCTGCCGACAGCACATGCTGCTATCATGAAGGATGAGTTCCTCTACACGCACACCTTCTTCCCTGAGGCACACGCATCAACCATCGTGGAACTCAAGAATGGCGACCTCGTGGCTGGCTATTTCGGCGGGACGCATGAGCGGGACCCTGACGTGTGCATCTATGTCAATATCAAGAAGAAGGGTAGCAATACCTGGAGCCAGCCCATACTGGCTGCCGACGGTGTGTTCGACATCAACGAGCCCAATGCCAGACTTGCCGGACTCTCTGGCATCACCAGCGAGACGACACCGGCGACTGCCGGCCCTATCCGCTCCATATCGCTTAGCGGTTCGGTACGCCGAGGCAACGCCTCGGCCTCCCGTCTTGCCGACGAGGAGACCTACGACTACCATACCAAGACGACCCGCCTTGCCAGCGTTCCTGAAACACTGAAGCGCAAGGCCTGCTGGAATCCTGTGCTCTTCGAGATGCCTAATGGCGAACTGTGGCTGTTCTTTAAGATAGGCAGCACAGTGGGTGACTGGACCGGCTGGCTTGCCAAGTCGAAAGACGGCGGCCGTACGTGGAGTGACAAAGAGCCGCTGCCCACAGATGGTGACGGCCGTGCCTTCCTCGGTCCCATCAAGAACAAGCCGGAACTCATCGACGGCCGCTTACTTTGTGGCTCGTCGACCGAAGGCAATGGCTGGCGCTTCCACATGGAGGTGCTCGACCTGCGCGACGACAGGTGGAAGAAGGGTGAAGCAGTGAAGAACCTGTCGTGGAAATACATACCCGTAGAGTCTACTGTTGCCACCAAGACCGATGACAACGAGCAGCATCCCATCGACTGCATCCAGCCGAGCATTCTCCGCCTGAAGGACGGTCGCCTGCAGGTGCTGATGCGTACACATAACGCACGGTTGGCCACATCGTACAGCAGCGACAACGGCGAGACATGGACCCCCGTCACACTGACCGATGTGGAGAACAACCAGAGCGGCACCGATGCCGTGACCCTGAGCAACGGTGGCCATGCACTCATCTACAATAATTTCGCCACGTTGCCGCTCACGAAGAAGGGACCGCGCACACCGCTGAGCATCGCGCTGAGTGACGACGGTCAGGTCTGGCATCACGCGCTGACCCTGGAGGACTCACCCATCGACCAGTACAGCTACCCCGCCATCATCCAGGGGCGTGACGGTACGCTGCACTGCGTCTACACCTGGCGCAGGCAACGTATCAGCTATAAGCAGATTGATTTAAAGAAACTATTTAAGTAGCCTTCTCAGCTCCGTGAGTGGGCCACTCAGCTCCGTGAGTGGCCTTCTCAGCTCCGTGAGTGGGCCACTCAATTCCGTGAGTGGCCTTCTCAGCTCCGTGAGTGGCCTTCTCAATTCCGTGAGTGGCCTTCTCAGTTCCAGGTGTCGGGTGCATGTTCAACCCACACCCAAAC
>CAMJWJ010000055.1 GCA_946409435.1 uncultured Prevotella sp. | reverse complement strand
CACCAGCATCTCGAACGACGTGCGGGTGTCGAGGTTACCCGTTGCCTCGTCGGCCAGCAGCACGGCAGGATCGTTGACCAAGGCACGGGCGATAGCCACACGCTGCATCTGACCACCCGACATCTGGTTGGACTTGTGATACATACGGTCACCAAGACCCACGGCCTGCAGTGCCTTGGCTGCCTTTTCACGACGCTCGGAAGCCGACACACTGGAGTTGTACATCAACGGCAGCTCGACATTCTCCAGTGCAGTGGTCTTAGCCAACAGGTTGTAGTTCTGGAAGACGAACCCGATTTTTCGGTTGCGCAGATGGGCACGCTGTGTCTTCGACATGGTGCGCACGCTGATGCCGTCAAGGAAATACTCGCCCGAGGTTGGTGTGTCAAGACAGCCTAACTGATTGAGCAGTGTCGACTTGCCGGAGCCTGACGTTCCCTGAATGGTGACAAACTCGCCCTCATATATTTTGAACGACACGCCACGCAGGGCCTTCACCGTCTCCGAGCCCACCTGAAAGTAGCGTTTCACGTTCTGCAGTTCAATGACTACTTTTCTGTTTTCATCCATCATGTCTATCGAGAATTAAAACTACCTCTTGGGCTGGTTGCCACCGTTCTGTTTGTTATTATTCCTTGGCTTAGGCATGAAGGGGTTGGAAGTCTGCGGTCCCATCTCCTGCATCTCACCGCCACTGATGGTAAAGTCGACGAGTACCTCAGTTCCCTCGCTGATGCCGCCCAATATCTCGGTCAGCATGCCGTTCGTCGTACCCGTCTGCACGGCATGAGCCTTGAAGGTGTCACCCTCCAGCGTCCATATTTTCTGCGGTGCCTCCACATCCTCTATCTTCTGCTTCTCTGTCAGCAGAGCCTCGTTGGGAATAAAGCGCAGTGCCTTGGCTGGTGCTGCCAACACGTCGTTCTTCTCCAGGGTATAGATGGTGACATTGGCCGTCAGTCCCGGCTTGAGCTTCAGGTCGTTGTTAGGAGCAGAGATGACCACCTCGTAGGTCACCACATTACTCTCTGTTGTAGCCTGCTGGCGTACCTGGGTCACCTGTCCCTCAAAGCGGTCGTCAGGATAGGCGTCGACAGTGAACGTCACGCGCTGCCCCTCCTTCACACCACCGATGTCGGCCTCGTCAATGTCGGCGATGACGCGCATGTCCGTCAGGTCCTTGGCGATGGTAAACAGCTCAGGCGTGTTGAACGAGGCGGCCACCGTCTGACCTTCCTCCACGGCCTTCGACAGCACAACACCGTCGATAGGACTGGTAATAGTGGCGTAGCCGAGGTTGGTCTGCGCTTTCTGCACACTCTCACGACTGGTGGCAACCTGCTGGCGGGCCTTCTCATACGACAGCTTTGCATTCTCGTACTCATCGGCCGACACCAGTCCTTTGTCAAACAGTGTCTTGTAGCGGGTGAAGTTCGACTCCTCATAGTTTAGCGTACTTTGTGCCGAAGCCAGGTTGGCCCTCGACGTGTTCAACTCGCTGATGAGGTTCGTCTTGTCCAGCTCGGCAATAACCTGTCCTTTCTTTACCACCGAGTTGTAGTCTACATAAAGTTTCGAGACGATGCCCGACACCTGCGTACCTACCGTCACCGACGTGACAGGCTCGATGGTACCTGTAGCTGTGATGGAGGTGCTGATGTTCTGGCGCACCACCTTGGCTGTCTGGAACTCTACTTTCTCTTCTTGCTTGCCACCCGACGTCAGCCAGGCGATGACGGCTATCAGGGCAACGACGCCCACGCCAATCCACACTTTTTTGTTCTTCATATCTTGTTGTTTTTTCAATTTTTATATCTTCATTTCTTCTCCCTGATAGAAACGCAGCATCTGCTGGTTCAGAATGGCCATGTACTTCGATTGCAACTTGTTCTGCTGGGCCTGCAGCAGGTTGGTCTTGCCCGTCATCAGCTCGACAATGTTCTTCAGACCAAGGTTGAACTGTTCGCTCAGCAGGTCGTACGACTGCTGCTCGCTCTCCACCGTAGCAGTGGCGGCGCGGAACTTCTGCTGGTTGGTGTTGGCGTCAAGCCAGTAGCCCTCGATGGTCTGGTAGAGCTGCTTCTGCTCGTTCTGCTGATCCAGCAGTGCCTGCTCGTATTGCAGCTGAGCCTTGGCCTTGGCAGTCTTCGTCTTACGCTGGTCAAAGATAGGAACACTCACGCCGACACCGGCCGAGGCGTCGAAATTGGTCTTCATCTGCAGACCCCAACCATTGGAGCCGTTCGACGACGTACTGGTACCGACACCGCCCGTCAGGCTGACGGTAGGCAGATTGCCGGCCTTGGCTATCTTCATCTGTACCTCGCTCTGCTTCAGGGCCAGTTCGGTATTTTTGATCTCAGGGCGCAAGGCCAGGGCGGCCTCGTAGACGGTCATCAGCGAGGGGATGGTCTGCAAGGCAGCGGCATCGGTAGCCAACGGGGTGGCCACATCAAACTCGTCGGTGCTTGTTATCTCTAATAGTTGCTTCAGCTGCAGCTTGTAGTTGGCGAGGTTACTCTCAGCTTCCACCAGATTATATTCGTCCGTGGCACGTTGTGCGGAGAGTTGAGCCAGATCGGCTTTCGACATCTTGCCCACGGACACCATCTGCTGGCCGCGCTCCTCGTTCTTCTTGCTGGTCTCCAAACTCTGGCGGTTGACGCTGATAGCCTCTTTCATATATAGTATCTGTACGTACAGCTGGGCTATCTTCTCTTGTATGGAGTTGGCTGTCTCCTGCATCTGCAGTTCTGCCTGCTGTTCCTGCAGTTCGCTGACCTTCACCTGATTGCGGTTCTGGTTACCGTTCCACACCGTCCATGAGGCATTGATGCCGTACGTACCGTTATAGTAAGTCTTAACCACCTTCGAGTTGACGGTGCCGTTGGTGACGGTCGTCATGCCGGCATCCAGCCACGGACGGTAGCCCACGCTCTGGTTTGTCGATGCTGACAACGACGGCAGCAGGGCTGCCTGCGACTGCTTACGGTCCTCGGTGGCCGACTGCTTGGTCAGCTGGGCCTGCTTCAGCGTGATGTTGTTCTGCATGGCATAGCTGATGCAGTCGTCCAATGTCCACTGCTTCTGGGCCACGGACGTCAACGGTAAAAAAACGGTCAGGCAGACGGACATGGCAACTGTGGTCCATCTGCTGTGCTTGTCTGAATGATTTCTTTTTTTCATATAGCTCCTATTACATCTTAATCTTTAGTTTTTGTCGATGCAAAGGTAGATATTATCGATGAAACAGCCAAACAAGATAGACGTTTACCTGCCTGTTAGTAGAAATAAATCGGCAATTCCTCGATAAGAGCTGCCGATTTATAGATATTTTAACGTTTTATGGATTGTACATGTCCTTACAATAGAAGGCCATGATGTCGTCGAGCATGCGCTTGGCCTCTACGGCCGGACTGTCAGGGTCGAGTTCGATGGCCTGAATGTAGCAGTTGATAGCCTCATGCCACTTCCCCTCTTTACGAAAGGCGTTACCCTGTTCGTACCACTCCTGCGCAGTCATAACTATGAACTATGAACTAAGAACTATGAACTATGAACTATTTATAGTATTCCTTCTTGCCAGCGGCAAGCGTGTTTTTCATCAGTGAACAGATAGTCATAGGCCCTACCCCACCAGGGACGGGGGTGATATAGGCACACTTCTCGGCCACCTCGTCAAACTTCACGTCGCCGTTCAGACGGAAACCGCTCTTACGCGTGACATCGGGAACGCGGGTGGTACCGACATCGATGATGACAGCACCTTCCTTCACCATATCGGCCGTGACAAAGTCGGGACGGCCAATAGCAGCAATGATGATGTCAGCCTGACGGCATTCCTCCTTCAGCGTCTTCGAGCGGGAATGACAGACGGTAACAGTGGCGTCGCCGTACTGTTTCTGCATCATCAGCTGTGCCATGGGCTTGCCAACGATATTCGAGCGGCCCAGGATGACACACTTCTTACCGCTAGTCTCAATATGGTAACGCTGGAGCAGCGTGATGATACCTAACGGCGTGGCTGAGATGAAACACGGCAGACCAATGGCCATACGTCCCACGTTGATGGGATGGAAACCATCAACGTCCTTGCGGTAGTCGATGGCCTCGATGACCTTCTGCTCGTCGATGTGCTTGGGCAAAGGCAACTGAACTATAAAGCCGTCTATGTCGCCGTTGCGGTTCAGACGGTCTACGCAGTCCAGCAGTTCCTCTTCCGTCACGTCATCCTCGAATCGGATGAGCGTCGACTTAAAGCCACAGGCCTCGCAGGCGAGCACCTTATTCTTAACGTACGTTTCCGAGCCACCGTCGTGACCTACCAGTACTGCTGCCAGGTGGGGCTGCTTACCGCCACGTGCCACAATGTCCTTCACCTCCTCGGCTATCTCAGCCTTGATGGCCGCTGCCGTTGCTTTTCCGTCTATCAGTTGCATAAACTATGAACTATGAACTTTGAACTATGAACTAAACTAAAACTTCGGCATGCCGCCCTTCATATTCTTCATTGCCGCCGCCATCTGGGCCATTCGCGAGCGGTCGGCTCCTGTCACCATACGCATCACCTTTCGCGTCTGGTCGAACTGCTTCATCAGCCGGTTCACCTCCTCGATCTTCGTGCCGCTGCCCTTGGCAATACGCAGACGACGGCTCTGGTTGATGATGTCGGGGTTCTGACGCTCCTTCGGCGTCATCGACTGGATGATGGCTTCGATAGACTTGAAGGCGTTGTCGTCGATGTCGACATCCTTCAGCGCCTTGCCTACTCCAGGTATCATCGAAGCCAGGTCCTTCAGGTTACCCATCTTCTTGATCTGTTGAATCTGCCCCATGAAGTCGTCGAAGTCGAACTTGTTCTTACGAATCTTCTTCTCCAAGCGCTTGGCTTCCTCCTCGTCGAACTGCTGCTGGGCACGCTCTACCAACGAGACCACGTCGCCCATGCCGAGGATGCGGTCAGCCATACGCTCGGGATGGAACACGTCGATGGCTTCCATCTTCTCACCGGTACCCACAAACTTGATGGGCTTGGTGACCACGGTACGTATCGAGAGGGCAGCACCGCCTCGGGTGTCACCGTCAAGCTTGGTCAGCACCACGCCGTCGAAGTCCAAACGGTCGTTGAACTCCTTGGCGGTGTTCACGGCGTCCTGGCCAGTCATCGAGTCGACCACAAACAGCGTCTCGTCAGGATGTACAGCTTCTTTCAGGGTGGCTATCTCCTGCATCATCTCCTCGTCGACGGCCAGACGGCCGGCAGTATCGATGATGACCACATTATAGTTCTTCTGCTTGGCCTCGCGGATGGCATTGTTGGCTATCTCGACCACATTCTTGTTATCGGGTTCGGAATAGACTGGCACGCCGACGCTTTCGCCAACGACATGCAACTGCTGGATAGCAGCAGGACGATAGACATCGCAGGCCACCAGCAGTGGCGACTTGTGCTGCCGCGTCTTGAGCAGATTGGCCAGCTTGCCGCTGAACGTCGTCTTACCGGAGCCTTGCAGACCCGACATAAGTACGATGGCCGGACGGCCTTCCAGACTCAGTTCCACAGCCTTGCCACCCATCAGTTCTGCCAGCTCGTCGTGAACAATCTTCACCATCAGCTGACTGGGTTTGATAGCTGTCAGCACGTTCATGCCCATAGCCTTCTGCTTGACGGTGTCCGTAAACTGCTTGGCTACCTTGTAGTTCACGTCGGCGTCGAGCAGTGCTTTACGCACGTCCTTCAACGTCTCCGCTACGTTAATCTCTGTGATTTTTCCTTCACCTTTCAGTATCTTGAACGACCGTTCAAGTCTGTCACTTAAATTCTCAAACATGTTCTAATTGCAATTATTGGGCTGCAAAGGTACGAATAAGTGAGCACAATACACGATTTTGATTGTTAATCTAATCAAAATCTTCAAAAAAAAGCCATTTTTTGTTTTTATTGTCGAACGAAAGTACCTTTGTAGCTAGTCAGCACCCTACGGCATGAGATAGCCATAGAAGTTTGTCGTTTGTCGTATTTGTCACGACGCATCAAAGAAATCAAAGCAAATTCAAAGAAAACTGGCCTCTTCTTTGAATTTGCTGCTCCAATATTTGGATGGTGACGAAATTATTCTTATAAAATTCACTTTGGCTACAATGTCTCTGTTTATCTTCATTACTCGCGCAAAGCTTCACCCAGAGGATGGTCAGATGGCAGGCATGTCGGGGCTGTCCATCTGCTTCACGGCCATGCACTCCATCTCGATAAGCCAGCCGGAGCGGCAGACGGGAGCATGGACGATGACGCGTGGCTTGTCGGGGAACCGCTCGTCGTAGAGACGGCGCACGACATCGTAGTCGGCGACGTCGCGCAGGTAGACGATCATGACGGTGACGTCTTCGTAGCTGCAGTCTGCCTCGCTGAGGAGGGCACCGACGTTGTCCCACATGCGGTGAGCCTGACGGACGATGTCCTTGGGGTGTTCTATCTGACCCTTGTTGTTGATGCTGGCCGTGCCGGAGATGATGACGTGGCGACGGTCACGGTAGTCCACGGTGGTGCCACGCTCGAAGCTGACACCGTAGTCGCTGGTGCGGTTGAGGTGGGTGGGGGCATAGAGGTAGTGGACCTGCTCGCGGCGCAGGCCGGCAATGGCGTAGTTGTCCATCTGCGTCATCACCTGGGCATCCTTGGCACGACCGCCGATGCCTGTCGAGGCAATGTAATGGGTCTCCTCGGTCAGCCCTTGGGTGAAGAACACCCTGTTGCGGGCGGCTACCACACCGGCGTAGTTGACGTCGACATCGTTGACGAAGAGCCACGTGCGGATGCAGTGGTCGGCCAGCGTGCAGCCCTCCTGGGCCAGCTGCATGACGTACTCGTTGAAGAGCAGGCGCGTCTGGTATTCCGAGTTCTGGGCGGTATTGTGGGCTGAGGCGTTCCACAGGTGGCGCAGGGCCGTGGCGCCGTCGGCCTCCTGACAGGTGGTGCCGCTGCGGCGTACCTCGTAGAGGCCGCTGGGCAGCAGGCGGCTGCAGACACCGGTCATCATGTAGACCCACAGGGCTATCTTCGAGCCGTCGAGGGGTGCCTGTCCGATGATGCTCTTGGCGCAGTCGCTGGTGTCAGCCAGCAGCACGTCGTCGGCCTGGTTGGCGACATCGCTGAGGAAGTAGCGCTTCAGCACGGCTGTCGCTCCCTTCAGTTCGCTGCCCTTCAGTTGCTCGTAGCCGTCGAGCACGGCATCCAGCTGCTGCTGGAATGTGCGCCCCTCGGCCTTGGCATGTATCATGACGTGATACTCGCTGACGTCACCAGTGACCTTGAAGCAGGCTACCTCCGCACAAGCGTTGTTCAGTTCATAGTTCATAGTGCATAGTTCATAGTTCATAGTTTATAGTTCATAGTGCATAGTTCATAGTTCTTTTTTTCTGCCGCGCAGCTTAACTATGAACTATGCACTATGAACTCATTTGATGTTCGGCTCTTCCAGTCCCAGACCTTTCTTCTTGTCGACGACACGGAGCAGGAAGCCCAGCAGCAGGGCGGCCACACCGAGGCAGGCCAGCATGATGAGCGGGGCGGTATAGTTAAGTTCCGTAGGACTGGTGCCAGCAGGATTGGTGGCATCGAGCACCTTGCCGATCAGCAGGGGGAACAGCCACAGACCGATGTTCTGAATCCAGAAAATCAGCGCATAGGCTGAACCGATGACCTTGGCATCGACCAGCTTGGGAACGCTCGGCCACAGCGAGGCGGGTACCAGCGAGAACGAGGCACCGAGCACGAGGATGGTGGCATAGGCGATGATGATGCCGCCCACGGCAGAACCCTTGAAGAGCGGCAGGATGAAGGCAAATGTCAGGTGACAGCCGATGAGCAGCAGCGAGCCGAGCACAAGCATGGAGACGGCCTTGCCGTGGTTGTCGAGGTAGTTACCCAGAATAGGCGTGATGAGCACGGCCAGCAGGGGGAACACGGCGAAGATGCTCTCGGCAGTCTGGCGCATGTAGCCCATATAGCAATAGGTGATGAGGGCGACGATGCTGAGACCCAGCAGGCCGTACTTCAGGTTGGCCTTCTTCTGGAAATTGCTGGCGAAGCCGGCGGCAGCAACGATGAGCATGATGATGTACTGCCAGATGGTGATGCTCTCCTGTGCCCAGAAGGAACCAGCATCGGGAGCTGTCAGCGTCAGGTTGCACTGAAGCATGTTGACGGCGTACTTCTGGAAGGGGAAAATGGCCGAATAGTAGAGCACGCAAAGCAGGGCGACAATCCAGAAGCCCGAGTCGGACAGGATCTTGCCGATGTCGCTGACCTTGAATGGGTCGTCCTTCTCCTCAGCCTCGCCGGTCTGGGCATCCAGCTTCTGGTCCATCACGAAATAGACGATGGTCATGATGAGGGCAATGCACATCAGCACCACACCGAAAGCCACAGAGCGCGACACGCTGACCTCGCCGCCCAAACGGGCGAAGAAGGGCGAGAAGATCATGCAGGTGGCTACGCCGAGGCGTGCCAGTGCCATCTCGGAACCCATGGCCAGTGCCATCTCGCGGCCCTTGAACCACTTCACGATACCACGAGAGACGGTGATGCCCGCCATCTCACAGCCGCAGCCGAAAATCATGAAACCGCAGGCGGCAAACTTAGCTGAGGCAGGCATGCCCTCGTAGAAAGGCGATACGCCCAGCTCGTCGAAGCCGGGTATGTAGTTCAGGTTGTTGGTAAACCACGTCTCCAGTCCGCTGCCCATGAAGCCCTCGCTGACGGCGTACCACTTGATGCAGGCTCCCACCAGCATGACGGCGGCCGAGAGCACAGCGGTGAAGCGAACACCCATCTTGTCGAGGATGATGCCGGCGAAAATCAGGAAAAAGACGAAGACGTTGAGGAATACCTCGGAACCCTGCATCGTGCCGAAGGCCGTAGAGTCCCAGCCGCGGGTCTCTTGCATCAGGTCCTTGATGGGTGACAGGATGTCCATGAAGATGTAGCTGCAGAACATGGCCAGAGCCAGCAGCAGCAGTGCCGTCCAGCGCATGGCCGCTGAATCGCGCAAGGTCTTTTGAATTGCTTGTGACATAATTTGTATTTGAGATTTACCGTTTTTTTTAAAATCAGAGTGCAAAGGTATGAAAAAAGCGGGACACCTGCAAGCGTTAAACAAACAAACTTTGATTCTTTGGAAAAAATGCGTGAAGTATTTGGACAAAAGGCTTTTATTTCGTACTTTTGCACATCAATAATTTACAATAGTCAGCGAAAGGGATGACACGATGGATATAACAGGATGGATGAAAGTGACAAAACGTATGATGCTACTGCTTTGTATGGCCATGCCGCTGATGGTTGAGGCATACGCTGCCAATACACCGACGGGCGACGACGGCAATGTAGAGGACTATTACAAGAAACCCGACAGTGACGGCGAACAGGCCAAGCTGGTGTCGCAGCCCAGCAGGGCATACGACAAGCTGGCGGCCGAGATTACCGCCAGTTGCGAGAGCAATTATGACAAGATACGTGCCATCTACGAGTGGATATGCAACAACATCGCTTACGATACCTCATACTCCATCCGTAAGGCTGACCAGTGTCTGGCCAAGCGGAAGGGTGTCTGCCAAGGCTACTGTGACCTGTTTGTACAGCTGGCCCGTGCCGTCGGCATACGTGTGGAGGTCATCGAAGGCAAGGCTAAGGACGGTACGGGTTTTGTCAATCCGAACGGTCACGGATGGCTGTTTGCCTATACCCGTCAAGACCACGGCATACTGCTCGACCCGACGTGGGGAGCAGGCTCTGTGGAAGGCAACCGCTTTATACGTGAGGATGACTGTTGGCAGTGGTTCAACGTCAAGCCGGAGTGGATGATCCTGAGCCACTTCCCCAACAGGCAGTCCGACCAGTTGCTCGACAAGCCATACAGCGAGCAGGAGTTTCTGGGTTGCCAGCCCATCAACTCGCTGTGGGCTGCCTATGGCCTCGACCTGAAGGACATCAGCGAGAAAGTGCGCCAGCAGACGTTCTATCCCCCGATGTTCTACAACCAGGGTGAGGGCATCGTCGAGCTGAAAGAGATTCCCATGAGCCTTGACCTGCGTGTCGGCGTGGACTACGTGTTCCGCATCAAGATGAATGCCGAACGCGATTTTGCCATATTGAACAACAGCGTGTCGTGCAAGAAAGCCGAATGGAAAGACGAGGGCGACGGCATCTACTCCGTGGCCTTCATGCCCCGCGACACCGTGTCGCTGCTGTTCTGCATCCGCGACGACAGTGGTACGGCGTGGCAGACCATCGTGAAGTACGAGATAGAGCCGCCCACGGAGAGCAATTGGAAGATGGTGGCGCGGCGCTTCCCGCTGTTAGCTCCCGACATCAAGGCCGTCAAGAACCTCGATGCTGAGCTGTGGGGCAGGGCTGGCATACCCGCCCAGCGGCTGGTGAACCTCATCAGAGAGCAGCAGGTGACTATGCTACCCACGCTCTATCGAGGTAGGGAGACGTTGCTCACCTTTATCAATGTGCCCATGAACCGCCAGCTGGTGGCAGGCCAGGAGTATTCGTTCAGCTTCAAGTCTAACGGTGAAGGAAAGTGGGCGCTCCACAACGAGGGCGACTGGCAGATGGAATGGGAGGTAACCGAAGACGGCCTGCACACGACGACGTTTACACCGTCGAAGGCAGGCCGACTGTCGCTGATGCTGCAGGACGAGGCCACTGGTGCCTACTGGCCAAGTCTGGAATACGACGTGGTGGCACAATGATACTGTTTTTTACGACCACAGATTGGACGGATTACACGGATTGATTTTTGAACAACGGATTGCACGGATGACACGGATTTATCACCTACTGATTTTCAGTATCGATAGTCTTCCGTGAAATCCGTGCAATCCGTTGTTAAAAGGAGAGGCAGGGGTACGTGAAAGAGTACTTATTTCAGCCAGCGATCCAGCCAGTTGAAGAAGGTACGCTGCCACAGCACACCATTTTGAGGCTTCAATACCCAGTGGTTCTCATCGGGGAAGACAAGGAACTCGGCAGGGATGTCCTTCATCCGGGCAGCGTTGAAGGCCTGCATACCCTGCGTGTAGTTGATGCGGTAGTCCTTCTCGCCGTGGATGCAGAGAATGGGCGTGTCCCACTTCTCTACCATCTTGTGCGGCGAGTCGTGGTAGGTCTTCTTGGCGTTAGGCATCTGCGGACGGTGCCAGTAGGCCTCGTCGTACTCCCAGTTGCTGAACCAGTTCTCCTCGGTCTCCAGGTACATGGCGGCGAGGTTGAAGGCGCCGTCGTGGGCGATGAACGCCTTGAAGCGCTTCTCGTGGATGCCGGCGAGGTAATAGACTGAGAATCCACCGAAGGAGGCACCGACGGCCCCCAGGCGGTTGCGGTCGACGTAGGGCAGCGAGTCGGCGGCGAAGTCAATGGCAGCGAGATAGTCCTGCATGCACTGTCCCGTCCAGTCACCGCTGATCTGCTCCTTCCATTCCTGTCCGAAGCCGGGCAGGCCGTGGCGGTTGGGGGCGATGACGACATAGCCATTGGCGGCCATCATCTGGAAGTTCCAGCGGTAGCTCCAGAACTGGCTGACGGGCGACTGCGGGCCTCCCTCGCAGAAGAGCAGTGTGGGGTACTTCTTGCCTTCCTCGTAGTTGGCAGGCAGCATGACCCATACCAACTCCTTCTTGCCATCGGTGGTGGGCACCCAGTACTGCTGCATCTTGCCGAAGGTCAGTTGCGAGAGGATGTGGTCGTTCTCGTGGGTCAGCTGGGTGATGGCAGCACTGTTGACTGCAGCGGTACCCTTCTTGGCGGCCTTGCTACTGGCTGGATTGACCATGTAGATGTCGGTCGGCGTGCTGAGGCTCTGGCGAGTGGCCAGTATCTGCTGGCCGTTGTTTGCCATCTGCAGGCCAGTCCAGTCGTCCCACGTCTCGGTGAGCTGCGTGATTTCACGCTTCTGGCTGACCATATACATATTGCTACAGCCATGCCAGACGCTGATGAAGTAGAACAGCGGGTCTGTGCTCTTCACTCTGGCAGGTTTCTTGCCCTTAGCGGCAGGCAGAGGTGCCCAGCAGAAGGCATCGACGTCGCTCTTCCAGTTCAGGTACCACTTGCTGCCGTCATCTAATGAACAGACACACAGACGGTTGAGATCGGCCTCATAGCCGTCGCGCTCCATCGAGAGCCAGGCGATATACTTGCCGTCGGGCGAGAACTGCGGGTTCTGGTCGTAGCCCACGTTGTTCTTCAGGTTCTCGGGACTGTTGACAGTCTGCGTGCGCAGCGTAGTGGTGGGGTCAACTTTGGGAGCCACGTAGCTGGCCGGCTTGCAGAGGTTCGTCGTCTCACGCGTACCTATATTATATAAATAGATGTCGGAATCGGTAGAGATACTGTACTCTAACCCCGTCTTCTTGCGGCAGGTGTAGGCAATGGTCTTCGAGTCGGGACTCCACGCCAACTGTTCGATGCTGCCGAAGGGTTCCATGGGACATTCGTAGGGTTCGCCCTCAAGGATGTCGATGCCGGGAACGGTGACGATGTCACCGTCAACCGAACAGAGGAATGGGTGCTGGATGCTTTCTACATAGTGGTCCCAGTGGCGGTACATCAGGTCGGTGACCAGACGGCCGGTGGCCTTAGGCAGGTCGTCGGGGTTCTTCTTGATGACCTCGTGGAAGGGGAGTGACTTGAGGATGATGACATTTGTGCGGTCGGGCGAGAATTTGAAACCTTCCACCTCGCCGCCCGTCTTCGACATTTGCTTGCGGGCGCTTCCGTCAGCCTTCACGCACCATATCTCGCCGCCGCTGATGAAGGCAATGGTCTCAGCGTCAAGCCAGGTCGGGTCAGTCTCGCTCTTCTGGCTGGTACTCAGCTGTCGGTTGTTCGTACCGTCGCTGTTCATCACGCAGATGACCTGACGGCTCTTGTTCTGTTTTACACTGTAGTAGCCCACCTGATAGACTATCTGCTTGCCGTCGGGCGATGCCTCGGTGGTGCCGATGCGCCCCATGGCCCACAGAGCCTCTGGTGTCATCATGCGGCTTTTCAGCTTGATGTTACTCTTTCCAATCACTTGTGCCTCTTGTGCTTTTACGGTGCCACCAGCGAGAACAGCCAGAGCCACCAATGTCAGTAGTCTTTTCATATTTCACGTTTTTTTTGCTATTTCACCTTTCTACTTCTTCCTTACAGGGTCGCAGGTCAGTCCGCAGCCAAGTTTCTTGAATATCTTGCGGTCTACCTCGCTGAGCATGACGGTGGAGTGAACCTGGCAGCCACGCAGCTGTGGCAGCTGTTCCAGGGCATGGCGGCAACGCTCGTCGCTTTTGCTGAGTACGCTGAGGGCTACCAGCACCTCGTCGGTATGTAGACGGGGATTGCGGGCTCCGAGATATTCCGTTTTGGTCTTCTGCACAGGCTCTATCAGACTCTGCGGAATGAGCTTGGCCTCGTGGTCGATGCCCGCCAGATGCTTCGTGGCGTTCAGCAGTAAGGCGGCCGAACAGCCTAACAGGGGACTGGACTTGGCAGTAATGATGGTGCCGTCCTCCAGTTCCATGGCCGAAGCGGTGTGTCCGGTCAACTCCTGCTTGGCAGCAGCAGCCACGGTGACGCGGCGGTAGGCCGTGGTGATCTTAGCCTGGTTGAAGAGCATCAGTATCTTGTTCAGCTCACGCTCATTGTCGGCTCCGTCAGCCATTTTGTTGGTGGCATCGTAGTAGCGGCGTATAATCTCGTCGCGTGAGGCATTGCAGCACACCTCGTCGTCGCAGATGCAGAAACCTACCATGTTGACACCCATATCAGTAGGAGACTTATAGGGATTCTCGCCGTAGATGCCCTCGAAGAGGGCGTTCAGCACGGGAAATATCTCGATATCGCGGTTGTAGTTGACAGCAATCTTGTCGTACGCCTCCAGGTGGAACGGGTCAATCATGTTGACGTCGTTCAGGTCGGCCGTGGCAGCCTCGTAGGCAATGTTGACGGGGTGCTTCAGCGGCAGGCTCCAGACGGGGAATGTCTCGAACTTGGCGTAGCCGGCACGGATGCCGCGCTTGTTCTCATTGTATAACTGGCTCAGACAGACGGCCATCTTGCCGCTGCCTGGGCCTGGAGCCGTGACGATGACCAGTTCGCGCGACGTCTCAACATAGTCGTTCTTACCGAATCCCTCGTCCGACGCTATCAATTCCACGTTGTGCGGGTAGCCGTCTATAAGATAATGTACGTAGCTGCGTATGCCCATTCGCTCCAGCCTGTGGCGGAACTGGTCGGCAGCCTTTTGCCCGTTATAGTGGGTGATGACAACGGATCCCACCATGAAGTCGCGGCTCTGGAACTCGTCACGCAGGCGCAGCACGTCCTCGTCATAGGTGATGCCCAGGTCGGCACGTACCTTATTCTTCTCGATGTCTTCAGCCGAGATGACGATGACAATCTCGATGGAGTCGCGTAGCTGTCCCAACATGTGTAGCTTTGAGTCGGGCTTGAATCCCGGTAGCACACGAGAGGCATGGTGGTCGTCGAACAACTTGCCGCCCAGTTCCATATACAACTTTCCGTCGAACTGTGCTATACGTTCGCGGATGTGTTCTGACTGTATCTTCAGATACTTCTCGTTATCAAATCCAATCTTCATAACCTCATGAGTGTCGTTATAGTTGTTGTGTCAAGCGTCTAACGGTGCCTGTTTCAGCTGTTCCAGTGCCCGGCATAGCTGGTCGGGACACGAGGTGCCCTTGGTGCCGCAGCGTATGCCGTCGAGCTTCTGCATCACGTCGTCGATGTGCTGTCCGCGTACCAGTTGGCAGATACCTTGCAGGTTGCCGTTACATCCTCCGAGGAAGAATACCTGTTGAATCACGTTGTTCTCGTCGGCCGTCACGTCGATGAGTTTCGAGCATGTGCCGTGCGTCTCGTACTGTATATGCTTCGTCTTCATAGAACATTGTTGTTTTTATGTTTGTGCAAAGGTAATCATTTTCATTGAAAAGCGGAAATCGGAAAGCGAAAAAAATGCATTCTCCATGAATTATCTTGCTTAAATCATTTTTTTTCATAGAATCTTTATTACCTTTGCATGCGATAAGAGCAGCAATGGACCGTGAACGTGAGATATATAAGGTGACGCTGGTTGGCAGTATAGGCAATGCCGCACTGCTGGCCTTTAAGTTTGTGGCAGGCGTCGTGGGGCATAGTCCTGCCATGATAGCCGATGCCGTGCACTCGCTGTCCGACTTCGTGACCGATGTCGTCGTGATACTGTTTGTGAGTATCAGTGCCAAGCCGCAGGACGCCTCCCACGAGTACGGCCACGGCAAGTTCGAGACGATGGCGTCGTTCCTGATAGCATTGGCGCTGATGGCTGCCGCTGCGGGCATCATCTTCTCTGGTTGTACCAAACTGGTGGCCTGGTGGGGTGGCGAACAATTGCCCGTCCCTGGCAGCATTGCACTTTGGGCGGCCTTGCTGTCCATTGTGGTTAAGGAACTGCTGTACCAGTTCACCTCGTTCAAAGGCCGCCGTCTGCAGTCACAGCTGATGATGGCCAACGCTTGGCACCACCGTAGCGACGCCCTGTCGTCGGTTGGCGCCGCTGTCGGCATTGGCGGTGCCATTGTGTTAGGCAACCGCTGGACTGTACTCGACCCGCTGGCCTCCATCGTCGTAGGACTGATGCTCGTCAGGGTGGCATGGATGCTGATGTGGACGAGTGGTGGTGAGCTGACGGAAGGCTCGCTGCCTGCCGATATGGAGCAGCAAATCGTACGTACCATCTGTTCCTTCTCCGACGTGCAGCAACCTCATAACCTGCGTACCCGCCGCATTGGCGACCATATTGCCATTGAGGTGCATGTCCGCATGGACGGCCGCTTGCCGCTGAACGTGGTGCACGAGCGGGCAACGGCCATCGAGCATAAGCTGAAGGAGCAGTTTGGCTCCAAGACGCATGTCACGCTGCACATGGAGCCTATCAAGTGACTGTAGCTTGGCAAAACCGTCAGATCCTCCGTCGGTGCGGAAGCATCCGCTGGCCTCCTGTTTTATCTTTATCTTCCTTACTTCCTGCTCGCTGGCATTATTGCCATAGGGTACAAGTGGGTTGGAGAGGAAAGTGAACAGATTGTCTGTTACTTTAAGGACACATCCATGCGATTTTTTTTTGCTGCAAATCTGCCACTTCTGCAACACTCGCTGACAATCAGCCGGTTAGGCGGAGCAGATAGGGTGCAGAAGTGACAGATTCGGGGCGAAAACGGCAAAAAAAGGCCATTTTTTGGCGTTTTTGTTGCAGACAACATTGACACCAAACATTAACAACAAATCGTTTTCCATGCAGGTTATTGATTTTCCCACGCTGGGAATGAATTTTTCCCACGGTGGGAAAAAGTGCCAGTGGGCTTCAGCTGAAGCTGAACGATGTAGTGACATCAATCTTCTAAAAATCTTGTTTAAAATGGATGTATATCAGCAGCGAGTTGCTGTTTCCTGCATATATTTCTTTCTGAGAATAGATTTTAAAATCGATTTTTGTAGATTTATGATCAATAAAAACATGACTGAGCAATCGAAAATGAGGGTCTGAAATGTTAAATTTCGGCAGAATCTGTCACCACTGCACCCTATCTGCACCCGCCTAACAAACTGATGAACAATAGGTTAGAACGATGGGTGCAGAGGTGCAGATAAATCACAAAAAAACATGTAGAGATAGTATGAATTATTATATCAGACAACGAGGACAACAGGGACAACATGTATTATCAAGAATTAGAGAATTAAATTGTCTCTCACACGACATCACGGCCTGCCAAGGAAACGAACGGTGGCGGCTCGTCCTCACGGAGTAGCCGCCACCAACAATTAATTCTATTTTATTTATCTAACAAAACGGGCAGCTCCTGATCCTCACGGACGCTGTGGCGTGCCGCCCGATTTAACAAACTTGTCTCGATTAATACTCGCCGTCGAGGAACATCTCGCGAGCTTCTGCTCCTGCGGCATTATCTACAGGGTCGCCAAAGCCCAGGGGTGAGGCGGCCATCATCTGAGTCGTCTGGATACGTACGACCTCAAGGGTCGGATTGATATATGTCTTTTTCAGGTTCTTCACAGGAATGGCGTGATACCGGCATCGTGTAGGATCAGCAGACGAAGC
>CAMJWJ010000054.1 GCA_946409435.1 uncultured Prevotella sp. | reverse complement strand
GGTACGAATAAGCGAGGGAAATACCAAATTTATTTGATTATTTCCGAGCGTGAGTGCCTTCTTGCGACAGCAAAAATGTACGAATAATACCAAACAAAACGGCTCCGCAAGACCGTGGAGAGTCTTGCAGAGCCTTGTGACTAAAATAGCGTGATGATTAAGCCAGCAGCTTCTTCACCTGCTCATAGACGTTCTGACCGGTGAAGCCCAGCTTCTCGTCGAGCACCTTGTAGGGAGCTGAGAAACCGAAGCTCTCCAGACCCCATACACAACCATCGGCACCTACCAGGCCTTCGAGGTTGACGGGCAGACCGGCAGTCAGTCCGAACTTCTTCTTGCCTGCGGGCAGCACGCTCTGCTGGTACTCCTTCGACTGCGAGCGGAACAAGCCCTCGGAGGGAACGCTCACTACGCGAGTCTTGATACCATCGGCAGCAAGCAGTTTTGCACCGGCTTCGAGCGTCGAAACCTCGGAACCAGAGGCCAGCAGAATGACGTCGTAGTCGGCGTCGGAACCAGCCACCACGTAGGCACCCTTCTCGGCCTGCGAGTAGTCGTTGCCTTCGGGCAGCATGTCGATGTTCTGGCGAGAGAAGATGAGGGCCGTCGGCGTGTCAACGTTCTCCATAGCCATACGCCAGCAGACGGTGGTCTCCTCGGCGTCGGCGGGACGTACGACGAGCACGGAGTTCTTGCCGTGATGGTTCTTCAGCTTCTCCATCAGACGAATCTGTGCCTCCTGCTCAACAGGCTCGTGGGTAGGACCATCCTCACCAACGCGGAAGGCGTCGTGGGTCCAGATGAACTTCACGGGCAGCTCCATCAGGGCGGCCATACGGACGGCAGGCTTCATGTAGTCGGAGAATACGAAGAAGGTACCGCAGGCAGGAATAACACCACCATGCAGGGCCATACCGATACAGCAGCAGGCCATCGTCAGCTCGGCTACACCAGCCTGGAAGAATGCACCAGTAAAGTCACCCTTCACCAGATCGTGCGTCTTCTTCAGGAATCCGTTTGTGTTGTCGGAGTTCGACAGGTCAGCCGAAGCACATATCATGTTAGGCACCTGCTCGGCCAGCTGACCCAGCACGGCAGCGCTGGCGCTACGGGTGGCCGAACCGGCTTTCTGCTCCACCTTCGACCAGTCGATGACCGGAGCCTTGCCGCTGAACCACTCCTCCAGCTGCTTGGCCTGTACGGGATGTCCCTTGGCCCACTCAGCCTTCTCGGCATAGCGCTCGGCACAGATCTTCTTCAGCTCCTCAGCACGCTTGGCGTATAGCTCCTGAACCTCGGGGAATATCTGGAACGGATTTTCGGGGTCGGCACCCAGGTTCTTCATGGTCTGGACGAAGTTGTCGCCGCCAAGGGGAGCACCATGGGTGGCACAGTTCGACTCGTAGCTGCTACCGTCGGCCTTGCGGGCACCCTTGCCCATCACGCAATGGCCGATGATAAGGCTCGGACGCTCCTTTTCGGCCTGGGCCTTCTTGATAGCCTCACGAATCTGGTCAACGTCGTTACCGTCAATCTTCTGTACGTACCAGCCCCATGCCTCGTACTTCTTGGCAGTATCCTCGCAGGTCACGACCTCGGTACGTGTAGACAGCTGGATGTCGTTGGCGTCGTAGAACATGATGAGGTTGTCCAGTCCCAGGTTACCGGCAATACGGCCTGCACCCTGAGAAATCTCCTCCTGGACACCACCGTCGGAGATGTATGCATAGATGGTCTGGTTCATCACGTTACCCAGACGTGCCTTCAGGAACTTTGCTGCTATGGCAGCTCCGACGGCGAAGGTGTGGCCCTGGCCGAGCGGGCCAGATGTATTCTCGATGCCACGCTCAATCTCACGCTCGGGATGACCGGGGGTGACCGAACCCCACTGGCGCAGGTTCTTCAGATCCTCCAGCGTGTACTTGCCGATAAGGCAGAGCTGGCTGTAGAGCATCGGAGCCATGTGGCCCGGGTCAAGGAAGAAACGGTCGCGGCCCTCCCATGCGGGATTCTCGGGGTCGTAAACGAGGAATTCACTGTACAGGGTGTTGATAAAGTCGGCACCGCCCATAGCGCCACCGGGGTGGCCGGACTTTGCTTTTTCAACCATTGCAGCAGCCAGGATGCGGATGTTGTCGGCTGCGCGATTCATAACTTTGTTGTCGTTCATAAAACAGCTGTATTAAAAATTAATATAGTATTAGTTCTAAATATAATACGTCAGGCATTTGAAATTCCCTACAAATTTACCAAAAATCTTCGGAAAAGCCATACTTCTTTAAATTATTTCACAATAATCTTGAGAAATTTTGTTTTTTCAATACTTTATCGACAGCTGCCACAAGCAAATGTGCTGTGTTCTTCCTGATGCTACCTCTCGACTCTTCTGAACCGATTAACGCCTCCATACCCATACTCGCAATTCGTAATAGTGTACTGGTTGCCACCTAACAAATCGAAAACATCATTGTCGCTATAAAGCTCTGGATAGAAGTACCCTATGAGTTGACGCATATAGAAATTGATGGTCAGAAGGGAATACGTTGAGAATGCTCTGTCCTTTGAATAGGTAATCACAAACGACCTGTAATAAGGCGACTTGTCTTCTGTGAACGACCTTACTTCACCTATTTGCAGAAATCCTTCGCAGACTCCTGCAATCCTCGCATCCCAATGAAATTCCTCCGGATAATCGAGAATCTTGAGTTCGGAGTATTTCCCTTTATTTTTCAACTCGGCCCGATAGTCAGACAAGTATCTCTTTGAATGAGGCGGAATGGCTATGATGCGCTTAATCGCAGTAGTGTCGTCTCTTTCGGGGTCGAAGTAACAGTATTTCTTGCCATTATGATATACTCTGTAACAATGCCCCTTGTCAATATAAAGGGTCTTGTTGGACTTGTTCTTGATTTCAACGAAATACACGCGGTTCTCCATGTCATTGACAGCAGCATCCTGAACCCATTTCTTGACAACGTTTACTTCGACATCGTCAGTCGACATAATCGAGTTCGTCCTCACGCCAAACACGGCGGTATATCCTATTGGCAGCCCCGAAGGGTGCGAAAAATTGGCTTTATGGTAATAGCAATTATATCGCTTGATAACCTTTTGGTTGTTTTTGTCGGGTTGCAATAGAACCATCGTTTGGGCATGCAAAGGCATCGACAGGGTCATTGCCGTAAAGAACAGGAGACACTTGAAGTATGTTGTTTTCATATCTCGCGCTATTAGGTGGAAATTTCTTGCTGCAAAAGTATTTAATTATTCCAATAACAAAGAGGGGAAAACTCTAAATAACAATAGGGAAATCCCTATACTTTCTTCAGCACAGTATAGACATCTATTTTTCATCATGGTTATTTTTATGGCAATGACATGGAACTTGCCCACAACAATTATGAAGTAAAGGTGAGATTGCTGTTCAACAAAACCCTTCACCTGACGGGTAACGTCCCATGTTACAACGAGATACGGTGAAGGGTTGGATGGAAGATGTAAGATGGAAGATGTTTGATGGAAGATGGAAGATGTAAGAGGTGAGTGGCACATCGCAGGTCTTTGCATTTACTCCATGCATTTCTGCATTTACTCAATGAGTAATTTCAGTTAGTAGCCTACTAAACGAAATAAGTAGGCCACTCACGGAGCTGAGTAGGCCACTCACCGTCGTGAGAAGGCCACTCACAGCGTCGAAAATGATTGGAAGAATTCGTGAAGGACGTTGTCCCGACAACTCTTCACATAGCATCAACGGCAACCCTTCACATTGCCTCATCGATACCCTTCACCGCAAGCCATTGTTGCACAACATTTTATAGCGTTGGTGAAGGGTTTTGTTCTTTTGCGAATCATTATAAGAGAAGGTGGGGAGGGCGCATTAATAGGTCAAATGAAGGATTATTGCTGATTTTTAGGGTCTACAAACGTAGACGGGAAAAAAGATTTTATCTATATTTGGTCACATCGTATTTTTTTCGTACCTTTGCCGCCCTAAAACTCATTAAGTGATTAGGTGATGATATCTGTAGACTCCCTGCGGGTGGAATTTGGTGTAAAGCCATTGTTTGCCGAGGCCAGCTTTGTGGTCAACGACCGCGACCGCATAGCATTGGTCGGCAAGAACGGTGCCGGTAAGTCGACGCTGCTCAAAATACTTTGCGGACTTCAGAAACCCACCAGCGGAACAGTCAGTATGCCTGGCGACACGACGGTAGGATACCTGCCACAGGTCATGATACTGCAGGACAATACCACCGTCAGGCAAGAGGCGCTGAAGGCATTTGCCAACGTGACTCGCATGAAAGAACGTGTGGACGAGCTGAACCGTCAGATGATGGAGCGTACCGACTACGAGAGTGATGAGTATATGGCTCTTGTAGAACGGTACACGGCAGCCCACGACCGCTACCTCATGATGGGGGCCGACAATTGCGAGGCCGAACTGGAGCGTACGCTCGTCGGGCTGGGCTTCAACCGTAGCGACTTCGAGCGCCCGACGAGCGAATTCTCGGGAGGGTGGCGTATGCGTATAGAACTGGCAAAGATTCTGTTGCAACGTCCCGATGTGCTGCTGCTTGATGAGCCGACCAACCACCTGGATATTGAGTCTATTCAATGGCTGGAGCAGTTCCTGGCACAGTCGTCAAGTGCTGTGGTGCTGGTCAGCCACGACCGGGCATTTATCAATAATGTCTCGAACCGCACGTTGGAAATATCCTGTGGACGCATCATCGACTATCGCGTAAAGTACGACCAGTATGTCGTCCTACGGCAAGAACGACGTGAGCAGCAGTTGAGGGCCTACGAAAACCAACGGAAAGAGATTGCCGACATGAAAGCCTTCATCGAGCGCTTCCGCTATCAGGCCACCAAGGCCGTACAGGTGCAGCAGAAGATCAAGCAGCTGGAGAAGATAGTACCCATTGAAGTCGACGAGGTGGACAACTCGGCTATGCACCTGAAGTTCCCGCCATGTCTGCGAAGCGGCGACTATCCCATCATCTGCGAAGATGTCCGTAAGGAGTATGCCCACGTAGTATTCGACCATGTCAACCTGACCATCAAGCGTGGAGAGAAGGTTGCCTTCGTAGGCAAGAACGGCGAGGGTAAGTCGACGCTCGTGAAATGTATCATGGGCGAGATACCATTTGACGGTAACCTGAAAGTGGGACATAACGTCCAGATAGGATATTTCGCACAGAACCAAGCCCAGCTGCTGGACGAGAGCCTGACAGTGTTTCAGACCATAGACCGTGTTGCAAGAGGCGAGGTGCGACTACGTATCAACGACATACTCGGAGCCTTCATGTTCGGAGGCGAAGAGAGTGAAAAGAAGGTCAAGGTGCTCAGCGGAGGAGAACGTAGCCGACTGGCCATGATACGCCTGCTGTTGGAACCCGTCAACCTGCTGATACTGGACGAGCCGACAAACCATCTGGACATGGCATCGAAAGACGTGCTGAAAGAGGCCATCCGGGCCTTCGACGGTACGGCCATCATCGTCAGCCACGACCGTGAATTCCTGGACGGGCTGGTTACGAAAGTCTTCGAGTTTGGCGGCGGAAAGGTGAGAGAGCATCTTGGAGGTATCTACGACTTCCTGCGGACGAAGAACATCTCTGAGCTTTCGCAACTCCAGACTGCCGTTAAGGCAGAAAGTCCCACCAGCAATGTGAGGCCCGACACTACGGCTGATAGTACGGCCCCCAAAAACAAGCCGAAGGGACAGAGTTATGCTGAACACAAGGAACAGCAAAAACTGCTGAGAAAAGCCGAAAAGGCTGTGGAGCAGTCAGAGAAGAAAATCAGCGACATGGAGCGCCGTCTGAAAGAACTTGATCAGCTGCTGATGAATCCTGAGCATGCTTCCAATATGGAACTTGTCACCGAATATACGACAACCAAAAGAGCACTCGATGAAGAAGTAGAGCGCTGGGAACAGTTGTCGGAAGAGTTGGAAACACTATCAAACAAATAATTAACGAAAATGAAAAAACTATTAACAATCATGGCATTAACAACAATGGTTGCATCTGCTTCAGCCCAACTGCGTTCAGGCATTAATCTCAACGACCTGAACAAGAGCGTGCGTCCAGCAGACGACTTCTATGAGTATGCCTGCGGCGGATGGATGAAAGCCAATCCGCTGCCTGCTGCCTATTCACGATTTGGCAGCTTTGACCGCTTGGGCGAAGACAACAACAAACGTATCAACGGTATTCTGAAAGAACTGCTGGAAAACAACTACAAAGAGGGCACGGTGGAACGCCAGCTTAGCGATCTCTACAAACTGGCTATGGATTCTGCACGCCGCGAGCAGGAAGGACTGACTCCCGTCATGCCTCTCGTCAAGCGCATTGAGGCTGCCAAGACCAAGGAGCAGCTCTTTGCCATTCAGCTTGAGATGATGCCCTATGGCGAGTCGGAATTCTTTGGAGCCTACATCGGTGCTGACGAGAAGAATGCTACCGAAAACATCCTGAACATCAGCCAAAGCGGGCTGACGCTCGGCGAGAAAGACTACTATCTTGAGAACGATGAGGCAACCACGAAAATCCGTGAAGCCTACAAGAAACATATCGTCCGCATGTTCCAGCTGTTCGGATTTAAGAAGGGTGCAGCTGAGAAAAAGATGAAGAATATCCTCAAGGTAGAGACGGCATTAGCAAAGGTGTCGAAGTCGCGTACAGAGTTGCGCGACCCAGAAGCAAACTATAATAAGATGACACTTCAGCAGCTGGAGCAGCTCTGTCCTCATTTCCAGGTAGAACGCCAGATGAACGCCAAAGGCATCAAGAGCCAGTATATCCAGCAAATTGTCGTCGGACAGCCGTCATTCATGGAGGCTGCAGACAAACAATATGCTGCGATGACGGTAGAGGAATTCCGCGACGTGATGGAGTGGGGATTCATTGAAGGCGCAACAGGCTATCTGAATGATGCCGTACGTGAGGCCAGCTTCGACTTCTATGGCAAGGTGTTCTCCGGACGCAAGGAGGACCATCCACTTTGGCGTAGGGCAACCAATCAGGTGCAGGGCGTGATGGGTGAAGCGCTGGGCCGTATCTACGTAAAGAAGTATTTCCCTGCATCTTCCAAGGAACGCATGAAGACGCTTGTCGAGAATCTTCGCATCGCCTTGGGTGAGCGTATTGCTGCCCAGGACTGGATGGACGATTCTACCAAGGTGAACGCCCTGCTGAAGCTGAATACGTTCTATGTTAAGATTGGTTATCCCGACAAGTGGATAGACATGTCTTCTCTGAAAATTGACACGAAAAAACCTTACTTTGAGAATATGATGGAATGCGCTCGCTTTTGGAACAAGTGGCGCATCGAACATACGGCAGGAAAACCAGTCGACAGGGATGACTGGCACATGAATCCACAGACGGTAAACGCATACTATAATCCTACCACTAACGAAATTTGCTTCCCCGCTGGCATTCTGCAAGTTCCATTCTTTGACCCGACAGCTGCCGACGCCTTTAACTATGGTGCCATCGGCGTTGTGATTGGACACGAAATGACTCATGGATTCGATGACCAGGGACGCAAGTATGACAAGGATGGAAATATGCAAGACTGGTGGACAGAAAACGACGGAAAGAAATTTACAGAAAGAACGGACAAGTATGCTGACTTCTTCTCACAGATTAAAGTCCTTCCCGACCTTCAGGGCAATGGCCGCCTGACGTTAGGTGAGAACCTGGCCGACCATGGTGGACTGCAGGTCGCTTGGTGTGCCTATAAGAATGCTACTAAGCGCAGTCCTTTGCCTGTTGTTGACGGACTGACCGCCGACCAGCGCTTCTTCCTGGCCTACGCAGGCGTCTGGGCTGGCAATATTACCGAAGCAGAGATTCGTAATCGTACAAAGAGTGACCCCCATTCACTTGGGAAATGGCGCGTCAATGGTGCACTTCCCCACATCGACGCTTGGTATGAAGCATTCGGCGTCAAGAAAGGTGATAAAATGTTTGTCCCGAAAGCCGAACGTCTTGATTTATGGTAATAATTTTGTAAATAATACATAAAAATGCCGTCGTAAATATAAATTTACGGCGGTTTTTTTGTCGGGTTTGTTTTTTTTTCCTAACTTTGCAAAATTAAAAGTAAGTTAATATCACTCATGAACGATAATTACCAGAATTTAGATGCTACTCAGCGAACTGTGAGGCCACAGCAGCAAGTGCTTCAGCGTGAGGCCATTCCTGACGAAATTCCAGCGTATACTCCGATGAATATGGCCAGGCAACAACAGCAACAGCAACAGGCTGGCGGTGTTGCTTGTCCCTATTGTGGTGCTGTCAACGAACCGGAAGCATTGTTCTGTGCAGAGTGCGGACAACCTATCAGCAAGACCAAATGTCCTCATTGTGGTGCAGAGATTGACCCTGATGCTGACTTCTGTGAGGTTTGCCATCACTATATCCGCAAGGACGTCTGTTCCTACTGCGGTGCTCATCTGTCAGGCAACGTGGCATATTGTCCCGAATGCGGAAGTCCTCAGGGAGGGGTGGTGTGCCCAACGTGCAACACGCTCAACGATTTCGCTTTCTGCAAGAAATGTGGCACAGCACTTACCGAAGAGGCACGCATGCTGGTAAAACAACTGCAGAAGAATCCCGACTACCAGGAGCTTATGGAGATCGTGAAGGACTATTCACAGCTGGAGAATGCCCTTCCGTACACTTCAGAACGTGATGTTGCCAGAGAAAAGAAAAACATGGAATTGCGTGAACGGGTACTCTCGCTGCTGGCTAAAGACGAGGGCGTAGTAGAACCCGTTATCCCTAAGATAGAGTCAAAGCGCATGACAAGCGAACAACTGGAAGAGCAGAAAGCTGTGAAAATCAAGATGCTCTCGTCCATTCTTGAAAAACTCGCTGTTCCGCCAATGCCCTCGCCCGTCAAGGCCCGAAATTTCGCCATGGCCAGCAAACCCGTTGGTGTGCGACTGGCATGGGTGTGTAACTTCAAACATGCGATGCACAGCAGCCCTTGTGGTTGTGCTAAGCCGCAATTGGGCGGAAAGTGGGTCATCTTAGGTAAGAATAGTAATGAAGAAATAAAAGACGACAAATAGGCGATGGACGATAGCACAATAAAACCAGATAGCACAAAGAAACCAGGCACGTTAAGGCCTGCTGGTGCACAGAATGCTGCCAATAATGTCACCACTCTGAGGGTTGGCATGTCCCAGCCTGCCGGCAATGGTGTTTCGGACGTAACGCTACGGCCTGAAATGTCGAATCAGGGGGACGATGTCAGTAGTGCTGCAGACTTTATCCTAAAAGGACGTCGCTACCGCAGTATCAGGACACTCAGCGAAAGTTCCGGCGAGGCACAGGTGTTCCTTGTGGAAGGTGAAGAGGGACAGATGGTGTTGAAGGTATATTATCCTAACTTCACCGTCAAGAAAGATCTGATGAGAATCGTTCAGAACTTCAACTTCGAGATGGTAGTCAAGGTTACCGATTTCGGAAAAACTTACTTAGACGGAAAAAACCGTGACTATGAACTCATGGAGTATCTCAGGGGAGGGACGTTGGCTGATTACGATTTAAACGGCGATTTCAACAAGTTCCGACGTATAGCCCTTCAGGGAGCTGCAGCGCTGTCCTATTGTCACAACAACAACATCATCCACAAAGACATCAAGCCCGCAAACTATTTCTTTCGCGGTAAAGACCATAAGGAACTTGTCTTAGGAGACTTCGGCATATCAAGCGTGTTGGACGACAATGAGTCCTTACACCGTACCACCCAGGCTCGCACACCAGTCTATGCTGCCCCTGAGATGTATAATGACGTGATAGACGGAGAAGTGGAGATTACGCCAGCTGCCGACTTTTACTCGTTAGGTATCACGCTGATGACCCTTTGGCTGGGCGAGAACCCATTGAGCCAGAATGAGCGTGCCATCATGCGTAAGAAGAACGAGGGTCGTCTGCCGAGAATCAACGAGCTACCCGAGCGCGTCAAGATGATAGTCATGGGACTGACGTCTGTAAACCCACAGAACCGTTGGGGATACAATGAGGTAGAACGCTGGTTCTTAGGCGAGAATGTCGAAGTTGACGTCTCGTCGCCATTGCTGAAATACCACAGCTTTGTGGTTGACCCAGAGCGGAATCTGGTTGCCGACAACGTCCATGAGCTGATACCTTTGCTGATGGAAAATGAACGCCTGGCAATTAACTATCTTTATAATGGCCGTATTCCCGGGTGGCTGGAGCAATGTGGTAACGTGAAACTCAGCTCGGCGGTGAAAGATATTATCCAGAACCGTTACCCCGTAGACCAGCGAGCAGGACTGTTGGCCTCCGTCTACGTGATGGAACCCTCCTATCCCTACAAGGACTTACGTGGTAACTTGTGTGAGGACATCCATAGTGTAGCCATCTCCGTGCTCAGCTATCAGGAAGAATATTCTTTGGCATTGAGAAACAGGAACGATTCTCTATTCCTGTATGTCGAGTCACACAGCAAGGCAGATGTCAACCGCTTGCGTAGCTATTTCGCCGAAGACAGCAAAATGGAGTCACGCATTGCCATCCTTCGCCTGGCTTACGAGATAGACCCTGACATCCCCTTCCTTGCCAAGTATCCGTCAGGTAACCTTCAGGAGATTGTCCATTCGTTTGGTTATGAGGAATGTAGCGACGACGAGTGGCTTAGCTTGAGCGATGGCCGTCTGCTGTCGTGGATGTACAGCCATGAGGACAAGATGGCTTGTGAGGCATTGCGCATCATGACTAACGGCAAGGAACCGTCGCGGTCGCTGGGCTACAAGGTGCTTTATAATATCGACCGTGAGACGGCATTTGACTTGCGTGAGGCTGATACGCCCTTCAAGGTGGGTGCATACCTCTGTGAGCAGATGAAGGAGTGGCAGTCGCTCAATGAGCAGGAATTTGCCAAGAAGATCAGCGACTACAGCGATCCTGACGGCCGTTTTGCGTATTACGCCAAATTGCATGGCTGGTTGGAGCAAGTCAATCAGGCTCGTGTCTGTTTTGACCTCCGTAGTGAGGAGAACCGTGAGCGCCTCTGCGCCTATGACTTACGAACGGCAGCCTATCGTTTCTGCCGCATTCTCGGTGGTATGCCCTCCTTCCTGCTTGACGATGGCACGGAGCTGAAGAAAGGTTCAGATTTTGAGAAGCAGATGCTTCGTCCGTTGCTGTTACCGGCTTTGAAGCGTGGAGCGCTAAGCCAATGGATGGCAGTCTACTATCATGAGAACCCGCACAAAGACTTCAGCGAGCCTTACAGCTATGAGCGTGAGCTGGAGAAATGGGTGCTCGACATGGGCAGCATTGATCCGAGCCAGATGTACTACAAACGGTTCATTACAGCCCAAAAGGAGACGGCTCAAAAATATAAAGAGGTTCGTAACAGCTATATGAGGGCAAAGTCGAAGGAGCATTTCTGGCGTATTGTCTATTTCTCCTTATGTGCCCTTTGGATTGTGCTGCTGCTGCTCCTTGGAATCAGTAAGCGCGACTATATCCTCACGCATTCCTTCCTCACCATTGCCTTGCCAGTAGGAGGTGTGTCGTCCCTCATCATGGCTTTAGGAGCCTATTTCCGTGGTTATGGTTTCGTGCTGTCATGTTTGTGGGGCGTACTTGGCTTTGCTTCGTCATACTTGCCGATACTGGTTCTGCGGAAGGTAGAGGCTATAAACCCCGACTTCTTCGTACCGGCCATCCTTGTCATCACGCTCGTTTATATGATGATATGCCACTTTACAGGTCATCGTGGCGACTCCAAGGGTGACAGCCAATTGATTAACGAGGTAATGGGTGATGACATCAAGTCATCGCTCTTAGAGCCGTTGTACTATACGTTTAAGACAAAGTCCTTCAAGTTTAAGGGTTCCAAGTTCAACATGCTTGACGACGTAACTAATCAGGTACGGTCAATCACAGGCGAGTCAGTACTCCACTATCTGTTGTGGAGCCTTATGTTTGCCCTTCTTGTGGGCGAGATGGCTCTTCTCAGCCCGAAGCTGTTAGGAAAGAACCCCGACTTGGACAACCTGAACATCAGTCCTACGGGCGTAGTCAAACAGTTAAAAGGTGGCATAAACAATAATAACGGTAGCGACGAGTCCATTGAGTCAGCTGTCGGCAATGACGATGGCAGTTCCGATCCGGGTGACGTTGGTGGAGCCGACATCCCCGAGAATTGATAGTGCTTCCACAATACCTGAGTAGATTATTAAAGACGCAGAAGATATATGATATGTAATAATTGTCATAAAGAAAACCGACAGATTGCCAAGTTCTGCAGGTGGTGCGGTCATGAGTTTGAAGTGAAAAATGTCCTCGACCGCATGATTGGTCTCGACGAGGTTAAGCAGCAGCTGAAGACCGTCGTCGACACCTATACCTATCTGCATTCGCGCAAGGATATCATGAATGTCCGGCTGAGCGTTAATACTATTATCATCGGTGAGACCGGTACCGGTAAGACCGCCCTTGCTGAAGTTATCCGTGACTACTTCTATCAGCATAAGATTATTTCCAGTCCAAAGTTGACGATGGTCGACGCTGTCGACTATCAGCGTTTTGTTGACAAGTGGGATGAGAACGTGAAGAAGGCACGTGACGGCATTCTTTTCTTCGACAATGTCCAGAAATTGTTGCCTGACCGTTATTCCAACCAGGTGAATCCGCTTGACAAGCTATTTGTCGAGATGGACAAATGGGACGAGAATCCCATTGTGATGATTGCCGGACTTCCCAAGGGCCTTGACGACTTCCTGACAGCCAACCCTGCCGCCCAGAATCGTTTCAAGTACACCTTCCGTCTGCCTACCCCTGGATTTCAGGAGCTGTGCGACATCTGTAAGCTGGAGCTGCAGTCGAAGTACGGTGTGACCTCTTTCTCACCAGACGCTGAGCACAAGCTATTGCGTTATTTCCAATATCAGGTGAAGATCAAGGACGACACCTTCGGCTATGCTCATTTAGCCGTCAAGACAGCCGAGGACATCTTCACTTCCTTCATCAGCCGTGGCTCTTCAGCCTTGATGGTCGAGGAGCAGGACATCCGTGGCTATGTACCCGAGGAGCGTTCTCTGGAGGATATTCTCAGCGACCTGGATCGCTACATCGGCATGGACGAGGTCAAGGCTGCCGTCCGCGAGATTGCCTTTACCGTCCACAACAGCGTACAGCGTGCTCAGCGTGGACTTGGTGAGCAGGAGAAAGCCGGCATACACATTGTCCTGACGGGTAATCCCGGTACAGGTAAGACCACCATTGCCCGCAAACTGGGTGAGATACTTGAAAGTATCGGCTATCTTGACAGCGGCCACGTGGTAGAGGTTGACCGCTCTAAGATGGTCAGTCCTTACCAGGGTGAGACGCCTAAGGTGGTTGACCGTCTGTGCGACAAAGCCATGGGCGGTATCCTGTTTGTCGACGAGGCATACACGCTGGCTCCCGTTTCACAGGGTGGCGACCGCGACCAGCAGGGAGCTCAGGCCTTGGAGCAGCTCATGAAGCGTATGGAGGACGACCGTGGCAAGTTTGTCGTCATCGCCGCCGGTTATCGTCAGGAGATGGACAACCTGTTCCGCATCAATCCCGGTGTGCGCAGCCGTTTCAGCTATTTCCTGAACATCGAGGACTACACGCCCGACCAGCTCTTCCAGATTATGGAGGTGTTTGCCCGCGACAAGAAGTATCAGTTCACGGACGAGGCCAAGCAGCTGACGCTGAAGATGATAACGGAGATTTACAACTCCCGCGACAAGGACTTTGCCAATGGCCGTACCATGCGTCAGCTGTTCGACAAGATTGTCTCCAAGCAGGCTGAGCGTCTGCAGCATGTTGATGTTTCTACGCTCACCAACGAGCAGATGATGACCTTCGAGGTGGCCGACATTCCATACGAGGCTCCCAAGGCTGTCGACTATAAAGACTGTCTGGCTAAGCTCAACGGCATGGTTGGACTTGCCGGTGTCAAGAAGGAGATTTCCAACCTCGCAGCCTTCCTCAATCTGCAGCTACGTCGTGGCGAGACCAACACCTTCCAGGGCAAGCATTACGTCTTCTCGGGTAATCCAGGTACTGGTAAGACCACCGTTGCCCGTATCATGGCCGACGTCTTCCGTACGCTGGGCATCCTTTCCCGTGGCCAGCTTGTCGAGGCCGACCGTTCCAAGCTGGTGGCAGGATTTGCCGGTCAGACAGCCATCAAGACCAACCAGCTGATAGACTCAGCCATGGGCGGTGTGCTGTTTATCGACGAGGCTTACACCCTGAAGTCCAACGATCAGGACTCCTTCGGTGCCGAGGCTATCGACACGCTGCTCAAGCGCCTGGAGGACGACCGTGGCAAGTTTATCTGTATCGTTGCCGGCTATACCGACAACATGCACGACTTCATCGACTCGAACCCCGGTTTGAAGAGCCGTTTCACGCAGACCATCCATTTCGACGACTACACGCCTGACGAGCTGACCGAGATATTCATCAATCTTGCCAAGGGTAAGAACTTCACCGTCGACGACGAGACGCGCGCCGCCATCCATCGCCAGTTCGAGCAGCTCTACCTTCGCCGCGACAAGAACTTCGGCAATGCCCGTGAGGCCCGTCGTATCTTCGACCAGGCCGTTGAGAAGCAGAGCCAGCGTCTGGTCAACATGATGGGCGACCCGAACTTCAAGGACGAGGACATGTACCGTATCACTACCGCCGACCTCGAGATTGGCGAGAGCGAGAAGTCGCGTCCGCTCGACGAGGTACTCAACGAGCTCGACGAGTTCATCGGCATGCGTTCTGTGAAGAACATGATCCGCCGTCTTGCCGTCCAGAGCATGTTTATGAAGCAGCGTGCCGCAATGGGAGCCGGCAAGGTTCAGCAGATGTCCATGAACTTCATCCTGACGGGTAATCCCGGTACTGGTAAGACCTCTGTGGCCCGTAAGATGGGCGAGATTTTGCAGGCTATGGAAATCCTGCCCACCAGCCGTGTCATCGAGGCGAGCCGTGCCACCCTTGTCGGCAAGTACATGGGTGAGACGCCGAAGATCGTCAACAACATGTGCGACAAGGCCATGGGTGGCATTCTGTTTATCGACGAGGCCTACACGTTGTCGTCGGAGAACGACCAGTACGGCAAGGAGGCCATCGACACGCTGATGAAGCGCATGGAGGACGACCGTGGCAAGTTTGTTGTCATCGCGGCGGGTTACAAGGACGACATGGATACCTTCCTTGAGGTCAATCCCGGACTTGCCAGCCGTTTCTCTCACAAGATGCATATCGACGACTACAACGAAGACGAGTTGCTGGCCATTTACAAGAAGATGGCCCAGAAGGACAACTACCGTCTGTCGCCTGAAGCTGAGTTCAAGCTCATGGACATCCTCTGCCGTAAGGTGCTTCAGAAGACAGCCTCCTTCGGTAACGCCCGTGAGATGCGCAATATGCTCGACGAGACCATCCAGCAGTTGTCGATGCGTGTCAGTCAGATGCCTCCCGAGGATGTCACGCAAGAGACTTATCAATTAATAATGCCTGAAGATATTAAAGATACGCTATGATCATTTGTCCGAATTGTAAAGAAGAGATCGAGGAAGATTCCCACTTTTGTGACCAGTGTGGACATGAGCTGCTGTATTGCAGCAGTTGTGGCCATGTAGGTATAGGGCGTCGTTGTACCCATTGTGGTGGGCTGATGGTTTCTGCCGACGAGAAGGAGAAGCAGAGCAAGGCACCACGTGAGGCTGCCGCTGTCCCAGGGAACGCCAATGCCATGCCTGGCATGAATGCCGCTGGTGCCATGCCTGGTATGAATGTCGCAAGCGCTCCTCGCCGTCCAGCCGAGGGTTCTCAGATGCCCGTGCAGAAGGGCATTCCCACCCTGACGCTATACAACCCCACGCTCGATATCCGTATGCAGGGTGTCAATGGTGCCATTATCGGGCGCCGTCAAGGTCCTTACCAACAGTTGTTCGAGGGCAACATGTATATCTCTGGCATCCATGCCCAGCTGATTTACAAGCCCGATGCCGGCTGGTGTATCATCGACAAGAACTCGTCGAACGGTACGAAGCTGAATCAGCGTGACTTGTCTCCCGACGTGCCGACGCCGATGAAAGCCGGCGACATTGTGACGTTGGCCAACATCAATCTTCAGGTCAGCCTCACTTGAAGCTGACGCTTAGGGGGAGATTGTCACAACCATAGGGTATATATAAGGAGTAGAGATTATCACAACCATAGGGTATATATAAGGAGTAGAGATTGTCACAACCATAGGGTATATATAAGGAGTAGAGATTGACACAAACATAGGGTATATATAAGGAATAGAGATAGCAGAAGTTTATGAGTAAAATAACATTAACAGCAGCCAGTCGTGTCGGCAATATCCGTAGCAACAACGAGGACATGGTGTATGCCTACGACAAGTTCGTTCGCAACGATGCCTATAGTACCGAGTTCCTGACTGAGCGTTCCGACCGTTTTCTCATTGCCTTGGCCGACGGCATGGGTGGTCATCAGGCTGGCGAGGTGGCCAGCGAGATGGCAGTCGACAACTTGCGTTTTTACGTCAACGACATACCGAGCGGCTTGACTTCCGACGAGTTCAGAGATTCGATGCACCTATGGCTGCATTCCATCAACAGCACGATAAACGGCCGTGGCCGCGTCAATCCCGTTCAGCGCGAGATGGGCACCACGTTGGTTTCCGTCATCCTTTATAACGGCAAGTACTATTGGATGAACTGTGGCGACAGCCGTCTGTACCGTTTCCGCGACGGTGTTCTCAAGCAGCTGACCACCGACCATTCGCTCAACATGCTGAATGGCGAGGCAAAGCACTCGAACGTGCTGACCAACTGTATAGGTGCGGGGTGCAAGGACTCGTACATCGACCTGTGTGAGTTTACCGACGACTTCCTGCCGGGTGACAGCTATCTGCTGTGCTCCGACGGTCTGAACGACATGATTACTGACGAACATATTCAGCAGCTGATGACCATGAACAGTACGGCTGACGAGCTTTGCAATGCTGCCGTCGATGCCGGCGGTTTCGACAATGTCTCCGTCTGCGTGTTCCATGTCAGCGCCGAAGAAAATTATTAATTATTAATTATTAATTGTTAATTGTTAATTATTCAGGATGCCCCTACGATTACCCGACAAACTGCCTGCCATTGAGTTGCTGAAGAGCGAGAACATCTTTGTCATGGACGACTCCCGCGCCCACATGCAGGATATCCGTCCGTTGAAGATTGTCATTCTCAACTTGATGCCGCTGAAGATTACCACCGAGACC
>CAMJWJ010000053.1 GCA_946409435.1 uncultured Prevotella sp. | reverse complement strand
GGACTAACACGGACTTTTGCGGACTTTTTTATGCATCGGACTAACACGGACTTTTACGGACTTTTTTATTGCATCGGACTAACACGGACTTTTACGGACTTTTTTATGCATCGGACTAACACGGACTTTTACGGACTTTTTTATGCATCGGACTTTACGGACTTTTTTGTTGTCCGTTTTCGTCCGTGTTAGTCCGCTGCAAATATATTTCTGCGTATTTCTGCGTGCCATTATTAATCCTTTGTTCTATTCGTGTGATTCGTGTTATTCGTGTTCTTAAATATTCCGTTGTTGAAATAAATATATTCGTTTAATTCGTTAAATTCGTTGTAGTAAAACAATCCGTGCAATCCGTGCAATCCGTGGTCGTAAAAAAATCGTGTAATTCGGTGTTGTCTTTGCTGATTTTGCTGTTGCCTTTGCAACGCCCTGTCAGCGAGCACGTTGCAATTTAGGTTTACGCCAGCCATGCCCGTTTCCTTGCACATGTCAGGATGTCGCCGTACCTTTGCACTCGCAATCAGGACAACAACAGCGCTGAACAATGTCAAAGGATGCAAGTAAACAAAAGTCTAACAATTAAAAAAAAGGAGAACACAACTATGGCAAAGTATCGTATGTACAAGAACACTAACGTGAAGTCTGCAGGCTACAACAAGTATTATGCTCGCAAGGCCAGTCAGGGACTCGTCACCCTCGACATGCTCATCGAGCACATGGCAGGCCACAACACCGCCTACTCGAAGGGCATCATCTCGGGCGTCATCACCGACCTCGTGGAGTGCACCCGTGAGCTGGCCTACGAGGGAAAGGCAGTGAAGATCCCCAACCTCGGCATCTTCAGCGTCTCCATGAAGTCGAAGGGTGTCACCGACCCCACCAAGTTCAACCCTCAGACCGACATCGCCAGCAAGTGGCAGGTACACCCCACCGGTGCCGTGCTGGCAAAGGGCATCAACGTCACCCGAGCAGGCGGAGCGCTCATCAGCTGGGAGGAGGTCGGCAACTACCAGTCGCCGCGCACTCAGAACAACCAGGCTACTGGCGGTTAACCTCTAACAACCACATGACATGAAGAAGGAAACGTGGAAGCTGATCCTCCAGATTCTCGTCAGCATCCTGACGGCTCTGGGCACCACGCTGGGCACTGCCAGCTGCATGAACTCAATGACTCTCTAACCGGACACGGGGTGGCACTACATCGCCACCCCGTGCCTTATTTGTATGACCACGAATTACACGAATTCATAAAAATATGTATTATTCGTGTTATTAGTGATATTCGTGTTCGTAAAAAACAAATCCGTGCAATCCGTGTAATCCGTTGTCTTAAAATAATTCGTAGTCGTAAATTAATCCGTTAAATCCGTTGTCTTTTAAATGACTCCGTAGTCCCAGAGGTAGTGCTCCATGTCCACATGTCCGTTGTCCTTGAATCTCACTCCTTCGTCCTCCAGCAGCGTCCGTTGTCTGCTCCATCCTGGTGCCGTCCGTCCGGACTTGTTGACCACTCGGTGACACGGCAGCTGTTCTGCCCCTGGCGTATAGCGTAGCGTACGCCCCACCATACGTGAGTGGCTTGGCCACCCTGCCAGTGTCGCTATCGTGCCGTATGTCGTCACCCGTCCGCGGGGTATCTGCCTGACGATGTCCAGCACGTCGTCGCGGAACCGCCTTGCCTGTTCCGCCGTCATCTTGTCTGCATAGTCCTTCATGATGTGCTACAAAGATACGAATAAGCGAGTGAAAAACCAAATATATTTGCAATTTTCCGAGCGAAAAAACTCCTCCCACCCATCGCGGGCAAGAGGAGCTGATTTAACTTTTATCTCTTTATTTGCATTGTTCGCGACGCTGCGCACCTCACGGTGCCATGCTTTGGTGCCGCTAAGAAAAGTTTATTTTTATTTTTAGTGGATATCACACGTATGTTTAGTACTCGCCGTCGAAGAATGACTCACGCGAATACGTGACGTCAGTCGAGTTATACTCGTCACCCTTCGACAAGGCAAGCATCTGCTGGGTCTCAACACGAACGACCTCAAGGGTAGGATTCTGATATGTCTTTTTCATTGTTTAGTCCTCCTTTTTTATTTAATTACTATTTTCTTTCCATTCACGATATACAGGCCGCGAGTGGGCTGAGCGACGCGCTGACCAGCGAGGTTGTAAACAGCCTTGACGGTTTCAGCATTCTCAACAGCATTGATACCTGTCGTCACGTCGTCGTTGAACCACAGACCTTCGCGGGCGCCACTTCCGTTAGGAACGGCCAGGTAAGCCTTGTTCTCTGCAACGGCAAAGGCTGCGCCATTCTCGGCACCCCACCAGAAACCAATCTGTGTCCCGTTGTGCATAGTCAGACGGTAGAACTTCGTGTTAGCCTCGTCCATGCCTCCAGCATCGATGCCGGCATCGCCAGAAGCCTTCAGCATGTTACCGCTGATTTCAGTACCAGTAGCAGCAGTCAGCACCACAGTCTTCTCGCCAGCAGTCGTCGACGACACCAGCACACCGGTGTTAGCCTTCACGATGTCGCCCTCGGCGTAGTCCGAAGTAGTCAGTTTGCCACCATCAGCAGATGTGATAGCAGAAACCGTCACGTCAGCAGGCACGATGAATGCACTATTGTTGCTGTATGTTCCGTAGTACTTAGCTCCGTCGGTGCAAGCATCGGCGAGGGTGATGGTAGCAGTCAGACCTAAAGAATATACGGGTTCTACGTCAGCGATTTTCTTATAGAGATATACATTATTTTGGCCACCGTCTTTGTAAAAACGGAAATATGCGCTAGTACCTGAATTGTTAAAATGGAATACAGCTCCAGCAGAGTTTGCAATACTAATATTAGATGAACTAACAAAAGAAATAGAAAGAGGATAGTTTGCTGCTGTTGCTCGGGTTTCTGTTGCAGACAATCCGTTACTATTGTTAGTCTGATAGTTATACTTACCGTCTTTTGTTGTCATTAAATAACCTTCAGAAAGATCACTACTATTGCGGGCTTCAATAGTTATATTATAGGTGTCACCCCATTCAGCGTCAATAGTATTTCCGATTAATTTAGTTCCTGGATTTACATTAACTCCATTGGCTCCCATTCCATTTTCTCCAGTTCCACCTACTCGCCCGTCTGCAAAAACCGTTGAACTAAATGCAATCAGATAATCTCCGCACCAATCAGCCTGGTCTGCTTCTACAAGATGATAGGAATATTCACCTGCAACAGCCTCATAGATGGCATAGAGTTCCATATCGCTGGTGACATTTGTCGTGTTTTCTACCCAAACAGGAGCAGCGACGTTGTTAGTGGAAGACCATCCTACAAACGACATACCTGCAATAGCAGTGGGAGTGTCAAGACTCAAAGGATCTCCAATCGTACGATTTACATTGTTGACAGTATTAGCAATATGATAAGTCACTGTATATGTGCGGGTATCTGTTACAGTAAGAGTATAAGAAGCAGATGATGTGGAAAACTTTCCAGCAATACCTGCAGCGGTAGCCATTACAGTAACACTACCTGTCTGTGTCGGAGTAACCTCACCAGTATTTTCATCTATAGTTGCACCAGCAGAATTTTCAGTTATAGAATAAGTCACTGATGCACCAACTGTCTCAGCGTAACCGTCAGCAGTCGTTGCAGTTTGTGTATATGATGTCGCATCTTTAAAATCTAAAGAGGGATTTTCATTAGCAAATGCGATGTTTGAAGAAGGATCAGTAGAAGCAGGAATACCGGAAATAGAATAATTACGCAAACGCACGCCCTTACCGCTAGGTCCATATAATTGAATTTTAAAATCAACACTAATATCGCCAAGTGATAAGGGAGAATCAGTGCTAATATAAGTACTTGATGTTGGTGTTGCTGTCGTTTTTTCAACAATAACTGCATCTGTAGAAGCATTGAGAATGCGAATAGTTAGAGGGTGGTTGGTTCCACTGCTATATGTTGCAACAGTATAAGTAAACGACAATGATGTATGAGGAGAAAAAACAGGAGATGTTATAGTTCCATTGTCAAATTTTAGATATGATCCTCCTTCCACTGTACCTGACGTACTCCAGCCTGTAGGAACAGCATAATTACTTGTGCCTGATCCTGACACTAAAGTAACGGGATCCGCCCACACATTACTACTTCCCACTATGAGGGCGCATAGCAGGAGCATTGATTTGAGTAATAGTCTTTTCATAATGTTTATTTATAAAATGATTAATTAATAAATGTATCGGTAAAGATTTAAGTAAACTATGATATAGCAGGGCGGAGAACTGAGCCTTGCGGCCCTCTCTCAACTCTGCCGAAATATATACTATACGCCTAAGAGCCAGATGGGGAAGTCTGCCTCACGAGAGTCCATGGTGTCTGCCTTCCACACATTTCCGCTCCCCACGACGAGCATGAATAGGGTTAATAACGAATAGTGTAAAAGTTTTCGTTTCATAATGCTTTTTATTTGGTTAATAATGTTAATAAAATCGACGATTTAAGTAAACCATATATTGCATCCGCGCCCTCCGACGAGAATACAGCTGCAAAAGTAGATAATTTTTTTGAAACGACAAAAGGAATATGGGAAAAAGTGAGGGAAGACGGTCAAAAACGTAGGTTCGTTATTCTTTTGATAAGCTTGCTGTTTCTGTTATTTCGGCACATGAGTTAGCAATGTCTATTTGGTGGAGTGAATGGGCGGAACTCTCCTCTATCATTTCTATTAACAAGCGGTCGTACTCTTCGTCCGAGATGTCTATTCTTCCTTGTGGTCCCCTTTTGGGATAGACACAAAGGAGTACAGCTATGTCTTGCTTCATCGACACCCAGTAGATTAGTCGGAAACCATTAGCCTTTGCAAGTTTAAGTCCTGTGTTCGGAACCCGCAACTTCACTATACGGTATTCTTCAAACATCTTGATACGGTCGTTAGTGTCACGAAGGATGTTGTCTGGCATGTCTTGCAATGCCTTGCAGACATCGCTAACCAATGTCGAATATCCCTCTTTGGGCTTTTTTGTCAGACTGGCGACGGACAATCGGAATGTTGAGGTGGTAAAGTAATCCATCAGGAACCTATGCAATAGTCCGAAGCTGCTCCAACGTTTGCTGAAGATGGTCGTTTTGGGGAGTATCTACATGCCAAGTCTTCAAATCAGAGCAAAGCTCCTCAAACTCTGTCATGGCATCAAAGTACAAACTGACAACAGTTTCCATACCAACATATAGCGGTGACCGCAGGAGTTTCCTGTGTAGCAGCTGCATCTTTTCGTTGATGGGGACAGAAAGCAATAACAAATCCTCAGCCTCTGGTGCGGTGATGTCGCAAAAATTGTTGCGTACAACCTCCACCAAGTCATTGACAGAATCAGTGACCTTCTGTAATTCCTTGGTAATGATGTTGATGGCATCGAGAAAGTCGTCAATGCTTGGCTCTGGCTTGTCTGCTTTAGCGGCAGGCTTGCGAAATGACTTTCGTGCCACCCGTGAAGTCCTTCGTCCTACCTCCGAAAATGAGGCTTTGATGGTATCTATGTAGGTACACATGATGATGTTCCTTTCACTTGTCTTACTTTTCTTAGCTGCAAAAGTAGATAATTTTTTTGAAACAACAAAAGGAATATGGGAAAAAGTGAAGGAAGACGTGATTTATATTCTTCTATGCGCACAACTTTCACGCGCATCCATCGTCTCTGAATTCTGAGATGGATCGAAATCAGGGTTAACCAGTAAGTATATCAGTAAAGATTTAAGTAAACTGAGATAAAGCAGAGTGGAGAGCTGAGCCTTGCGGCTCGCTCTCCACTCTCTGCAGAAATATTCTATACGTCTAACAGCCAGATGGGGAAATCAAATTCACGAGAATCTGCACCTGACGGATCGATGGGCGTTGCCGATGAATCGATGCCGAGATTTGATACAGCCAGCATCTGCTGGGTCTGTACCTTTACTATTTCCATTTCGGGATTGATATATGTCTTTTTCATATTTTGTGTTCTTTTTGAAATTAATGTTGTTTTTCCACTAATTGTGTTAAATGCCTCTCACTAATTGTGATAAATATCATTCACTAATATTGACTAATTATTGTTTGTCTTCGTTTGTGGATTCTATTTATCCCAATTAGTGACAAGCCTTACTCTCAATTTGTGTTTACTTAATCACAACCTTACGTCCGTTCACGATATACAGGCCCTTGGTGGGCTGGCTGACACGCTGACCGTTCAGGTTGTAGATACCATTGATGGTCTCGGCGTTCTCGATGGCGTTGATGCCAGTGGTCTCGCCCTCGAATACGAGCGACAGACTGCGGGCACCCGTCGTGTTGGGCAGATATGCCTTGCCAGCCTTCAGCGTGCCAGCGGTGCAGGGCACGAATGTGCCATCCTTCAGCAGGAATGCCTCGCCAGCGGTCAGTGCCTTGTCGGCAGTGACACCCACCAGTTCGTTGCTGGCCGAGATGTCGGTACTTGTAGCAGCGACAGGAATGTCGTAAGACGCAGAGCCTGTTCCAATCAGAATCAGACCAGTACCAGCAGCCACAGCTTCAGTTACCTCCGTCAGCGTAGCAGATGTCGTGGAAACAGCAGAAACCTTGTAAGCCTTCAGACCAGAGGGCAGGCTTGCACAGTCAATTGCATACTGGCTTGCAAATGTTGATTTGCCAGAAGTGGCGAGGGTGACAGGAACATTGGCGGGAGTAGGAGTGAACTCAAAACCATAAAGGCTCATCTTAGAACCATCAACTGAGAACTTGTAAGAAGTACCGGCAACTACATCTATAGTTACAATGCCATAGAACTTGGATTCTGGTGTCCAGCTGTTTCCGCTGTTGGTTCCCTTGTTTCCGTCTTTGTCCTCATAGTTAAAAGAAGAAACGTTAGTTATAGAGAACACCTTACCGTTATTTGCAACCAATCCCACAGCGAGCTGGCCATTTTTAGTAGCAACAAAAGTGACCCCCCAGCCATTTGTGCCAGAGGTAGCACTAGCAACATAGCTAGAATTCATGCTTTTAATCATCTCGTCGGTGTTCGGAGTGTTGTATGTAACATTGTCGTAAGTCATTGTAATGTCATCGCAAATAACCTGCTTACCACCGATTAAATACTCGCTCTTGGCTACATAATAGGAGTTGTAGCCGCTACGGTCAATATTTGCAGTGTTTACAGTTAGTGTAATAAGCCCGGAAACTGCTGCAGGTTCTATACCATTATCTGCAACTGCATAATAATAGAAAGTTCCTTCAGTTGTAACGTCAGGGCTATAGGTGTTACCAGTTCCCATTGATGTACCGCCAGAGGTAATAGCTGTAGCGCTCTGATACCATGTTACGGTTGGAGCAGGAGAACCAGTTGGAGTGGCTGTAAATGTAATTGCCTTACCGCGAACAGTCGACGGAGTAGTATTATCAATAGAGATGCCAGGAGCTATAGGAGCTACATATTGAGCATACAATATAATGTTTGCAGTAGGTAAGTATAGGTCTTCAGCATTGCCGACTTTTGTACCTTCTGATGCAGCAGTATACCAACCATTGAATGCATAGCCTGTGTTGGCGGTTACAGCAGGAAGAGTAATGCCATCTCCAGGATTTTCCTCAGTCAAAGATTCTGTTGCACATGTACCATTGGCGCCAGCATCAAAAGTTACAGTGAACTTTGTTGTTACACGTGTACCAGTAACAGAGATGCCTGCAAAAAAAGTGTTTGATGAGTTTCGGTAGATACGGATAGTACCATCGGATTCTATGTCATCTGAGGTTAATGTGTATGAAATGCTAGATACACTGCCTTTTGATTTAGACTCAGAGAATGCTGTCTTGCTTTTGCCGAGTTTAAAGGCAATAGTACCGCCATTTGAATAAAGATATACGGTGATTTGATCACCAGCCTTGAATACTGAATAATTATTACCCCCCACTTTTTGGTTTAATGTAACAACGTAGTAATTCTTATCATTATTCATTTTCGCATAATAATATGTGTCTTTTTGTGTACCAGCAGGTACATTCATTGAACTCCCTTCATCACTAAACATGGTTAGGGAACAATTTGTTGCAGTAGGCGTACTTTCTGTACCTGAGAGATACGCAGAACATGAAATTGCATCTGCTGCCCACGCTCCGCTGCACACGGCGAGCAGGAGCGTCAATAAAGATAATACTTTTTTCATTTTGTAGTTAGTTGTTTATAAATTAATAATGTAAAAGTTGTTATTTCGCTATTTTGTAGTCTTGTCTAAATGTCTAATTGTCGTCATGTCTGATAGGCTCTTCTGACTGTCAGCATTTTGACGTGTAACGACACACCGGACATAAATCGGGTGCAAAGGTAAGAAGAAAAATCGGAACGGCCAAGAATTTATCGAATTATTATCAAGAATTTGAGAATTAGAGTATTAAGTGACATAAATCTTCTTAGAATCTAATATGATATACATGTGCAGAGACGTTTGTCGACCATGCTATCAAGCAATGTATCTCAAACGTCTTTAATTCTTGCTTTCAACTTTTCCGGGTCACGTCGACTATCCCAAAAGTCGTATATCCACAATGTTTCTTCGTGGACAAGATAGATTATTCTATAGTACTTGGTGATAGACTTAGCTCGAAACACATACTTTTGACTGGCTAATAACGGCTCTGGGTGACCAACGTATGGATACTTAGAAAGTGTCTTGATTTTCCTCTCTACCAGTTCTCCGAATTTTACGGCAGACATTGGCCCCGAATACTCAACGAACACATCAAGGATGCGCTTTAACTCTTTGCGCGCCTCTGTTGTGAATCTAATCTGCATAGACTTCTGTAGCTTGCATGAGTTCTGACTTTACCTCTTCCCAGGTGTAGCCACCTCCAGCCTCCATTTCACGAATCCCATTGTCTATACGCTCCAAGGCTTCCTCATAAGAAGTTGGGCCAATAGTGGGTATAGGTGAAATAGCCTCATTCTGCATTTGTCTGGATAATCTGTAGTTACTCATACGCTAATTATATAATCCTTGAAGGTTCGTTATCTTTGATGCTGTGGGCCGATGCTGTCTGGCATTTTGATGCTGTTGTCGACAGTGTCGGACACAAAACTGATGCAAAGGTAAGAAGAAAAATCGGAACGGCCAAGAATTTATCGAATTATTATCAAGAATTTGAGAATTAGAGTATTAAGTGACATAAATCTTCTTAAAATAAAGTCTTATATAAGATATATGTACGCAGACTATAGATAGAAGATGGCCTCGGGACCCATGCAGAACAGGAGGTCGAGGATGGAGAGGTTGGGCAGGAAGCCATGCCTGCGCTGGAACACCTGCCAGTAGCTCCTGGCCTCGAAGTCGGCATCGGGCTGCGGGTGCTTCGCGTCGATGACGCTACGGAAGTCAGCATAACTATGAACTATGAACTGTGAACTATGAACTATGAACTGTGAACTATGAACCACCTCTGGCTGTATGTCTATCAGCTCGCAGACCTTTTGGCGGATAGCCTCGTTGAAATCGACCAAAAACGTGTAGCGCTGCTCAAAGAACGGATGCAGGTCGTCGGCATAGTAGTCGAAGAAGGGACTCTCGCTATAGGCTGACTGCAGGGCGTTCCAGTGGACACGGCGCCATTGGTTGTGGTCGCTGATGCGTACGTCGCGCATCAGGCACTTCTCGCCGCCGTTGCCCTCCACCGGCACCGTCAGCGCCTGCGGACCGTTGGCCGTGGCGATGACGCAGCGGTTGCGGTAGCTCTGCTTGTGGAACGTGTCGTACTGTTCCACGATGCAGCGGTCGTAGCGGTTCAGCTTCTGATACCACTGCACGGGTCCGAAATAGGTCGATGGCAACAGCGCTGTGGTCATGGGAAGAGCTTGTGGCGGTTGTATAACACGGAGACGACACGGCCCAGGATGTGCTGCTCGGAGATGAACCCCAGATGGCGTGAGTCGGCAGGGTTGTTAGGGTTGACGGACTCCAGCCAGTAGTAGTCGGCCTTGGCACAGTTGACGATGCCCGGCACGGTGAGCAGACCGTCGAGCGTCTGGATGGTGTCGCCGGGAATGGCGGTGCAGCGGGCGATGCACACGCCGGCGGGATGGCTGAAGGCCACGATGTCGCCGCGGTGCACGGGGCTGCGCATCAGTCGGCTGTAGGGCAGCAGGCCGTTGCCCTCGATGCGCAGGCCGTAGCTGCAGCGGTTGATGAGCAGGCGGTCGCCGTTCTCGTAGAGCGGCGACAGGCCGTTGCCCTCAACGGTATGTATGGAAACGACTAATGTACGAATAGCGAGCATCAGCGCGAGAGCTGACGCGATTGCTATCACGTACTTTAGCCAGTTAGACATTTATTTGATGTTATCGACAAAGCGGAACAGGCGATTCCATCGGATACCGGAGAAGCCGTGGCGGTCGGGGTCGCTGCTCCACCAGATGAAGATGGGCTTGCCGACGATGTGGTCTTCCGGCACGAAGCCCCAGTAGCGGGAGTCGAGTGAGTTGTGGCGGTTGTCGCCCTGCATCCAGTAGTAGTCCATCTTGAAGGTGTACCTCGTGGCCGGCTTGTCGTTGATGTATATCTTGCCGTCGCGGACCTCCAGCTTGTTGCCCTCGTAGGTGCGGATGGGGCGCTCGTAGACGGGCAGGTTCTTGAGCGTCAGCTCGATGGATTCGCCCTTTTTCGGTATCCAGATGGGTCCGTAGTTGTCGCGTGTCCAGTGCATGTTACCGTTCAGCGGATAGGTGTCGAGGTCGCTGGCATCGGTGTTCAGCGTGATGCTCTCGGCGATGCCGCGCTTCTTCAGCTCGCTGACGGCATGGCTGGTGAGCGGCATGTAACCCTGGGTGTTCAGGCTGGTGAGGTCTTCCATAGTGATGCCTAACTCCTTCATCGTGTCGTCGTCGAGACGCTCCTTCAGCTTCACATGGTAGGTGTACTGCACGTTGTCAGGCTCCTTGTTGGCCTTGCCGTCGAGGTAGATGATGTGGTTCTTGATCTGCAACGTCTGACCAGGCAGTCCCACGCAGCGCTTCACGTAGTTCTCGCGGCGGTCGGTGGGGCGTGTGTCGATGACGCCATACTCGGCGGGGTTCTGCAGGATGGTCTGCTTGCCGGCCTGATAGATGGTCTGGAAGTAGAGCGGCAGCTGCTCCTGCGTCAGCGAGTCGGGGTTGGGGCGCTCAGTGTACAGCTGGTAGCCTATCTGGTAGCACATCTGGTAGTAGTCGTACGACTGGTAGCGGAAGTCGCTGCAGATAGTGTCGCCGGCGGGGAAGTTGAACACCACGATGTCGTTGAGCTGTATCTTGCCCAAGCCCTTCACACGGCGGTAGTCCCAGTGGGGCCACTCGATGTACGACTTACACTGGAAGACGGGCAGCGTGTGCTGCGTCAGCGGCATGGTCAGCGGCGTCTCGGGAATGCGCGGACCGTAGCTGACCTTCGAGACGAAGAGGTAGTCGCCGGTCAGCAGGCTCTTCTCCAGCGACGACGAGGGGATGACGTAGTTCTGGAAGAAGAACAAGTTGATGAAATAGACGGCAACGAGGGCGAAGACGAGGGCGTCGACCCATGACATCACCCACCGCACGGGGCCTTCGGCATCCTTCCACCACTGCCACTTGATCTTCTTCGTGATGTAGATGTCGTAGATAAACGGGATGACCAGCAGGCCCCACCATGACTTCACCCAATAGAGGAACAGCAGGTAGAGCAATAATACGCAGATAAACTTGGCCCACTGGACCTTCATGTTCAGTTGTTTCTTTTCTTTCATGTCTCTTGTTCTATCAATGTTCACAAGGTTTGACGGCCTCGACGAAACGATAGTTGCACTTGTGGTGAATAATTAATGTCTTTTTACTAAAGTGTTAAAACTTAAACATGTCGCTGATGGTCAGCAGACCCTCGTGGTCCTTGGTGTACTCGGCAGCAAGCACGGCACCGAGGGCAAAGCCCTGACGCGAGTGGGCATCGTGGGTGATGGTGATGATGTCGGCCTCGGAGTCGTAGCGCACGGTATGGATGCCAGCCACCTCGCCGCGACGGATATGGTCGATGCGCAGCAGCTGAGGGTCGGTGGTGTCTTCGGCCCAGCCGCTCTTGCGGTCGATGTTCTCCAGAATGCCTTCGGCCAGCGTGATAGCTGTGCCGCTGGGGTGGTCGAGCTTATGCACGTGGTGGGTCTCCTCCATCTCTACGTCGTACTGCGGAAACTGGTTCATAATCTTAGCCAGGTACTTGTTGACGGCAGAGAAGATGGCTACGCCGATGGAGAAATTGGAAGCCCAGAAGAGCGTCTGCCCTTCCTGTGTGCACATCCTCCTGACATCGTCGCCATGCTCTTTCATCCAGCCTGTTGAACCGCTGACCACCTTCACATGGTGCTTGAAAGCGCGCAGATAGTTGCCGTAGGCAGCCTGCGGGGCAGTAAACTCTATCGCCACGTCGGCACTCTTGAAGGCCTCTGAGTCGAAATCCTCCTGGTTGTCGATGTCGATAATACTCACAATGTCATGACCACGGCTGATGGCTATCTGCTCGATCATCTTACCCATCTTACCGTAGCCGATTAAAGCTATCTTCATAATAATAATGTATTAATACGCCTGCAAAGGTACGAATAAGAAAGTACAATTCAAAACAAAAAAGCATTTTTTTGTTTTTATTGTCGAGCGATAGTGCTTTCTATAATTTTTTTGTTACCTTTGCAGCAGCAAACTACAGTTCATAATTCATAGTTCATAGTTCACAGTTCATAATTCATAGTTCATAGTTCATAGTTAACAATTCATAGTTATGAGAAAACTACTACTGACTTTCGGCATGCTGCTGGCCTTGACGACACAGGCCAAACAATGGACTGCCGACGAGGTGAAAGATGTCATCAGAAAGGTGAATGCCTACTGGCAGAACAACCACCCTGCCGAGGAAAGGGCTTTCTGGGACCATGCCGCCTACCACACAGGTAACATGGAGGTGTATAAAATCCTGGCCGACAAGCAGATGCTGGACTACAGCATCCGCTGGGCCGAGCACAACAAATGGAAAGGTGCCACCGAGAGCGACCCGGCAAAGTGGAAATACAAACGCTATGGGGAAGGGCAGGACTTCGTGCTCTTCGGTGACTGGCAGATATGCTTCCAGACGTACATAGACCTGTATAACCTGAAGCCACAGAAGAAGAAGGTAGCACGAGCCAAGGAGGTGATGGGCTACGAGGCGGACTCGAAAGCCCATGACTACTGGTGGTGGGCCGACGCACTGTATATGGTGATGCCGGTCATGACAAAAATGTACAGGCTGACTGGTGACGTGAAGTACCTTGACAAGCTCTACGAAAACATCTGCTACAGCGATAGCATCATGCTCGACAGTGAGACGGGTCTATACTTCCGCGACGGCAAGTACGTCTATCCCAAGCATAAGACGGCCAGCGGCAAGAAGGATTTCTGGGCACGTGGCGACGGATGGGTGCTGGCCGGACTGGCCAAGGTGTTGCAGGACATGCCGAAGGACTATCAGCACCAGAAGTTCTTTGCCGACAAATTTGTGAGGCTGGCTCAGGCCGTCAAACTGCTGCAGCAGCCGGAAGGCCACTGGACACGCTCGATGATGGACCCACAGCAGGCTCCCGGCTACGAGACCAGCGGCACGGCATTCTTCTGCTACGGACTGCTCTGGGGCGTCAACAACGGCTACCTGCCCCGTAAGGAGTTCCTGCCTGCCATCGAGAAGGCATGGTACTACCTGACGGCCATCGCCCTGCAGCCCGACGGCAAGGTCGGCTATGTGCAGCCGATTGGCGAAAGGGCCATACCAGGGCAGCGCGTGGGTACCAACAGCGAGGCCAACTTCGGCGTCGGCGCCTTCCTGCTGGCAGCCTGTGAGTACTACCGCATGCTGCAGACACCGAAAGGCTTGCTGACACTCAGCAACGAGAGCGGACAGCAACGCCAAGAGGTGGTGGAAACTGACTGGCAGAGCGTCTGCCAGCTGTTAGGCATCGGCACTGACGAAGAGGTCGTGATAGAGAATGCTGCCGGACAGGAGGTCGCCCACCAGAAGACCTACGACGGCAAGCTGCTCATATTCGCCTCGCTGCACCCACATGGCAAGGCCGTCTATACGCTGACGAAAGGCAAGCCGGCCACGCCCAAGACTTACGTCAGCGGCAAGCAGTATCCCATACGCAAAGACGACCTGGCTTGGGAGAACGACCTCGGCATCTACCGTGTCTATGGTCCTGCACTCCAGAAGACCGGCGAGCGCTCGTTTGGCACGGATGTGTGGGTGAAAAACACACCGGAGCTGGTGGTGGAGGAGCGCTACATGAAGGACTACCACGGCAACGCCATGGAAGACTCGCTGAAAAAGGCCGGCCAGAAGGTGGCACTGAAGGAGCTGGACCTCAGCACGTCGTTCCACCTGGACCACGGCAACGGCATGGATGCCTACGGCGTAGGACCGTCGCTGGGCTGTGGTGCTCCGGCCCTGATGCGTGACGGACAGCTGGTGTTTCCCTACTGCTACCGTGACTGTAAGATACGCGACAACGGCCCGCTGCGCTTTACCGCCGAGCTGACCTACGCTCCTAATGCCGATGGCATCACGGAGCACCGCATCATCAGCCTTGACCGTGGCTCTCACTTCAACCGCATGACGGTGTGGTACGACGGTATTAAGAATCCCATGACGCTGGCCGCCGGTGTCGTGCTGCACAACGACGACAAGCCGATGCTCGCCAAACAATACGTGCTGTATGCCGACCCGACGGACAACCCCAAGGTACACCAGTCGCAGATCTTTGTCGGCACGCTGTTTCCCAGCAGCGTCGACGAGACGGTAACGCTGAAGGGCAAGCCTGACCACGCCCTCGGACTGGTTCGTAACTACACGGGGGCACCCTATACCTACTACTTCGGTTCGGCATGGAGCGGCTACGACATCCGCTCGATGGCCCAGTGGCAGCTCGCTGCCTACGAATACCTGCAGCAGCTGGCCAATCCGATAACTGTCCATTATTAATATTTAATTAGCGAAGCATAAGATGAAAAGAGTTTTTTTCCTACTGGCAGCCGCCGTGTTGCTATTGCCTGCAACGGCAGCCAAGAAGAAGCAGACGGTACAGCAGACTGACCGTGAGTACTGGTGTGAGCTGGCCTACAAGATGGCTCAGCCCGTGCTGGAGAATATGGCCAAAGGCGAACTGCAGAAGAATATGAAGACGGAGTTCTCGCCGTCGTTCGACAAGCGTGACCGCAGCGTGGTATATATGGAGACCTTCGGAAGACTGATGGCCGGCATCGCCCCGTGGCTCACACTGCCCGACGACGACACTGCCGAAGGACAGCAGCGACAGCAGCTACGGCAGTGGGCACTGGCGGCCTACAAAAATGCCGTAGACCCAGCATCGCCCGACTACCTTTGCTGGGGCAGGGCAGGGCAGAACCTCGTTGATGCCGCCTACATAGCCGAGTCATTCCTGAGAGCGTATGACACGCTGTGGACTCCCCTTGACGATGTGACGAAACAGCGTTACGTCAGGGAGTTTCAGAAACTGCGTCGCATCGACCCGCCATACACCAACTGGTTTCTCTTCTCGTCGGTCATCGAGAGCTTCATCGCCAAGGCTACCAACCGTAAGGAATATGATGAGTTCCGCGTAAATACCGCCTGCCGCAAGGTGGAGGAATGGTATGTCGGTGACGGATGGTATGCCGACGGTCCCGTCTTTGCCTTCGACTACTACAGCAGCTACGTGTTTCATGCCATGTATCTGGAGACACTGCAGGCTATGGTGGATGCTAAGGCGAACACACGCCTCGACTACAAGAAATACTACGACCGTGCACTGAAGCGGGCACAGAAGTTTGCCATCATCCTCGAACGCTTCATCTCGCCAGAAGGCACCTTCCCCGTCATCGGTCGCAGCACGCCGTACCGCATGGCTGCCATGCAGCCGCTGGCACTGATGGCGTGGTACCAGACGCTGCCTGCCGACCTGAGCAACGGACAGGTGCGCGCTGCGCTCACCAAGGTGCTCCACCGCATGTTCGACCAACAGCAGAACTTCAACGACGGCGGCTACCTGACCATCGGTTTCTGCGGTTCACAGCCGGAGACGGCTGACTGGTACACCAACAACGGCTCACTCTACATGACCAGTCTGGCCTTTATGCCCCTCGGTCTGCCAGCCGACCATCCTTTCTGGACTGATGCCCCGCAGCCATGGACACAGGTGAAAGCCTGGGGAGGGCAGCCCTTCCCAAAGGACCACCGCTGGGCTGACGACATCACGACACGGGACAAGTGGTGAGCAGTGGCAATTGGTCATTCGCAATTAAGAAGTAGCAGAAAAGAAAGCATTGTGTGTTAGGAATTAAGCATTAGGCATTGACGTTAAGCGAGAACACTTGGAAATACATCCGCGAGCATGACGACGAGGATGTGCGACGGCTGGCACTGCAGGGCACGAAGGACACCGACGTAGACCTGCAGCAAGCCCTGCAGCAGATAGCGGGACGACAGACGGCACGCCAGAAGTTGCCGTCGTGGGCTGCCGTCGACGGCATCGTCTTTCCTCCGCACCTCAATATGGAGCAGTGTTCCAGCGAGACGACGGCTCGCTACAAGCAAAGCCTCGTCGACAGCAGCAATGCTACAGGATTGTTCGCTGACCTGACGGGCGGCTTCGGGGTAGACTTCTACTGGATGTCGCAGGGCTTTGGGCGGTGTGTCTACGTGGAGCAGGATGCCGGTCTCTGTGGTATTGCCGAGGGCAATTTCCGGCTGCTCGGCCATGAGTGTGAGGTGTGTTGCTGTGATACAGCAACATACTTGACAACGATGCCGCACGCTGCCGTTGTGTTTCTCGACCCTGCCCGCCGCAACGAGCATGGGGGGAGAACCTACGGTATAGCCGACTGTACGCCTAACGTGCTGGAACTGTTGCCACAGCTGACAGCCAAGGCCGACACCGTGCTGCTGAAGCTGTCGCCCATGCTCGACTGGCGCAAGGCCGTCGGAGATATTACCCAGGTGGTGGGTGACACGCATCAGCTGAAAGGTGACTGCTGTTCGGTGATTACCATTGAGGTACACATCGTCAGCGTCGACAACGAGTGCAAGGAACTGCTGATAAAAATAAGAATTGAGAAAGGAGAAATGAGCCAAGCGCAGCATGAAATGAGCAATGAGAAGGGGACAGTGAGCAATGCCACCGCCGGACCAAGGGTGGTATGCGTCAACCTCTGCAAAGACAGCATGCAACGTTTTGCTTTCAGTGCCATCACGCAGTCCCAATCCTCCACCGCGCAGCCCATTTCTCATTCCTCATTTCTCATTTCTCATTCCTCACAGCCCATTTCTC
>CAMJWJ010000052.1 GCA_946409435.1 uncultured Prevotella sp. | reverse complement strand
CTGTTGCAAAGATAGTATAAAATTCTTAAACGGCCATGACTTTTTCGATTTTTTTTGCATTTCTATCCGAAAAAATCATATTTTTACCGTTTTTTGTATTAAAAAACTATCCAATATCGTCATTGCAGCCATCGCTTCGACAACTGGAACTGCTCGCGGCAACACACAAGGGTCATGACGGCCGCGGGCTGTAAGGGTCGTCGGCCGACCATTGACATCTACCGTTTGCTGCTCACGTAAAAGTGTGGCAACAGGCTTGAAAGCTACCCGGAAATAAATGTCCTCGCCGTTAGAGATGCCACCCTGTATGCCTCCACTATTGTTTGTGGCCGTCCTGACAGACAACTGGCCGTCTGCTCTTGTCAGGGATGTTGCATGGTCATCGCAAGAAACGAAAACATCGTTCTGTTCCGACCCGCGCTGGCAGACCCCGGCAAAGCCAGCACCATATTCAAAGCCTTTTACAGCATTGATGCTCAGCATAGCAGCCCCTAAGGCAGCATGCAACTTGCCAAACTCCGGCTCGCCCAATCCTGGAGGGCAACCCTTGATGACACAGGTGATGACACCACCAATGGTATCGCCATCAGCCTTGACAGTCTCAATGAGGCGAATCATCTCTGCTGCCTTCTCTGGGTCAGGACAGCGGACAGCGTTACTTTCCGTCAATGACAGGTCGTAACGTGAATAGTCACGATCTAACACGATGCCACCAACCTGAGAGGTGTATGCCTTCACTTCGATGCCAAGAGGCTGAAGGGCCATCTTGGCCAACGCTCCAGCAACGCAACGACTAATGGTGATGCGCGCCGACGAACGGCCACCACCACGGTGGTCGCGTATACCATATTTGTAAAAATAGGTGAAATCAGCATGCGATGGACGGAACAGCTGTCGCATATTCTCATAATCATTGGAATGCTGGTTGGTATTACGGACGAGGAATCCGATAGGACAACCCGTCGACTTACCCTCAAACACACCACTTAGCAGTTCTACATGGTCCTGTTCCTGCCTACTGGTCGTTATATTACTCTGACCTGGTCGACGTCGGTTCAGTTCTTGCTGGATAAAACCCACATCAACAGGTATGCCAGCCGGCATCCCGTCGACAACTCCTCCAACAGCCTCGCCATGACTCTCGCCAAAAGTTGTCAGTCTAAATATACTCCCAAACGTATTCACCTTATTATATATATAAATATGTACTCACTAATTAGTGGCAGTGACCGCAACCGCAACCGTCGCCATGCTCATGACATCCTTCATGGTCATGGCCACAACCGCCACACTCGTCACAACTACCACCACATCCACCGGCCAGGTGTTTCATCAGGTGTTCTACTTCCTGACTAGTAGCAAGACGGTTCTCTATGACAGTTCCCTTGAAATACAGGGTCTCACCAGCTAATGGATGGTTCAGGTCAACCTTCACTTTCTCCTCACCGACCTCAACGACTCTTCCGTAGAAGCGGTGTCCCTCCTCATTCTGAAGAGGAATGATAGCATCCTCGTAGATGTGCTCATGGTCAAAATGTCCGTTGATGCTGAACACGTCACGCTCCAGGTCAAGCACATGTTCGGGAGCATAGTCGCCATAAGCCTGTTCCTTAGTTAGTGCAAAATCAAAATCTTCTCCAGCGGCAAGGGTCGACAGCTGGCTCTCAAAAGCATCGAGAGCTACACCAAAACCAGTGATGAACACAAAGGGTTTTTCTTTTGGAGCTTCTTCTACCAGCTCCTGCCCGTTCTCTCCGTTAACATACAATTTATATGCTACGGCCAAATATTTATTCTCTTTATTCTCCATAATGCTTGCAAAGGTACGAATAAGTGAGCGAAATGCAAAAGGAAAACAAGTTTTTCTTTTCATTTCCGATCGAAAGTACCTTCGACCGTCAGGTAAAGGGAACGAACAAGCGAGCAAAAAAAACAAATATATTGGGGCAAATTTGACGAAAATCAACGAAAGCAGCCTTTCTTTGACATGCGTCAAAAATACGACTGTTAACGCAAACAATTCCATCTAAAGCTTGTCCGGTATAAAAAAATGCAGTAATTTTGCAGCGTCAAACAGGGAAACCTGGTGATAAAGTTTTTAAAGTAAAAAGATTGTAAATTAAAGAAAGGGTAACGAAAATGAAAAAGATGATTTTAACTGTTATTGCTCTGATGAGCATGACCATGACGTTTGCCGAGAATGAGAACACAAACAGCATGAATGCCACAGCTGCGTATGATATGACTGTCAACATGAACAAACTGGGACAGGCCCTGGGCCTCTCAAAGGACCAGATGGAAGGTGTGGCTGAGATTCACAAGACTTTCTGTGCAGAAATGCTGTTTGCTGCTCAGTATAGTAAGGAAGAACGCGACAAAATGGTTGAGAAAGCCATTAAAAAGGATCTCGCCTACATGGACTACATGTTGAACAAAGACCAGTACCGCAAGTATGTGATGCTGCTGAACGTGACACTTCACAACCGCGGACTGAAATAAGAAAGATAGTTAGTTGTTAGTAGATTGTTAGATAGTTTTATTCGTTTTTTGTGGTCATCACCGTGAAGGTGGTGACCTTTTTTATAATAAATGTGAATGTTGCATTGTAGAATATAATTTTTTTTGTACCTTTGCACGCAAAATTACGCGTTTGGCACATATTTAGGAAAGAACGAAAAAAATATAGTAGAAAGATGAAAAAAATTCTATTGTTGATTGCCATCTGCATGGTATCGGTATTGGACGTTTCTGCCCAGATGTCCGATGCAGAGGTGATGCAATTTGTTGCGCGAGAGTACAAGAATGGTACCAGCCAGTCGCAGATTGTGACAAGGCTTATGTCGCGTGGTGTGAAAATTGAGCAGATACGTAAGATTCGCAACCAGTACGACTCTCAGATTAAGAGCCGTGGACTGACTGGTGCAGCGGATGGTGCTGTATCCATGGCTGCTGCACGGATGGAAGGAAACAGCGATGGAACAGTGGGACAGGAGACTGTCACTGCCAAGCGCGGGACATCAAGTCAGGTTTATGCAGACGCTGCCTCAGAGCATGAGACGGCAGAACGCGACGTAGAGGCTACGGCAGGAACAGCTCCTGAAGTGAGCGGCAAGAAGGTGTTCGGACGTGACATTTTCCGCACACACAGGCTTTCGTTTGAGCCTAATATGAATGTTCCCACTCCCACAGACTACGTATTAGGCCCTGGAGACCAGCTGGTTATCGACATCTATGGCGCTTCACAGAAGACCCTTGTACACACCATTTCTGCTGAAGGTACCATCACCGTTGGCGGTGTTGGTCCTGTCTATGTCAGTGGTCTTTCAGTGGCTGCCGCCAAGAGCAAGATAGCCCAGAAGGTCGGCAAGCACTACTCAGGCAGCGACCTTCGCGTGACGCTTGGCCAGATGCGTACCATCTTGGTTAATATCATGGGTGAGGTCCGCACACCAGGAACCTATCACCTGAGTGCATTCTCCAACGTGTTCCACGCCTTATACATGGCTGGTGGTATCAGCTCGTTAGGTACGCTACGTAATATTAAGGTGTATCGCAACGGCCGTCTTGTGACAGTGGTTGACATGTATGAGTTCATCCTGAACGGTCGGCTGGCAGGTAATATCAACCTGAAGGACAATGATGTCATCAAGGTTGACCCCTATGAGAGCCTCGTTGGTATCACGGGTAATGTCAAGCGCCCCATGTTCTATGAGATGCGCAAGGACGAGAGCATCGGCACCGTCATCAAGTATGCCGGCGGTTTCCTGGGTGATGCCTACAAAAAGTCCGTCCGTCTGGTGCGCCAGGCAGGTGAACGCTTTACCGTACATAATGTTGAGGAGTTTGACCTGAACACCTTCAAGGTGCTTGACGGCGATGCCATCAGTGTTGACGGTATGCTGAACCGTTACGACAACATGGTGGAGATCAAGGGTGCCGTGTTCCGCCCCGGGCAGTTCAATCTGAATGAGGGCACCAACACCGTGCGCAGCTTGATTGAGGCAGCAGCAGGACTCACCGAGGATGCCTTTACGACACATGCCATTATCCACCGTCTGAAGCCGGACCGCTCGTTACAGATTATTCCTGTTGACGTAGAAGGCATCATGAATGGAACGACAGCTGACGTCGTCCTTCAGAACGAGGATGTGGTATTTATTCCGACACAGGAGGAACTGCGCAAGGAACGTTCGTTCACGATTACCGGTGAAGTAATGAGTCCGGGCAGTTACCAATATGCAGACAACACCACCATCGAAGACCTGATAGTACAGGCCGGTGGACTGCGCGATGGAGCCAACTTGGCACGTATCGATGTGTCACGCCGTATCAACGACCCGCATGCCACAAAGAAGACCCGCGACATTGCACAGACCTTCACTTTTGACATTAAAGACGGTCTGGTCATCACTGGCGACAAGGGATTCGTTCTTGAGCCATACGACATTGTCCACGTACGCCGCAGCCCTGGCTATGTGATGCCGAGAAACATCAGGGTGACTGGTGAAGTAAACTACGAAGGATCGTTTACGCTGGAGAAGAAGAACCTGCGACTCACCGATGCCATCAAGATGGCAGGAGGTCTCACCGAGGATGCCTATATCAAGGGAGCACGTCTCATCCGCCACATGAGCGATGAAGAGCGTCAGCGCCAAACTGCTGTGCTGGAGGCTATCAGCAACAACTTAGGCCGCAAGGACTCTGTTGCATGGAACAAGTTGGACCTTGAAGCCACTTATACTATTGGCATTGAGCTTGACAAAGCCTTGGAAAATCCTGGCAGCGACTTAGACATCGTGCTTCGTGAGGGCGACCGCATTGACGTGCCCGAATACAATGGAACCGTGAAAATTGCCGGTGACGTACAGTTCCCCAATACGGTGACCTATACCAAAGGTAAGAACTACAGGTGGTATATCAAGAATGCCGGTGGTTTCTCTGAGACAGCCAAGAAACGCAAGACGTTTATCATCTATCCTAACGGCATGATGGCCGAAGCTAAGCCTGGCGTAAAGATTGAGCCAGGTAGTGAGATTGTAGTTCCCAGTAGGAAGCCCAAACATTACTGGAATGCCACTCAGTGGATTGGTGCCCTCGGTAGCTTGACGAGCCTTGCTTCAATGGTGACTGCCATTGCCTACTTGACGAAATAACATAATGAGTTCCAATCTGTCTAAACATACAACAATGGAAGAGAACATGCAAAATATAGAGCAGGAAGAGAGCAGCATAGACTTTGCTGCCATCTTCTCTGCCATCAAGAAACACAAGCGGCTATACAAGAGAGTAATTCTGGCAACCAGCATCTTTGCTGTTGTCTTCACGCTGAGCCTGCACAACTACTACACATGTGAGGTAAAACTGGCTCCAGAGCTGAACATGTCGAGAAGTATGAACTCGCTGACTGCTATGGCCGCCTCATTCGGATTGAAAATGGGTACTGGTGCCATGGGCAATACCGAGGCACTCTACCCGATGATCTATCCGGAACTGATCAGTGGCACAGACTTCAAGGTCAGTCTTTTCAATGTACCTGTTCACAAGAAGGACAGCACACGCGTCATGACATACTATGACTACCTGGACAAAGAACAGAAGGTTCCCTGGTGGAGCACCGTAATTGCCGCTCCTTTCAAGCTTCTTGCTTCACTTTTTGCCAAAGAAAAGGAAGAAAAACCATTTGATGCCTTCCAACTTACCAAGAGAGAAGCAGAAATTGTCAAGGCACTTGACAAAAAGGTGAAATGCGACGTCGACAACAAGACCATGGTTATCACGATAGATGTTGTTGATCAGGATCCGTATATTGCCGCATGTATGGCAGACACTGTTCAGCATCGTTTGCAGGACTTCATCACCGAATATCGTACCAAGAAGTCTAAGGTAGATTTGGAGTACACACGCAAACTTTACGGAGAGGCCAAGACACGTTACGAAAAGGCACGTCGTATTTATGCAGAGTATGCCGATGCAAATCAGGACGTTATCTACCAGTCGGCACGTATCAAACTTATTGACTTAGAGAACGACATGCAGCTGAAGTACAATGCCTTCAACTCGCTGGCTAACCAGTTGCAGGCAGCAGAAGCCAAGGTGCAAGAAGAAACCCCGTCATTCACCAGCCTTCAGACAGCTTCCGTACCTGTCAAGAAATCCGGACCTGGCCGTGGTAAGATTTGCATCATTCTGGTGTTCTTGGCATTTATGGCCACAACCGTATGGGTACTTCACAAGGAGAACCAACTGAAGCCATTGCTTGGATTAGGCTAAGGCTGAGCGACTAAAGAGAAAGTCATTATTGTACAAACTATATGCCACGCTCCAAAGATAACTGACGGAGCGTGGCATTCGTTTTTTTTGTGCTCAAGGGGCAAGGAGAATTCCTAAATATTTAGGCAATAATATAGCAGTTGAACTATTAGGGCGTTCTCACCCCCTCTTTTTTGTCATAATTCATCAAACGAGAAAACCCTTCACCAACGCTGTAATATATTGCACGACAATGACTTGCGGTGAAGGGTTTGGGTGAGGCGATGTGAGGGTTGCCGATGTTGCAATGAGAAGGGCTGACGGGATAACGCCCTTCACGAGTTCTTCCAATCATTTTTTTGTCGTTGTGAGTGGCCTTCTCACGATCGTGAGTGGCCCACTCAGCTCAGTGAATGGCCTTCTCAATTCAGCGAGTGGCTTAGTTACTGAAATTACTCATTGAGTAAATGCAAAGACCTGCGATGTTACACTCAACTCTCACCTCTCACATCATACATCACACATCACACAAGTAACTCTTCACCGTATCTCGTTGTGTCATTGCATGTTAGCAGTCTGATGAAGGGTTTTGTTGCACAACAACATTTCCTTTATTTATATATTTGTTGTGGGTCAACTCCAATGTTATTGCTAATACTTATCAAGTTACCAGGTTATTCTTCCGTCTCCGGCGTACGAAGTATGATACTGGTAGCACCAATGGTAAAAAGCGTACCATCGCTGATAAGTCGCCGCTCGCGAGGTGTCAGTTCAATATTATCTACAAAAGTTCCCGTATTACTGTTGTTATCGCTTAGCAGATATTGCATCTGCCCTCGTTTGTTCCTACTCACATGTATAGTACAATGGTTCAAATCAACACTTGGGTCAACCGTTTCAAAAGGACAATTAATGGGATTACCCTTCTGATAGCGGCCTATTACATTATTCCCTAAATGAAGCGGTATAACTTGTTTGAAGTGAAAAACGTTCTCTATGACCACGATACTTCCGCACGGAGCCTCTTCTACTTCACGACTCCTGTCATCCCCATCCAGCTGAGCATTCTCATCCTTCTGCGTACTACGTAGTTTCGACACCCCAATGCGTATTCCGAACTCTCGGCCACACTCGTCACACTTGAAAACCAATGACTGCCCTGCCGTGTATTTCGTCTCGTCGAATATGATGTAATGATCACATTTAGGACATCTGACACGCTTCATAATGCACCAATTTCTGCTTTAAGCAATAAAAACAAGAGTATACTATGCCTTTTTCTTGTACACCCAAGCTTCCCAGAATTCTTCCTTCTCGCTCAACTTGTTCAAGTTCCGATAAGCTTCGGCTTCTGTAGCGTACTCGCCACAGATGACGCGCACAATATCATTATGGATATATACTTGCGCCTCCTTATAACCCTGCTTATGCAGCTGGTCTACAAAATACTCTGCATTACTTTTCTTCACCTGACTTGCCACTACAATACAATAGGTAGCCGAGGGCTTATGAACTTCTGCTGCTTCTGTCTTAACCACTTTTCCTGCAGTTTCGGCATCTACAGTAATGTCTTTTTTGACTGCCTCTAACGGTTTGTCGGCATTGACAGGAGCTTCGACCTTTTCATTCTCTGCTAAAACGGCAGCAGGCTGAACAGGTTCAGCTGGCAACATGTTCGTATCTTGCGGTATCAGTTTGTAAAGGACATTGTTCTGTAACTGACTCATCGCCTGAGAACCTAAGTTACTGTTAGCAACAGGGGTTGCCAGCAGGAAGAACATGGCAACGGCAGCAGCAACGGCCACAGCATTACGAATCCACGATAGTTTCACTTCAACGGCATCATGGCTGTCATCGTCGCTGTCTGTAAAGTCAAGCAGTGCAGGCTGGCGCTCTGCATCTTCTTGATGGTGACCGTCGTTTATGGACACCTTCTCTGCCGTTACGGAAGAAGCATCCGTCAGGACCTCATCTTCTAACGGCTGGATAGCAAAACTGGACAATCCATACAATGCCGGAGTTAAGACACCTGCTTCGCTCGGTTCGAACTCATAGTTACCCTCTTGATTCACACTCAGTGTCCCCAGGCTGTCCATCGTATAGTGGCCATGGTCGCTGAGCTGCTGCTTCAGTTCTGCCACCTCACTCTCTATACGGCGCAGTCCTTCCGGATAGCTTAAATCGTAAGCCTCCATATACGACTGAACAAGCACAGAATCATTCAAGCTTAACAGTGGATTAAAGCCCAATGTCCGGAATGGAGGCAGAAATAATTGATCCTCCTCATCATAACGGGCTGATACAGCGTGTGCTACGAATCCTCCAAAGTCAGGCACAATGACACAGTCATGGTCTAACAGCAATATTTCTATATGTCGTTGTAGTTCTATCACGAGTGCAAAAGTACGAACTAATTCCGTAACCGCCAAACTTTTTAATAGATTTTTCTTCAAATGTTTTGTCAATTTAAATTATTTCCTTAATTTTGCAGCTGGTTTTTAACACCAACACTTAGAGCTTAAACAAAATATAATTATGTGTGGAATAGTAGGATATATAGGAAAGAAAGACGCTTTTCCTATTTTAATTAAGGGACTTCGCCGATTGGAGTACCGTGGTTACGACTCAGCAGGCGTAGCACTCATTAACCAAAGCGGGGAACTAAATGTTTACAAATCGAAAGGCAAGGTGGATAACCTCTGCGAGTATTGTAACGACAAGGATGTCAGCGGCTGCATCGGCATAGCACATACCCGATGGGCAACACACGGCGAGCCGTCAAGTCGCAATGCACACCCACACTATTCCCAGAGCCACAACTTGGCCATCATCCACAACGGCATCATCGAGAACTATGCCGACATCAAGGAGAAGCTGAAAACCAAGGGCATACAGTTTCAGAGTGATACCGACACTGAAGTGCTGGTACAGCTGATAGAGTACATCATGGTCAAAAAGAATCTACAGCTTCTCGAAGCCGTTCAGCTGGCACTCTTTCAGGTCATTGGTGCCTACGCCATTGCTGTTATTGACAAGCGAGTCCCTGACCAGATTATCGCTGCCCGCAAGCAAAGCCCGTTAGTGGTTGGCATTGGCGACGATGAGTTCTTCCTCGGCTCTGATGCCAGTCCTATTGTCGAGTATACCGACAAGGTAGTTTATTTAGAGGACGGAAATATCGCTGTCATTCGCAGAAATCAGGAGCTGCACGTACTGAGCATTCTCGGCGAGGAGCAAGAACTGGAAGTGAACACGGTAGACATTGACCTCGGACAAATCGAAAAGGGAGGCTACCCCCACTTCATGCTGAAGGAAATCTTCGAGCAGCCTGAGTGTCTGACCAACTGCATGCGAGGTCGTATCAATATGGATGCTGACCATGTCACCCTTTCTGCCCTGATTGACTACCGCCGACAGATGCTGGAGGCCAACCGCGTCGTGATTGTTGCCTGCGGCACTTCGTGGCACGCCGGACTAATCGGCAAGCAGTTGATTGAGACCTTGTGCCGCATACCGGTAGAAGTGGAATACGCCTCAGAATTCCGCTACCGAAACCCCGTAGTAGGCAAGGGCGACGTCGTCATAGCCATCTCACAGAGCGGTGAGACGGCAGACACACTTGCTGCCGTACAACTGGCGAAAGAGCGCGGAGCCTTTATCTACGGAGTCTGCAACGCCATAGGCAGCAGTATTCCTCGTGCCACCAATACTGGCACCTACATCCATGTAGGTCCAGAAATTGGTGTCGCCTCCACAAAGGCATTTACCGGCCAAGTGACGGTACTCACCATGATAGCGCTTGCCTTAGGCGAGACAAAAGGCACAATCGACCGCGACGAATACCTGAAAATCGTCAAGGGGCTGAGCGAAATACCAGAAAAGATACGCGAGGTGCTCATGAACAACGAAAAAGTAGCAGACCTTGCCCGCACCTTTACCTATGCTCACAACTTCCTGTATCTGGGTCGTGGCTACTCCTATCCCGTAGCACTCGAAGGTGCACTGAAACTAAAGGAGATTTCCTATATCCATGCCGAAGGATATCCTGCTGCCGAGATGAAGCATGGTCCTATTGCACTGATAGACTCTGACATGCCTGTCGTGGTCATAGCCACCCATAATGCGATGTACGAGAAGGTACTGTCAAACATTCAGGAAATCAAGGCTCGCCAAGGGCGTGTGATAGCACTGGTATCAAAGGGCGACGACACAATCTCAAAGATAGCCGACGAAGTGATTGAACTGCCTGACGTCATGGAATGTCTCGAACCGCTTGTGGCCACCATTCCCCTCCAGCTATTGGCCTACCATGTAGCTGTCTGTAAGGGTAAGAACGTCGACCAGCCAAGAAATCTGGCTAAAAGTGTGACAGTAGAATGAACTTGTTTCTTCGTTTTCATCGTTCATAACAGCGAGGCGTAACGCTTATAGCAGTACCCATCCTGCTGTAAACTTAAAAAAAATTGGCAAATATTTGGCGAAATGCTAAATATTTGCTACTTTTGCAAATTGAACGATTAATAATCCTTTGCAAATGGAGTTAAACGAGACCTTCGATGCCCAAATAAACCGAAGCGACTATAAAATATTGATTGTCGACGATGTGGTGAGCAATGTTCTGCTTTTGAAAATATTGCTTACCAACGAAAAGTTTCAGGTTTGCACAGCCTCTAATGGTAACATGTGCATTGAGCAGGCAAAGAAGGAGAAACCAGACTTGATTTTACTGGATGTCATGATGCCCGACCTAAACGGCTTTGATACGGCAGTCATCCTGAAAAAAGACCCCGAGACGCTCGACATACCCATCATCTTCCTCACGGCACTGAACAATCCAAGCGACTTGGTGAAAGGCTTTCAGGTAGGAGCAAATGATTTCTTAACGAAGCCTTTCAACAAGGAAGAACTTGTGATGCGTGTGATGCACCAGATACAACTCGTTGCTGCAAAGCGTATTATCATCCAACAGAACGAGGAACTCAAGCGCACCATCCAGAACCGCGACAAGATGTATTCTGTCATTGCCCACGACCTGCGCTCCCCGATGGCCAGCATCCGCATGGTGCTCAACTTAGCTGTCAACGTGGTGAAGCCAGAGATTGTTGGTGACGAGATATTCAATCTGTTAGACAAAGCCAACCGTGAGTCAGAGGAGACTCACGACCTGCTGGACAACCTGCTGAAATGGACAAAGAGCCAGACGGGACGTCTCAATGTAGTATACCAGGACCTTGACCTCGACGACATCGTTCCTGGAGCAGTGGACATCTTCCACGTGATAGCCGAGATGAAGAAGATTGACCTGCGCTACATCCCCAGCGACGAGAAACTGACGGTACATGGCGACAATGACATGATAAAGACCATCCTCCGCAACCTGCTCTCCAATGCCATCAAGTTCACTCCTGAAGGCAAAGGCATTGAAGTGTATTACAAGCGCGATGGAGACTTTGCACGCATCTGCGTACAAGACCATGGCGTAGGCATTGCCTCCGAGCGTGTCGACAATATTTTCCGCAAGGGCGAGACCACTTATGGCACTGGCGGCGAGGAAGGTTCAGGACTGGGTCTTCAGCTCTGTCAGGACTTTGCCCAAAAGAATGGCGGCAATGCCTATGTGGAATCTTCAGAAGGCGAAGGTTCAATATTTAGCTTCACCATTCCCTTGAAAAAGTGAAAAGGTAAAAAAATGAAAAAAGAAAAATAAAAAAAATGCTGCCGCCCTCCAAAATAGTAGGATGAGCGGCAGCACTTTATTTGTATATTACTCTTACCTATTCACTTTTAAAGAGATCTTTGATGCCGCCAATGCTACCCATCAGATTGGTAGCCTCGTAGGGCAGGTAGACCGTCTTGGTCTTGTCGCCCTGAGCCAGCTCCTGCATCATCTGGATGTACTTCTGTGCCAGCAGATAGTTGGCAGGATTCGTCGATTTGCCGACAGCCTCGGTAATCAGTTCGATAGCTTTCGCCTCAGCCTCAGCCTTGCGGATACGAGCCTGAGCCTCACCTTCGGCATGGAGGATGGCCTGCTGTTTCTGGGCATCAGCACGGTTGATGATGGCCGTCTTCTCACCCTCTGAAGCGAGGATCTCGGCGGCCTTCTCACCCTCGGAGGTCAGAATCTGGGCACGCTTGTTACGCTCGGCCTGCATCTGCTTCTCCATGGCGTTCAGCACCGTTGCCGGTGGAATGATGTCCTGTAGTTCAACACGGTTCACTTTCACACCCCACTTGTCGGTAGCATCATCCAGCACAGCACGCAGCTTCGTATTGATGGTGTCACGCGAAGTCAGCGTCTCGTCCAGTTCCATCTCACCAATGATGTTACGCAGCGTAGTCTGTGTCAGTTTCTCAATGGCGTTAGGCAGGTTCGAGATTTCGTAGACAGCCTTGAAGGGATCTACAATCTGGAAGTACAGCAACGCATTGATCTCCATCTGGATGTTATCCTTCGTTATCACATTCTGCGACGGGAAGTCGTAAACCTGCTCGCGGAGGTCGATGGAGTTTGAGTAGGCATAACGGCCGCGCGAGAGCACCACGATGTCCTTGGCACGGTCAATGAAGGGGATGATGATGTTGATACCAGGATTCAGCGTGGCGTAGTAGCGGCCTAAGCGCTCAATAATCTTGGTTTCCGACTGTGGAATAATCACAAGAGCCATTTTGGCGAAGATAATCACCAGAACGACGATGGCAATCAGTACATAACTCATAATGTCCATTGTTGTTTGTTGTTAATATAAATAGTTGTTTAATGATGCTTGTGCTTACAGCGTCTCAACAGTAACGATGGTACTTTCGCGTCCAACGACGCGGACCGTCGTACCTGCCGGAATCAGTGTTGCCGATGGGCTTACTGCTCTCCAGAGGTCACCGTCTATCTGCACGTAGCCATTACCGCCAACGGGTATAGCTTCTGTCACGCGCCCTGTACGCCCTAACAGGGCATCGGCATTTGATGCACGGTTGGGGTCATTCTTGTGCAGGTAACGCAGTGCCACAGGTCTAACAAATAGCACACTGAGCAGCGAGAAGACGGCAAAGATGAATATCTGCCAGTAGACACCCAATCCACACACCGAGGATATGAGTGCAAAAACAGCTCCAATGGAGAAGCAGATGATGAAGAAATCACCCGACGAAAGCTCCAGAATCAAGCAGACCACGGCCACAACAGCCCATATCTGCCACATGTTTTGAAGGAAATACTCTAACATAGCTATTTACAATTTACAGATTTACAATTTTATTCTTTATACTATACCTTATTTATATAGAGATTTATATAGAGAGTATGAAGTCGTCCCAGTCTTTTGTCGTTCCCTTCTTGCCGAACACCTTTTTGTAAAGTCTGCTGCGGGTCGAGGCGACACTTTCTTTCGAGTGGGCAGTCAGCGTAGCGATGTCCTTAGGCTGGATGCGTACCTTGATAAGCAGACTCACCCGGTAGTCCTGATCGCTCATCCGGCAGAGGCTGTATAGTTTCTCGGTGAACCCTGTATAGGCAGTATTCACAGCCTCACCCAGTTCTACCCATTCGTCACCCGTCATGCTGCGGCCTTCGTCAATATACTTCTTGATGCGCATGTACACTGGTGATGCAAAAAGGGCGTCCACATCCTGTCGCGGTTCGATGACTGCCATTTTCTGCATGGCATGTATGTTGTCGAGTCGGCTCTGCAGCAACTGTATTTTGCGGCGGTTGGTCTGCAGCACCACTATAAATAAGGTGATGTAGAACACGGTGCAGATGATGAGCAGAAACAGCTCGCGGTTGGTCAGTAACATACTTTTGTTTATTTTGGATGAACAGTTCTTGTTTTTTGTTGTTGCAAAGTTACGAAATAATTGCTTACCTTCCAAGAAAAAATGTTTGCAAAAGTGTGCAAAGTGGCAATTGCGCATTATTGCGCAGGAATTATTCATTTTTATTTGGCTTTGTGCTCACTTATTCGTACCTTTTCGAAGTAAACTTTGAGAAGGCACTGTCGTTCGACAATGCAAAAAGAAAAAAATCATTTTTCTTTTTGTATTGTGCTCACTTATTCGTACCTTTGCGGAATAAAACGTTAAGCAAATGGAAACAATTCACACACTGCACGAGCTGAAGGAACGTGTAGCCAATAGCAGACGGATGCTGCGCATTGCTGCCGTTATGCCCGACGACGAGGCAAGCCAGACAGCCCTCAAGCGGATAGCCGACGAACGTCTGGCAACAGTTATCAACATCGTTAACGAGCAGCCCGACGTTGCCGCCCAGGAGGCTGTGGCACTGATACGACAGGGCGAGGCCGATGTGCTGATGAAGGGTCTAATCGGCACTGACCAGCTATTGCGCGCCGTGCTGAACAAAGAGACGGGCATCCTGCCCCAAGGCCACGTGCTGACTCACCTTGCTGCCGTCGAGATACCGACGTACCACAAGCTGCTCTTCTTCAGCGATGCTGCCGTCATTCCCTACCCTACCCATGAACAGCGCATCGAGCAGGTACGCTATGCCGTCAACGTCTGCCACGGATTAGGCATCGACGAGCCGCGCGTCGCCCTGACTCACTGTGCCGAGCATGGTGGCAAGCAGTTTCCCTTTGTCGACGGCTATGCCGACATCATCCAGATGGCACACGACGGAGCCTTCGGCCGTTGTCTTGTCGATGGTCCGATGGACATCAAGACGGCTTGTTCGCTGGAGGCGCTCCATGCCAAGCACATGACGTCGCCGCTGGAAGGCGAAGCCGACGTTCTCATCATGCCCGACATTGAGGCTGGCAACACACTATACAAGGCGCTGACCTTCTTTGTTGAGTCTAAGGCTGCCGGCATGCTGTGCGGTGCACAGTGTCCTGTCGTACTGCCCTCACGCGGCGATGATGCCGAGACGAAGTACAGCAGCATCCTGTTGGCACTTGGTTCTCTCTTGTAACACCTCATTATATATTATATTCTTACACCTTATTATATATAGTAGATGAAGATTCTTGTAGTCAACCCGGGCAGTACATCGACTAAGATGGCCGTCTACGAGGACGAGAACCCTATACTGCTGCGTAACATCTCCCACTCGGCTGAACAGCTGGCACCATTCGGCAATATCACCGAGCAGCAGGACTTCCGCCGCCAGCTGGTGCTCGACGAGCTACGGACTGCCGGCATCCCCATGGAGTTCGATGCCGTCATCGGGCGCGGCGGACTGGTAAAGCCCATCAGCGGTGGTGTCTACGAGATCAACCAGCGCATGCTCGACGACACGCTGCACGGCTGTGTCATGCATAGTCACGCCTGCAACCTGGGATGTCTGATAGCCTACGAGATAGCGCAGATGATACCCGGCTGCCGCTCGTTCATCGCCGACCCCGGCGTCGTCGACGAGTTGTCGCCTCTGGCGCGCATCAGTGGCAGTCCGTTGATGCCCCGCATCGCCATCTGGCATGCACTGAACCAGCGTGCCATTGCCCGCCGCTACGCTGAAGGCATCGGCAAGGAATACGAGGACTTGAACCTCATCATCTGTCACTTAGGCGGCGGCATCAGTGTGGCTGCCCACCAACACGGGCGCGCCATCGACGCCAACAACGCGCTGGACGGCGAAGGACCCTTCTCGCCCGAGCGTGCCGGCAGTCTGCCCGCCGTTGACCTTATCCGCCTCTGCTTCAGCGGTAAGTACAACGAACAACAGCTGCTGAAGCGTATCGCCGGCAAGGCGGGACTGAACGCCCATCTGGGTACGAACGACATGCGCGAGATACTGGGTCGTATCAGTCGGGGCGACGAGCATGCCAAGCTCATCGTCGACGCCATGATCTACCATGTTGCCAAGAATATTGCTGCCGAGAGTGCCGTACTCTGCGGCGATGTCGACGCCATCCTCATCACGGGCGGCATGGCTCACAGCGAATACATCATCAGCGAGCTGCGCCGACGCATCGGTTTTCTCGCTCCCCTCTACACTTTCCCCGGCGAGGACGAGATGAAAGCCCTTGCTCTCAATGCGCTGGCCGTGCTGCAAGGCAAGCGGGAAACTAAGATTTACGATTAAACGGTCACGATCCAGCATCTGGCTGTCTCCGCGTCAGGGTTGCTGACGAACAGAAAACTCGCAGCCACAGTATTGCTGGTTGTAGAATCCGTAGTATTTCAGCAACTCGTTGCGCCGCTCCTGCAATCCGCCCTTACGCCAGTTCTGCGCCCAGAAGCGGGTACCCACCACAGCCTGTTCTGCCACCCGTCCGGCACGTTCTATCTGCTCCAGGCTCTTCCATCTGCTGGAGGCTAACGTAGTGGCAAACCACTCGATGCCAGTCTCCTTCGCCTTACGAGCTGTAGCCATCAGGCGCAGCGTGAAGCACTGCTCACACCGCCTGCCACGCTCCGGTTCACCTTCCATTCCACAGACACCCCTCAGCCATCCGTCATGGTCGTAGTCACCGTCTATCCAGCTGATGCCGAGTCGCTCGGCATGCCGTTTACTCTCCGTCTTGCGGATGTCGTACTCCTCGCGGGGCCAGATGTTCGGGTTGTAATAGAAGATGGTCGGGCGCACGTCATGCTGCACCAGCCACTCGACGATGGCCGACGAACACGGGGCACAACACGCATGCAGCAGCACTTCGCTGACCCCCTCGGGTATTTGTATCGCTGGCGTCTTCATTCCTCACTTCCCATTGAATGCTTCATCATGCTTCATGCTTTATGTTACTTGATGGTGCTCTATGTTACTTAATTGGCTGCACTAATCAATTATTAATTATTAATTATTAATTATTAATTATTAATTATTAATTATCACAGTCCCCTCGCCTTCCAAATCTTGTCCTTAGCGGCATTGATTTCCTGGAACTTCTTCTCAGCAGCCTTACGGATGTCCTCGCCCAATGCCGACACCTTGTCGGGATGGTGCTCCAGGGCCAGCCGCCGATAGGCACGCTTCACCTCGTCGTCGGTAGCCGACGGCGACACGCCCAGCACTTGGTAGGCCGACTCCAGGTCGTCCTTGCCCATGCCCAGCATCGAGTCCACCTCGTCGACCGACATCTGCATCCACTGGGCACACTCCTTCATGGCCCCCACCTCCGAGGCATCCACGCGGCCGTCGGCCTGCGAGATCATCACCAGGAAGTTCAGCAGCTGCAACCGCTGGGCATAGTCCATATTACGTGCTATCTGCTGGCAGCATTGCATCACCGTCTGGCGAAACTGCTGCGCCCCTACCCGTTTCTGCTCGTCGAAGAGCTTGCGCAGGATGTCGTCGCCCTGCTGGCGGGCCACCTCTCCGAAGTTCTGGCGCAGCATGTTTCGCACCAGTTCCATCTCCGAGTGCATCACCCGTCCGTCGGCCTTGATGATGTATGATGCCAGCACCAGCATCGAGAAGA